>JBGQGY010000110.1:0-12480 GCA_041497675.1 bacterium | reverse complement strand
CGGCCTGGAAAGTCACGGCCTGGAACCTCACGAAAATACACAAGCAGCACTTCTCGGTTCCGGAGTCTTCGATCGATCCGGGCCAATTCCGAGCGATATTCGCTCTCCGTTTTTCCAGGAAGGGAGCCAGACGGCCTCCCGGTCAGCAGATAGATTACTTCGGGAATATTCGAATAAACCCAAATGTCAGGAGGGAGCGCCTTAACCATTGTGATGGTCTCGGACTGTCTCCACATCCTGCTAGCATATCCCAGCCCCCGGCTATGACTGTTCATCACCCATACTGCTCCCCGAATGGAGTACGATGCCGCGAAAGCGACGCAGAATGCCAGCGTGGCCACTCGAAGGAGGCGAGTACGTGCGCCACGCAAAAGATAGTGACCCTGGGAGACGATGAGAACCGTCAAAGCCACGTAAATCGGCACCTGATACCGAAACCCCAGGGGGGCCTTATAGAAACCACTGAGGGACGCGGCAAGGACCAAAAACCCACTGTAGAAGGAGACATACAATAACAGCAGTGTGGAGAATCTCGACAAAAGAGGACCGGCAGGTTCGGTTCTGTGCGCCCGCCGGTTGGCGCGCAGTAGTGCAATGCTTAGACCCACAAAGCTCCCGATGACTGCAATCAAGAAGATGTTCCTGAAGATGCCGAACGAGGCTGGAAGCGTCTCGGGAACCAGCCACGACGAGTACGCTAGCAGGGCAGGCTTGATTTGCTCAACCGTGATCGGATGGAATCCGGTCCCCCTCCCCGTCACAACGTGAGCGACCAAGACATTCCTGAGGAACCAGAGCGTCACCGGGAGCAACGGCAGCACGGCAAACATGGCCGCATCTCGAATTCTACGACCATGAGCGTGCGTTCGCAGCACGAGAATCCCCGCGGTCCCAGCGATTACGACCGCCAGACCGGGGTATCGCGCAAGCCAGGCCAATGCGGCGGCCGCGGCGGCCGCGTAAAGCGCCCTGGGATTTTCCGCGGACGTTGCGACCAGAAATACTCCTAACATAGCGAAAAAAATGAACGGCGGCTCCGTCAAGGCCATCATGTGGACATAGAGTACGTGGGGAGAGGCAAGAACGAGGAATGCTCCCAGGACGGCAGCCATCCCTCGAATTGGTGCTCCGATAAATGGCGTATCCGACGAGGCTAATATTGGCGCCAAAGAGGAAAGCATTCAACCACTTTGCCCCGTCCAAGGGATCGAGACCGAAGACTCCGAGCATCGCGAGCATCGCAGGGTAGAGTGGTGCCGACACAGTCACCGGATCCGGTCCGGTCTCGAACACCTGACTCAGTCCATAGCCTTTCAGCAGATTTCGGGCCGCTTCGATGTATTGCGCCGAATCAACGTGAAGCCCAATGACCCCACCGGCACCGAAGAGTACCACCGCGAGTCCGGTGAGACCGAGTAGAGCCACTATGACCATGACAGAAACCCCGCCAGGACCTGAGCAGGCTGTCGCGGACACTTCTTTGCGTCATGCTCACATCGGGCTTCTCCATCCGCGTAACTCGACTCCTGCACTCATTGGACCATCCCTGGGCACCGACTACGGGTACAGTCGGTTCAGCAGCCTCGGGAACGGAATCGTCTCGCGGATATGGTCGATCCCACAGATCCAGGCCACAGTGCGCTCGATCCCGATGCCGAACCCCGAATGCGGCACCGACCCGTACCGGCGGAGGTCCAAGTACCACCGGTAGACCTCCTCCGGCAGGCGGTGTTCGGCCAGTCGCCGGCGGAGCAGATCGAGGTCGTCGATGCGCTGACCGCCGCCGATGATCTCACCGTAGCCCTCCGGCGCCAGGAGATCGGCGCCGAGCACCACTTCGGGCCGCTGTGGATCGGGTTGCATATAGAACGCCTTGCACTGCGTGGGGTACCGGTGCACGAAGACGGGCCGGTCAAATGCGTTGCTCACAACCGTCTCCTCATCACCGCCGAGATCGTCTCCCCAGGTCACCGGTTTGCCCTGTTCGGCGAGCACCCGCAGCGCCTCGTCGTACGAGATGCGGGGAAACGGCGCCTGGACGCGCTCGAGCGGTGCGACGTCGCGCTCCACCGTGCGCAGCTCGACCCGGCACCGCTCTAAGACCCGGCCCACGACGTACGCGACAAACCCCTCGGCCAGCGTCATGTAGCCGTTGAGATCGAGGAACGCGGCTTCGGGTTCCAGCATCCAGAACTCGATCAAGTGCCGGCGGGTCTTGCTCTTCTCTGCACGAAACGTCGGTCCGAAGCAGTACACGCGGCCAAACGCCATCGCAGCCGCCTCGTTGTACAACTGACCGGATTGGGTCAGATACGCGGTTCCCAGATCGAAGTACTCGGTGGCAAACAGCGTCGTGGTCCCCTCCACCGCGGCCGGCGTCAGGATCGGCGCGTCCACGCGCAGATACCCGTGGTCGTCGAGGTAGTCGGTCATCGCGCGGATGACCTCGGCCCGCACCCTCAGGATCGCGTGCTGGCGCCGGCTGCGGAGCCACAGATGCCGGTGATCCATGAGAAACTCGACCCCGTGCTCCTTCGGCGTAATGGGATACGCTTCGGCCTGCTGGATCACGCGGATCGACCGGACGGTCACCTCGACGCCGCTGGGGGCGCGTGGATCGGCGCGTACGACGCCGGTGAGGATCAGGCTGCTCTCTTGCGGGAGGTGATCGGCCGCGGCAAAGGTGTCCTCGGGGACGTCCTGCCGGCCCATCACCGCCTGCACCGTGCCTGTGCCGTCGCGGAGCAGCAGGAAGTGGATCTTGCCGCTGCTACGACGGTTCGCCAGCCAACCGGACAGTTCGACCTCCTGTCCGATGTGCTGCCCCAGCATCTCGATGGTCGTCGGCTGCGGCGTGGTCATCGTACTCCCTCTCCGCGCGGCGTGGTCCCACCAGGAACCCGGTGACAAAGATGGAATGTCAGGACGTCACGATGATCGCGATCATCTTCGACTTCGACAACACGCTCATCGACTCGCGGATCAACTTCGCCGAGCTCCGGGCCAGCCTGATCGACCAATGGGCAGCCCGATCGCCCCTTCCTGCCGCGCGCGAGGAGTTGATGCGCCATCCGCTCCGCGACCTCGTCGATCAGGCAGCGGCGGCCACGCCGGATCTGGCTCCATCGCTGTGGGCCACGATCGAGCGCTATGAGGCCGAAGGGCTCGCCGGCGCCACCGCCATGCCGCATGCCCGCGAAGTGCTCGAGCATCTAGCGGCACGGGGGTTCCGGCTGGCGCTGCTGACGAACAACGCCCGTCCGGCGACGCACCGGCTGCTGCAGGCGATGGCGCTGACACCCCTGTTGGATCTGGCCATGACACGCGACGACGTCCCCGCGTTGAAACCCGATCCATCCGGCATCCGCTTGATCGTCGAGCGGCTGGGCCCGTTGCACGACGCGTACATGGTCGGTGACTCATGGATCGACGGCCTCGCCGCCGAGGGCGCGGGCGTGCGGTTCATCGGGTTTGGGGAACGGCGCGCCGAGGTCGAATCGCGCGGCGTCGTCCCGTGGGCCTGGATCTCCGATCTGAGGGAACTGCTGAACCTCGACCTCCGCCAATAGCCTGCGGTCTACCAGAGATGGGAGAACTTCCGGGCGAATCGCTGCTCCAGTTCCTCGCGGTTGAGATGGTACACCGGGCACTCTCGCAGCATGCAGACGTGCAGCGCTTGGTTGCAGTACGCGTCCGCCACTTCCCAGCACTTCCGACTGACGTAGTAGGCCGCGCAGACGCCCTTCTTTGACGGGCCGGCAATGATGTCCGGAGCGCCGGTGGGGCCGTGGGCCGGTGCGAGCATCTCGGCAGGCACCGGGGCGACATCGCGCACCAGGCGGAGGATCGGCCTGGAGTCACGCGTCGCGGCCTCCGCTACCGGCGGCGCCGGGGGCGTCGGGTCTTCCAGCGCTTCCATCTCGCGGGACGCGATCTCGATCAGATCTCTAACGCCTCGCCGGAGCTCCTCGCGCCCGTTTGGCATATCCGATCACCTCTTGAGCCAGATTCGTGTATTCCTTCGCGCCCCGCGAGTCCGGATTCTTGATGAACAGCGGCACGCCGGCCATGGACGACTCGACCAGCTTGATGTTGAAGTGGATGGTCGTCTGGTAGACCTTGTTGGGGAAGAAGTCGTGGATGCCGTGGAGGATCTCTCTGCTGATCGTCGTCCGCGAATCATACATGGTCGGCAGCACGCCGATAATCTCGACCTGATGGCCGACCTCGTCACGCACCATCTTCAGCGTCCGCAACAGCTGCCGCATGCCCAGCAGCGCGTAGTAGTGCGTCTGGATCGGAATGATGATACCGTCGCAGGCCACGAGGGCGTTGAGCGTGAGCAACCCGAGCGACGGCGGCGTGTCGATCAGGATGAAATCATACTGCGACCGCAGCGGGGCGAGACGCTTTCGGAGGGTCGTCTCGCGACCGATCCGCGCCGCCAGCTCGAGTTCGGCGGCGGCCAGGTCGATCGATGAGGGCGCGACATCCAACCGCTTGACCCTCGTCTTGCGGATGACGGAGGCCATCGGCAGCCCGTCATCCGGGTTAGGGTCGACAATGACATGGTAGACGGTTCGCTCGAGGGCTGCAGGATCGATGCCCAGACTCACGCTGGCATTCGCCTGCGGATCCAAATCAACGAGCAGGGTCTGGTGACCAGCGGCGGCGAGGGAGGCGCTCAGATTGACGGCCGTGGTGGTCTTGCCACAGCCGCCTTTTTGGTTCACCAACCCGATGACCAGCGCCTCAGCGCTCACCTGCCCGTGCCACCTCAGTTTCCGGGGGGAGCCCGGCTTTCACCGGGCAGTTCCCCCGCTGTTCGACCCTCTGCAAACAATATCCTTTTGGAGGATGGAAGTCTGCCCGCTTGTGGATAATAAAAGGAGAGAAGGGGCATCACTGTCAATAGCGAAGAACCGGTAACTCGGCTACAAGGGGGACAGGACGCATGCGGGTAACGGTCAGCGTCATCAAGGCGGATATTGGGGCTGTGGGAGGTCATACGGTTCCCAGCCGGGAGCTGATGGACTTGGTTCGCGAGCGCGTCCACGGCGTCACCGGCACCCTACTCATCGACAGCACCGTCTGCCACACCGGCGACGACGTGTGCCTGATCATGACCCACGCCCACGGTGTCGGGCACCCGAAGGTGCACGAACTCGCTTGGGATGCGTTCCGCGCCGGCACGGAGGTCGCGAAACGCCAGGGACTCTATGGCGCCGGGCAGGACCTCTTGAAGGATGCCTTCTCCGGCAACGTCAAGGGATTGGGCCCGGGGTCTGCGGAGATCGAGTTCGACGAACGGCCCAACGAGGCGATCATGATCCTGGCGGCGGACAAGACCGAGCCGGGCGCATTCAACCTCCCCCTGTACTTGTCGTTCGCCGATCCGATGTATTCACCCGGTTTGCTGCTCTCCGACGCGTTGCACGAAGGCTTCAAGTTCGTGATCATGGACGTCGACCACACCGAGGGCGACCGCATCATCGCGCTGGACGCTCCCGAGCGCCTCTATGACATCGCGGCGCTGCTGCGCGACACGCACCGGTACGTCATCGAGTCCATCTGGTCGCGGAAACATCCCAATGAGCAGGCGGTCGCGGTGGCGACCAGCCGGCTGCGTAATATTGCGGGCCGGTACGTCGGGAAGGACGATCCGGTGGCCGTCGTGCGGACCCAACGGATCTTCCCAGCGACGGAGGAATTCGGTCCGCCGTTTGCGCTGGCCCCCTTCGTGGCCGGCGACACGCGGGGAAGCCACAACCTCCCGCTAATGCCGGTGCCGATCAACACGCCGGCCTCAACGTACTTCTGCTGTCCAATGGTGTCGGCGTTAGGCTTCTCGATTCACGACGGCCGGCTGACCCAGCCGATCGACCTGTTTGGCGATCCGTTCTGGCATCACGTCCGGGATCAGACGGTGGTCAAGGCCATGGACATGCGCCGCCAGGGCTTCTTCGAACCGGCCATGCTGCCCATGTCGGAGCTGGAGTACGGCGGTATCGTCGTCAAACTCAACCGGCTGGAAAAAGAGTTCACCATGCGGGCGCCCGCAGCCGTTGGAGGCAAAGGCGAGTAAGACCCGCATTCCGGCGCATCGAAACCGTGAAGGCCCGCCCACTCGGGGCGGGCCTTCACGGTTTCGGCCTACGGTCCGCCACGACCGCTGTCGTCCTACCGACGGCGCGGCGGGTTGAGGAAGGTCCGGTCCACAAAGCCGACCAAGCTGGGCCACATCTGGAGAATCATCCCCCCAACGGCGATCATGAACGCCATGGCCCACAGAAAGAACCCTACAAGGTCACGCTCAGACATGCGGTGGCGGTTCCACGCGCTGCGACTCGCCTCCTGCCGGGAAGTGCACAAGAATCCAAGCCCGGCCCTCTTCGGCGCTCCGGATCTCACCCTCGGCCTGCGCGACGTCCGCGGCCTCCAGCATCTCCGCAAATCGCGGTCCCGGCGCGTACCCAAGCGCGATCAGATCGTCGCCGGTGATACATCGCGGGGGCGGCGGCCCGGCCGCGTCGAGCGCCTGGCGCGCGGCCGCAGCCCACTGATAGATGCTCAGATCCCCGTGACTGGCCAGACAATCCGCCCGGTGCAGTTCCAACAGGTCGGCAAAGTCCGGCCGCCGCAGGAATCGCGTCGCCTTTCCGGGCCGCATCTGCAGCAGATCGCCGATCCTCAGATGATCGCGCACGAGGGTGACGACGGCACGCATGTCGGCGACCGGCATACGCAGGCGTTGGCAGATTTGATCTGTCATCTGCGCGCCAACATCGGCATGCCCATGAAACCGGATGCGGTCGGCGACCGTCAAGGTGGCCGGCTTCCCCACGTCGTGCAGCAAGGTGGCCAGGGCCAGCACGGGCGTCGGAGTGTTGAGGTGCTGCAGCGCCAGACACGTGTGGGTGAGGACGTCCCCCTCCGGATGGAAC
Source organism: bacterium (assembly GCA_041497675.1). GTDB lineage: Bacteria > Sysuimicrobiota > Sysuimicrobiia > Sysuimicrobiales > Humicultoraceae > JBGPNN01. Next base: position 5,536 of record JBGQGY010000110.1, on the reverse strand, counting down.
TCCGGAGGTTGCGGGACACCATCCATGGCGGCCACTTCAGGCAGGACGATCCCCAACAAACCGCTCGACTGCAGTAATCGCACGCCGGCGGCGCGGTCCGGCGCGACCAACAGTCGCAGCACCTCGTCGCGGATCCGCTCGCCGCTCACCCCGGCAATGGTCGGCGCGAGCGTGCGGATCGCGTCAAGGGTCGAGGGCTCAATGGAAAACTGGAGTTCGGTCGCAAACCGCACCGCCCGAAGCAGCCGCAGCCTGTCCTCGCCAAACCGGGCAGCCGGTTCGCCAACAGTCCGGAGCGTCCGGCGCTCCAGATCGGCAAGGCCACCCGTGAAGTCGAGCACGCGGTCGGCGATCGGATCGTACACGAGGGCGTTCACGGTAAAATCACGGCGGAGCACGTCTTCGCGCAAATCTGCATACTCGACGTAGGTTGGCCGCCGTCCGTCGAGGTACGGTCCTTCGCGGCGGAACGTCGCAACCTGAAACGTCCGCCCCTCGACGACGACGGTCACGACGCCAAACTCGGCGCCGGTGAGCACGGTGTGGGGAAACAGATCGGTGACCGACTCAGGGCGCGCCGACGTGACGATATCGAGGTCGTGGGGTTCGCGCCCCAACAACAGGTCGCGGACAACTCCCCCGACGAGATACGCATCCCACCCGGCGTCGCGAAGCCGCCGGATGATGTCCAGCCCTGGTGAGAGGTCTTCGGGAAGCCGGGGCAGCAGCGCCGTGTTAGCCTTCCGGGCGCTGCTCCTGGCCAGGACCCCGCTTGCCGCGCGTGCGCTCTTCGAACGTCTCGCGGCCGCGATCGATGGCGTCGCGCAATTTGGCCGCGCCTTCGTCGAGCGTCGTCCGGCCGCGCTGCGAAAGATCGTCAGTGGCGTCGCGAACTTTCCGCACCACATCGTCGGCGCGCTCGCGGGCCCGCTCGCGCAATTCCTCCGCGGACTCCAGAAGCCGCTCTCTCGTCTCCTCGCCGGGCCGCGGGGCAAACAGCAGCGCCATCGCGGTCCCCAGCAACCCGCCGAGGATGAAGCCGGCGACGAAGTCGGTTCGATTGCTCATGATCCAGCCTCCTTGAGATCAGATTCGATGATGCCGCCGCCCAGGACGCGCTCGCCGTCATAAAAGGCGACCGCCTGTCCGGGCGCTGCCGCCCGCTGTGGCGCGGCGAATACAACATCGATATACCCGTCGGGACGTGTTTCGAGCGCCGCGGGTACGTCGACCGCAGCGTGCCGCACTCGAGCAGTGACCAGCGCCGGCGGCGGTGGTGGCACGATCCAGTTAACACGCCCCACGGTGACGCGGCCACGCATGAGATCGGTCTGGCTCCCTACGATCACCGCGTTCTGTTCCGGGTCGATGCCGATCACGTACGTGGGCTCCCCTCGCGCGATGGCCAGGCCACGGCGCTGCCCCACGGTGTAGCGCGCGATCCCCGCGTGCGTGCCCAGCACCGCGCCCGATCGATCGATGATTGGCCCGGGACGCGCCGCCTCCGGCCGCCGCGAGGCCACCAGGTCACCGTAGTGCCCCTGCGGCACAAAACAGATCTCCTGGCTGTCGGGCTTTTCAGCGACCGCGAGATTCGCCCGGCGCGCGATCGCGCGGATGTCGGGCTTGCGGTACGCCCCAACCGGGAATTGCAGCCGCGCCAGCTGCTCTTGGGTCAGCGCGTACAGGACGTAGGACTGATCTTTGGCAGCGTCGGCCGCACGCAGCAACACGAACCGGTCGGTCACCGGATCACGGCCGATCCGGGCGTAGTGCCCGGTCGCCAGGGCATCGCACCCCAGGTCGATCACCTTCTTCAACAGCACCTTGAACTTGATCGACTGGTTGCACGCAATGCACGGGTTGGGCGTGCGGCCGCGCGCATACTCGTCGCAGAAGTAGTCAATGACGGCGCGCTCGAAGGCCTCGCGTAGGTTGAGCACGTAGTGCGGGATCCCCAGCGTGCGGGCCACAGCGCGGGCGTCGTCGATCGCACCGACGCCGCAGCACGTCTGACTGCCGGCGGCCGGTTCGGTCAACCACGACGGCCACAGGTTCATGGTCAGACCAACAACGTCATGGTCCTGCTCGGTGAGCAGGGCCGCCGCCACAGCGCTGTCTACCCCGCCGCTCATCGCGACGGCGATCTTCGCCATCGTGCCCCCACAAAATGTTCGACTATCCTATCAATCGTAGCAACTAGGTTCAAGAGTGTCAAAGCCGCTCGCGGGCAGGCGCTAACCGCTGCGGCGGCCCTCGCTCCCGCCGGATTCCGGAGACGGCTCCTCGCTCGAGACTGTCTCGGACTCTGTTCCCCACCACGCGTCGAGTCGCCGCCGCACATCCGCCTCCACGCCATGCGTGGTTGGCCGGTAGTATCGCCGCCCCTGGACACCGTCGGGCCGGTAGGACTGTCGGACGAATCCCTCCGGAAAATCGTGGGGGTACTGATACCCGACACCGTGGCCAAGCCGCGTGGCGGCTTGGGGATGACTCAAGTCTCGCAGGGATCGTGGCACCGGATCCGCGCGCCGCTCCCGCACATCGTGCATGGCCTCGCCGATGGCCCTGACCACCGCGTTGCTCTTCGGCGCGGTCGCGATGTAGATGGCCGCTTCGGCCATGGGGATGCGCGCCTCGGGCAGGCCGACATACTCCACCGCGTGGGCGGCGGCCGTCGCTACGAGCAGCGCCATCGGGTCGGCCATCCCGACATCCTCGGCGGCGTGCACCACCATGCGCCGGGCGATGTACCGCGCATCTTCGCCCGCAGCGAGCATGCGGGCGAGCCAGTACACGGCCGCGTCGGGGTCGGAACCGCGCATGCTCTTGATGAACGCCGAGATCATGTCATAGTGCTGGTCGCCCTCGCGGTCGTAGCGCAGCACGCGGTGTTGGCTGGCGTCGCGCGCCACGCCAATCGTCACGTGCCGGCGGCCGCCGGTCTCTGGCGCCGCGATCGCCGCGGCCTCGAGGGCGTTGAGCGCCGTACGGGCGTCGCCGTTGCTGACCCCGACCAGGTAGTCCATCGCGTCGGCGTCCACGTCGAGACCCCGGTCGGCCAGGCCGCGGGGGTCGGTGAGCGCTCGCGAGACAATCGCGCGGATCGCCTCATCGCTCAACGGCTCGAGCTGTGCCACGGTCGACCGCGAGACGAGCGTCGCATTCACTTCATAGAACGGATTCTCGGTGGTGGCGCCGATCAAGATGACCGTGCCGTCCTCGACGTGGGGCAGGAGCACGTCCTGCTGCGCCTTGTTGAAACGGTGGATCTCGTCGATGATCAGCAGCGTACGCTGCCGGTGGAACGTGCGGCGATCGCGGGCGTCGGCGATCACGCGCTTGAGGTCGGCCACGCCGGCCGTCACGGCGTTCACCTGCGCGACGTGTGACCGCGTCTTTCCGGCGATCAGCAGGGCCAGCGAGGTTTTACCGGTGCCCGGCGGGCCCCAGAGGATCAGGCTGTGCACGTGGTCGCCCTCGATGGCTGCACGTAGCGCCCGGCCGTCGCCGATCAGGTGATCCTGGCCGATAAACTCGTCCAGCGACTGTGGCCGCAGGCGCGCGGCAAGCGGCGCCGTGGAGAGATCGTGCGCGCCCGGCTCGAAGAGCGACATCCCCAGCCCCCCGTTTCATCGTCGCACGAAGCGGCGCCGCCGATGGGACGCCGCCAGACGTGCGAGACGGCCGCAGGTCATCCCTGTGGCCGTCTCGTGTCACTCGTTCTCCACCGCGCCGTACGAACTGAAAGCTCCCGAACCCTGCGCTCTCGCAAGGTGGGTGCCTCCCCGGCCGCTTGGGCTGCCGGCGAACGTACTGTCGGTATGCCTCGTGGCGACTGGAGCCAGGCTCCCGGGACGTAGCCATTGGATCGGAGCTATCAGCCCGCCTCGCACACGGCAGAGAACCCTTATGTGACTCACATGCTAGCACTTTCCTCCGCTACTCCGCAACGGCGATATGCGCTTCCCGAAGCAGGTCGGGATCAACGGGGCCGGGGGCGCCCATGAGCAGATCCGCGGCGCTGGCCGTCTTTGGGAAGGCGATCACCTCGCGGATCGTCGATTCGCCTGCGAGCAGCATGACGAACCGGTCGAGGCCGAGCGCGATACCGCCGTGGGGCGGCGCGCCGTACTGTAGCGCGTCGAGCAGGAAGCCGAAGCGTTCCTGCGCGCGCTCGGGACCGATGCCCAGGAGCTGAAACATCTGCTCTTGCAGGCCACGCTCGTGGATGCGGACGCTGCCGCCACCGAGTTCGACCCCGTTCAACACGAGGTCGTGCGCCGTGGCGCGAACACGCAGCGGCGCCGTCTCCAACAGCGACCGGTCTTCATGCATCGGCGCCGTGAAGGGATGGTGGACTGCGAGATAGCGCCCCCGCTCAGCGTCATGCTCCAACAATGGAAACTCCAGCACCCAGAGAAACCGCATCGCGCCGCCGGCCGGCAGCAGATTCAGACGCTCGGCCAGATCGCGACGCAGACGGCCCAGCGCTGAAGCGACAACGGTGTCCGGGCCTGCGACGAACAGCACGAGGTCACCTTCCTTCGCGACGGTGCGCGCGGCGATGTGCGCGCGCGCGCCGTCGGTGAGATGCCGGGCCACCGATCCCTTTGGCCCGTCGGTCGTGAGGGCGAGTGTCGCCAGACCTTCCGCCCCCGCAGCCTGAGCGGACGCGATCAACGCGTCCACGTCCCGACGGCTCATCCCCGCCGCCCCCGGGAGCCGCAGACCGCGCAGGACCCCGCCACCCGCCGCGGCGGCCCGAAACCGTTCGACCCCGCTGGCCTCCGCCAGATCGGTCAGATCGGTGATCGGCAGATCAAACCGCAGGTCAGGCTTGTCGGATCCGTAACGGAGCATGGCGTCGGCGTACGAGATGCGCGGAAAAGGCCGCGTGATCTCGACGTCGAGCACGCGGCGAACAACGGCGGCCACCATCTCCTCCGTGACCTGCAGGATCGAGTCCTGATCGACAAACGACATCTCGATGTCGATTTGGGTGAATTCCGGCTGCCGGTCCGCCCGCAGATCCTCATCGCGGAAACACCGGGCGATCTGAAAATACCGATCGACGCCGGCGACCATCAACAGCTGCTTCAACAACTGCGGCGACTGGGGCAGCGCGTAGAATCGACCGGGCTGCAGCCGGCTGGGCACAATAAAGTCGCGGGCGCCCTCGGGCGTACTCCGGATCAGCAACGGGGTCTCGACATCCACAAATCCGAGCCGGTCGAGGCTCTCCCGCACGGCCATACTGGCGCGATGACGCAGCAAGAGGTTGCGAAACATCTTGGGCCGGCGCAGGTCCAGGAACCGATACTTCAGGCGCAGCGCCTCGTCCACGACCCCTTCATCACCCGGGGAAAACGGCGGCGTCAGGGCCGCTGAGACCACGTTCACCGACTTGGCCCGTACCTCGATCTCCCCGGTAGCCAGGCGTGGGTTCACGGTGCCCTCGGGGCGCCGTTCCACGGTTCCATCGACCGTGACGACGAATTCGGCGCGCACCGTCTCGCCGACCACGCCGGCCTCT
>JBGQGY010000109.1:0-12514 GCA_041497675.1 bacterium | reverse complement strand
GGCTACACGTGGGCCGCCGCGGTCATCCAGTGGTGAGCCCTCGATGATGTGGGGGATCTGGCACTGGCTCGAGCGGCGCGCCGACATCCACCCGGACAAACCCGCACTCGTTGACGGCGAGCGCGTTGTGACGTATCTGGCGCTACGCGACCGAGTGGCGGCCGTCGCCGCGGGTCTGCGCGCGCGCGGCGTCGTGCGTGGGGACCGCGTGGGGATCCTATCCATGAACCGCGCCGAGTACGTTGAAGCGTTGTTTGCCGCCGCGCGTTTGGGCGCCATCGCCGTCCCACTCAATTGGCGGCTCTCCGCGCCCGAAGTGGCCTTCCAGCTCGGAGACAGCGGGCCCAAAGTCCTGCTCGTCGACCAACACCTGTTCGAGTTGGCCAATACCGTCCGCACGCGGGCGGAAGCGCAGACGATCGAGACATTCGTGGGCTTCGATGGCGACGGACCGCGGGTGCCGTGGGCTGAGCCCTACGCTGCGCTGCTCCAGGGTGGAGCAACGCCCCCGGAGGGTCGGTTTGACGATCCGTTGCTCATCATGTACACGGCCGGCACGACCGGCCGGCCAAAGGGTGCAGTGCTTACGCAGGCGACCCAACTGTGGAACAGCGTGAACATCGGGACCTCAATCGATCTGACATCCGCCGACGTCACGTTGAACCTCCTTCCCATGTTCCACACCGGCGGCATCGGATTGTTCACGCTGCCGAGCGTGCACCACGGCGCAACGGCCATCTTGCAGCGCGAGTTTGATCCCGAGGAGACAACGCGTCTCATCGCGCGTCATGGTGTGACGGCGATGTTTGGTGTCCCGGCGATCTATCTGGCGTTGCTGGCTTCGGAAGCGTTCCGCGGGGCGGACCTCAGCCGCACCCGATTTTCCTGCGGGGGCGCACCGTGTCCGCTCACGATCATCGAGGCATTCCGCGAGCGGCGTCTGCTCTTTCAACAGGGGTATGGTCTCACCGAGACTGCGCCGACGTGTCTGCTGATCCCTGCGGCCGATGCCTTCCGGAAGGCCGGATCAGCCGGGAAGGCCGCGATGCACGTCGAGGTGCGCGTCGTTGATGACGACGGCCGAGACGTGCCGCCCGGCGGCACCGGCGAGGTGTGGACCCGCGGCCCCAATCTCTTCTCCGGCTACTGGCAGCGGCCCGACGCGACGGCCCAAGCGTTCAGCGACGGTTGGTTCAAGACCGGCGATCTGGCGCGGATCGATACCGAAGGCTTCATCTATATCGTCGACCGGAAGAAGGACATGATGATCTCCGGCGGCGAGAACATCTATCCGGCGGAAATCGAGGACGTCCTCTACCGGCATCCGGCCATCGCCGACGTGGCGGTCATCGGCGTCCCGCATGAGAAGTGGGGAGAAGCGCCACGGGCGATCGTCGTCCTCAAACCCGGCGCGCGACTGACGGCCCAGGACCTCGTGGCATTCTGCGATGGCAGGCTGGCGCGCTACAAGATCCCCAGATCGGTCGCGTTTGTGGACGTGCTGCCGCGCAACGCCGCGGGCAAGGTGCTGAAACGCGTCCTGCGGGAGCAGGTGACCGCGTGATGCCCTACGCGCAGACCAACGGCATCACGATGTATTACGAGGCCCACGGGGAAGGCCCGCCGCTGCTGCTCATCGGCGGGCTGGGATCGGACGGGCACCTCTGGTACAAGCAGGCGCCGGTCCTTGCGGTACGGTTCCAGGTCATCACGCCCGACAACCGCGGCGCCGGCCGGACTGATGCGCCCGACGAGCCCTACGCGATACGGACGATGGCCGATGACCTGGCCGGCTTGCTGGATCGTGTGCACATTTCGGCGGCGCACGTGGTCGGCGCGTCGATGGGCGGTGCGATCGCGCAGGAGTTCGCGTTGGCCTATCCCTACCATGTTCGAAAATTGATCCTGTGCTGCACGGCGTTTGGTGGCCCGCACAGCGTTCCCATTCCTCAGGATACCGTCGCCTTGCTGCAGAGCCGCACGGGCGATCCGACCCATGACCTGCGGGGGTTTCTTCGGGTGCAGTTTGGCACCGACTATCCGCAGGTGCACGCTCAGGAGCTGGACGAGTACATGGCCTGGCGCGTCGCGCACCCGCAACCGCTGCCGGCGTTCCAGCGCCAGCTGGCGGCGACGGCAGATCACGACACCGAGTCGCGGCTCGGTCAGTTACGCATGCCCGTACTGATCCTCCACGGCGGTCAGGATCGCGTCGTTCCTGTCGGCAACGCACATTTGATGGCCGCCCGGATTCCCGGCGCACGAGTGCACGTGTTCCCAGACGCCGGGCACCTGTTTCTCTGGGAATACGCCGACGAAGCCAACCGGATGCTCGTCGAGTTTCTGAACGCGTGATCGCGCAACGTCCATCACAGGGAGGGATGATCATGAAGGGGATCTTCACCACACGCGGCGCGGTCGGACTTGCGATTGCCGCCGTCCTGCTGCTGATCGCAGCCCATCAACCCGCGCTGGCCCAGCGTGAGCCGATCAAGATCGGCGCCATCGTGCCCTTGACCGGGCCGTCGGGGACCAGCGGCCAGGCGATGCAGAAGGGCTATCAACTCGCGCTGCAGGAAGTCAACCGGACCGGGGTGCTCAACCGCAGGGTCGAGCTGATCGTCGAGGACGACCGTGGCGATCCCCCGACCGGCGCCGCGGCCTTTCTGAAGCTCGTGACCCGCGACCGCATCGACGTGCTGATCGGTGGGCTGCAGTCGAACGTGTCGATCGCCGTGGCGGCGCAGGCGCGGCAGCGACCGATCCTGATGGCGTGGACCGGTGCGGCCTCCAGCCTCGTCGAGCGCGCCCTGGCGGATGCCGATTGGTTCTTCCACTATCATCCGTGGGAGTACCATAACGCGGACTCGACCTATGGATTCATCCGCAGTACCGGCGCGAAGACCGTGGCGCTGGCCTATGAGGACGGTCCGTTTGGCAGCGGGTCGGCCGATCAGGCCGAGGCGTTTGCCAGGAACTACGGCCTGAGCGTCATCTTTAAGGAGGCGTTCAAGACCGGCTCGCCCGACCTCACACCCCTGCTGTCGAAGGCCAAGGGCGCCGGGGCCGATGTCTTTGTGTTCGTGGGCTTTGACCAGGACGTCGTGCCGATGGTCACGCAGGCACGGCAGGTCGCCTTCAATCCCAAATTGATCCTGGCCGCGCCGCCGTCGTGGCCGGTCGGTTTCGAGAAACTGCCGGCGGGCAACAACGTCGCCGGGATGGCGCTGTGGACGGCGGAGAATAGCCATGCCGCCTCACGCCGCTTCGTGCAACGGTACCGAGAACAGTTCAACGAGGACCCCGCATCGTACTGGGGGCCGCTCGCGTACACGAACCTGTTTACCGTCGCGGAGGCAATCCGTCGCGCGGGTAGCACCGATTTGAACGCGCTCACCGCCGCCATGAAGGCCACCGAGTATGATGGCCCGATCGGTCTGCCCCTCACCTTCAAGCGGTCGATCTACGGGAAGAACCAGGGCTTCACGAAATTGATCGCGTTCCAGTGGGTCAGCGGCAAACAGGTCGTCGTCTACCCGACTGAGATCGCGGGGGGCAAGCTCGCGTATCCGGCGCCGTACGGCCGGTAGTCTCGGGCGGCGTGCCGCAGGACGGCGCGCAGACGGGGGACGCTATCCAAGACCTCGCCCAGATGCTGGTCTTCGGGGTGCTCCGCTCGGGGCTCTATGCGTTGACCTCGGTGGGGCTCGCGCTCTCCGTGGGCGTGATCGGAATCGTGAACTTCGCCCACGGAGAGTTCCTGATGCTGGGCGCCTATCTCGGGTACTGGCTGTTCGTGTCGTACGGGATCGATCCGCTGCTGGCCATCCCGATCGGCGCAGCGGCGTTGTTCGCGATCGGCGGCGTCGTCTATCGGGCGGGTATCCAGCGCGTGCTCCGCGCGCCCGAACTGAACCAAATGCTGCTCACGTTTGGCATCTCGATCTTCCTCCAAAACCTCGCCATTATCTTGTGGACGGGCGACCCGCGTACCGCGGCGGTGCCGTACAAAGCGACCGCCGTCCCGCTGGGCCCGCTCGTCGTCGGGCTGCCGCAACTGATCGTCTTCGCGCTGGCGATGGCGTTCGTGCTGGGGCTCTATCTGGTGCTGGGCCGGTCGCGCCTGGGCAAAGCGATGCGTGCCGTGGCGCAGAACCGCGTCGGCGCGAGTCTCATCGGCATCGAGGTCGATCGCATCTACCTGCTGACCTTCGGGCTCGCCTGCGCGCTCGCCGGCGTTGCCGGGATGATGGTCACGCTGCAACTCTCGACGTCGCCGTTCATCGGCCTGCTCTACACGCTGAAGGCGTTTGCCATCATCGTGATGGCTGGGCTCGGCAACATCAACGGCGTGATTTACGCAAGCCTGGTGCTGGGGCTGTCCGAAGCGTTTGTCGAGTTCTACGTGCCGCAGGGTGGTGGATGGTCTGAGGGTGTGTTCTTCCTGCTCATCCTGGTGGTGCTGTTGATGCGACCCAAGGGGCTGTTCCAGTCGTGATGCGGCGGGCGGGCGCCGGTGTCACGCTGGCAGCGCTGCTCGCGGCGGCCGTGGCGCTCCCATTCTGGGCCGGCCGCGCGCACCCCTACTATCTGCAGCTCGCGCTCAATATCTTGATCTTTGCCGTGCTCGCGCTGTCATGGGATCTGCTGGCGCGCACCGGCCAGCTGTCGCTCGCGCACGCCGCGTTCTTCGGGCTGGGCGCCTACGCGTCGGCGCTGTTGGTCACACTCGCACAGCTGCCTGTCGCCCTCGGCATCGCGGCCGGCGGTCTCGTCGCCGCGATCGCGGCCACGGCGCTCGGTGTGCTGACGCTGCGGTTGCGCGGCATCTACTTCGCGATCGCCACGCTGGCGTTCAGCGAGACGCTGCGGGTGATTGCCAAGCAGGTGCGCTTTACCGGCGGGTCGTCCGGTCTCATCGTCCCACCCCTGCTGGGGGGCAGCCTCCTGGCGCAGTATCTCGTGATCCTGGCGATCCTGGTCGCGGCGGTCGCGGTCTCATGGGGCATCAACCGCTCGCGCTGGTACTTCGCCTTTACCGCCATCCGCACCAACGAGGAAGTGGCCGGGGCGATGGGCGTGGACGTCGTCCGGTTCAAGGTCGTGGCGTTTGCGATCAGCGCGGCGTTCGCGGGGCTCGCGGGCGCGTTCTACGCCCACGTCTTCCTGTTCATCAACCCGTTTGAAGCGTTCAGCATCGCGACCTCGGTCGGCGCCCTGGTCGCGCCCATCTTCGGCGGGTTGTACAGCACGGTCGGGCCGCTGGTGGGCGCCGCGGTGCTGCGCGTCGGCGAGGAGATCCTGCGCACCAAGTTTCGCAGCGGCTACCTCATCATCTACGGGCTCATTCTGGCGATCGTCATCCTGTATCTCCCGCGAGGCCTGGTCGGTCTGTGGGCGTCGATGCGGCGGCGCGGCGGCGGCTCGTGAGCCTCCTGACGCTGATCGACGTCACCAAAGCCTTCGGCGGGCTGGTCGCGATCGACGACTTATCGCTCGAGGTGCGTCAGGGCGAGATTCTGGCGCTGATCGGTCCCAACGGGGCCGGCAAGTCGACGACATTTAATGTTATCTCGGGTCTGACACCACCGGATTCTGGACGCGTCCTGTTCGACGATGTCGATATCACGACGCGCAAGCCCCACGAACGCGCCCGTCTGGGCATCGGCCGGACCTTTCAGTTGATGCAGCCGTTCCACGACATGACGGTGCTGGAGAACGTGATGGTCGGCGAGCTGTTCGGCCATACGACACCGAAGTCGACCGCCGCGGCGCGCCGGGACGCCGAGGCCGTCTGCGATCTCGTCGCGATCGCCCACCTCATGCTCCGGGACGTCTCGGAGCTGGGCGTCGCCGACCTGAAGCGGCTCGAGGTCGCGCGCGCCCTGGCCACGCACCCCCGACTGCTGCTGCTCGATGAGGTGATGGCGGGTTTGACTCCCGCCGAAGCGGCGCGGGCGGTCGACATGATCCGCCGGATCAGGACGGCGGGGGTGACCGTGCTGCTGATCGATCATGTCATGAGCGGCGTGCGCGATCTTGCCGACCGCGTGACGGTGCTGAACTTCGGACGCAAGATCGCCGAAGGCCCATTTGACACCGTGGCCCGCGACCCGGCGGTGATTGAAGCGTATCTCGGTCCGGAGGGCGCAAGTGGTGGCTCCTGACCGCGCCCTGCTCCGTGTCGAACGCCTCAACGCCGGGTACGGCCGTGTGCAGGTGCTGTGGGACCTGGGGTTCCACGTCGACCGGGGCGAGATCGTCTGTTTGGTCGGCGCGAACGGCGCGGGGAAGACCACACTGTTGCGTGCGATCTCAGGCCTGGTGCGACCCGCCGGCCGCGTGATCTTCAGCGATCGCCTGATCGCGGGGCGGTCGCCCGCGGCCATTGCGCGGATGGGGATCGCGCATGTCCCGGAGGGCCGGCAACTCTTCCCCGCGATGCCGGTGCTCGAGCACCTCGAACTGGGCGCGGCCTTTGTCCCCGGCGCGTGGGAGCGCCGCGGGGAGACGATGCAGGCCGTGTTCGATCTCTTCCCGCGTCTGCGCGAGCGGCAGCATCAGGTTGCAGGCACGATGAGCGGCGGCGAGCAACAGATGCTGGCCATCGCGCGGGCGCTGATGGCACGCCCGACGATGCTCCTGGTTGACGAGCCGTCGCTGGGTTTGGCGCCTGTGCTCATGGCCGCGGTCTTCGACGCCCTGCGGCAGGTCAACCGTGCGGGCACCACGATCATCCTGGTCGAGCAGAACGCGCGCCAGACGCTCGCGATGGCTCATAGAGGCTATGTGCTGGAAAACGGGCGGATCGTGCTCGAAGGGACCGGCCCCGACCTCTTGAAGAACGATCACGTCAGGCAGGCCTACCTGGGACTGTGACGGGCCAGACACGGAGGATCACATGACCGGCACGCTGAGTGGGAAGGCGGCGATCGTCACCGGCGGGGGGTCGGGCATCGGCCGGGCGATTGCGCTCGCGCTGGCGGAGGCGGGCACCGGTGTCTGCGTCGCCGACATGGACGCAGGGCGGGGGCAGGCGGTTGCGGGAGAGATCACGCGCGGAGGCGGGCGCGCGCACGCGATTACGGCGGATGTGTCGGACGGCGCCTCCGTACGGTCGATGGTCGACGCCACGGCGCGCCACTTCGGCCGGCTTGATATCCTGGTCAACAACGCCGGTCTCCAGTTTGTCTCGCCGATCGCCGACTATCCGGAGGAGAAGTGGGATCTGCTGCTGCGCGTCATGCTCACCGGTACCTTCCTGTGCACGAAGCACGCCGCGCCCCACATGACGCGTCAAGGGTGGGGCCGTGTGATCAACATCGCGTCGGCCCATGGGCTGATTGCGTCGCCCTTCAAGTCCGCCTATGTGTCGGCCAAGCACGGCATCGTCGGCTTCACCAAAGTGGCCGCGCTGGAACTGGGCGAGTACGGCATCACGGTGAACGCGATCTGTCCGGGGTACGTGCGCACGCCGCTCGTGGAGGGGCAGATCGCCGACGTGGCGCGCGCGCAAGGCGTGCCCGCCTCCGACGTCGTGGAGCGCGTCTTTTTGGCGCCGGTCGCGATCAAGCGACTGATCGAACCGGAAGAGGTGGCCGCGCTCGCGGTGTTTCTCTCGGGCGACGCCGCGGGTATGATCACCGGGGTCACGCACTCGATCGACGGAGGATGGACCGCGCGGTGACGTTCACGGCCGGGCAGCGGGCCTCATTCACCAAGACGATCGGCGACGCCGATGTGACCGGATTCGCGGAGATTACAGGCGACGTCAACCCGCTGCACGTGGACGCAGACTTCGCGAGCCGCAGCCGCTTCGGCGGACGCATCGCCCACGGCATCCTGACCGCCGGCTTGATCTCGACCGTCATCGGCATGCAGCTGCCAGGCCCCGGCGGCATCTACATCAGCCAGACCCTCAACTTCCTCAAGCCCGTCCGCATCGGCGACACTATCACCGCCGCCGCCGAGGTGCTGTCCTACGATGCGGCCCGGCGGCGGTTGCGGCTCCGGACCACGTGCGTCAACCAGCGCGATGAGACCGTCCTCGAGGGCGAAGCGGTGGTCCTGGTGGATCCTCCCGAGCGCCCAACTTTGCAGGGCCGGCCGGCGTCCAACTCGTAGATTGCTTGACGCGCAGAGTTGCAGTGATATAGTTAGATATCCTAACTATTAGGAGAGGTAATCAATTGGACACCTCTGCTGCGGAGTGCGCGCGGGTTGTGTTGCAAACCGTCCCGGTGATGATGCGGGGTCTGGGATCTCACCTGCGGTCGCAAACCGGCCTCAACCTTTCGATTCCACAGCTTCGGACACTGATGTTCCTGCGCCGGCACGAGGGGGCGTCGATCTCGGACGTCGCCGAACATCTCGAGATCGCGCTCCCGTCCGTGTCGCGGTTGATCGACGGGCTGGTGGTGCGCGGTCTGGTGCGCCGTCAACCTCACGCCACCGACCGACGCCGCGTGGCGCTGGCCCTGACGGCGACGGGGCGCGGGGCGCTCGACGCGGCGCAGCGGGCGGCGGAGGACTACCTGGCCGCGGTCCTGATCCGGTTGACCCCGTCAGAGCGATCAACGGTGGCACAGGCGATGCGAGCGCTCCGGGGCGTGTTTGCGCCGGAGCGGGAACCGGTCCCGGTGGGCGCGCGTTGAGAATGGGTAGACGGTCGTGCGCGGAGGAGCCCAGTTGAAGCGCATTCTGGTGGTGGCGGCGGTGATCGCGCTTGTCGTGGCCGGCGGATGGGCCTACCGGACGCGAAGGGCGTCGCAGCCGGCGGCCGAGGCATTCCGGACGGCGCGCGTGACGCGCGGCAACATCAGCGTGAGCGTGACGGCGACCGGCGCCGTGCAGCCGTACTCGCAAGTTGAGGTGCGGTCACGCGCGACCGGGACCGTTGTTGACGTACACGTCCAGGAGGGCGATCGGGTCAAGCAGGGCGCGCTGTTGCTCGACATCGACGACCGGGACGCACGGGCCGGATACGAGACCGCCCAGGCGTCGCTGGCGGCGGCACAGGCGCGTCTTGAGCAGTCACGCGCCACCCTGGTCTCGACGAGGGCCCAAAATCGCACGCGTATCGCGCAGACAGAGGCGGCGCTGGCCACGGCGCGCGCCCGGTTCCAGCAGCTCACGGCCGGCACGCGGCCCGAGCAGCTCGACCAGGCCCGCGAAGTGGTACGGCAGGCCGAGGTCAACCTCAACCTGGCGCGTCAGAACCTCGACCGCGCGCGCACGCTCTTCAGCGACGGTATGGTGCCGAAGACGCAGCTCGAGCAGGCGCAGACGCAGTTTGACGTGGCCCAGACGCAGATCAGCACCGCGCAGGCGCGCCTGCGCGAGTTGCAGACGGGGAGCACCCAAGAGGACATCGCGGTCGTTCGCGCCCAGGTTCGCGAGGCCGAAGCCGCCGTTGCTCAGGCCCGCGTCGCGGTGCTCCAGGAGCGCGTGCTTGCCGCCGACGTCGATGCCGTGACCGCCCAGGTGCGCAACGCGGCCGCCCTGGCGCAGCAGGCCCGGGACCGGCTCCGCGAGACTCAGGTGACCGCCCCGATCGCGGGCATCGTGTCCAAGCTGTCGGTGCAGGTCGGTCAGAACGTGATCGGCGGCGTGAGCAGCGGTGGGACGCTCGTCATGATGCTCGCCGACACCCGCATCATCCAGGCCTCCGTGATGGTCGACGAGACGGACATCGCCAAGGTCACGACCGGCATGGGGGTGCGTGTCACGGCCGATGCGCTGCGCGGCCGCACGTTCAGCGGCAAGGTGCGCCGGATCGCGCCGCAGTCCCAGGTCATCCAGAACGTGACGCAGTACGAGGTCATCGTCGCGATCGACCATCCCGAGGAGGCGCTGCGGCTCGGGATGGGTGTGGATGCCGAGTTCGTGGTGACGGGCCGCGAGAACGTGCTGTTGGTGCCCGTGGAGGCGGTGCGCGGCCAGGACGCCAAGGTGATCATCCTGGTCGAAGGCGAGACGCTCACGCCGATCGTCGTCGAAACGGGCGCCACGGATGGCCGCCAGGTCGAGATCGTCAAGGGCGTCGAGGTCGGGCAGACGGTCTATCTGGGCCCGTCGCGCCAGCCGGGAGGCAGCACCGGCCGTCCCCAACAGGTGAACCCCTTCATGCCGCAGTTCCAGCAGCGGCGGCCGGCAGGTCGGTAGCGCGCCGATGCCGTTGATCCGGCTCACCGACGTCGAGAAGGTCTACCGAATGGACGGCGTCGAGGTCCGCGCACTGCGAGGGATTTCGCTGACCATTGAACCGGGCGAGTTCGTAGCCATCATGGGCCCGAGCGGCTCCGGGAAGTCGACCTGCATGAACATCATCGGGCTGCTCGACCGGCCGACCGCCGGCACGTACCTGTTCGAAGGTCAAGACATTACCCGCCTCGACGACGTCGCCCTGGCTCGGCTGAGAAACCAGCGCCTGGGGTTCGTCTTCCAGTCGTTCAACCTGCTGCCGCGGACCCCGGCGGTAGAGAACGTCGAACTCCCGATGATCTATGCCGGCACGCCCGACCGGCGGGCGAAGGCCCTGGGGGCCCTCGAGGCGGTCAACCTCAAGGCCCGCGCCGGTCACATGCCGACGCAGTTGTCCGGTGGTGAGCAACAGCGCGTCGCCATCGCGCGCGCCCTGGTCATGTCGCCGTCGATCATCCTGGCGGACGAGCCAACCGGCAACCTGGATACCACGACCTCAGGCGAGATCATGATGTTGCTGGAGAACCTCTCGCGGAAGGGTATCACCATCGTGATGGTGACGCACGAAGCCGATATCGCCGCTCACGCACGGCGCTTCATCCAATTCCGCGACGGGCGGATCGTGCGCGACGACCACGCGCACCGCCAGGTCGTGGCCCCCGGAGGCCCACCGCGATGAATCTGGGCGCGAGTGTTCGTATTGCCATGCGGGCCTTGGCCAGCAACCCGCTGCGCTCGCTGCTCACCATGCTCGGCGTGATCATCGGCGTCGGCGCCGTGGTCGCAATGGTGGCGATCGGTCAGGGCGCGCGTCAGAACGTGCAGCAGCAGGTACAGGCGCTGGGAAGCAACCTCCTCACGGTGTTCGCCGGGACCGCCAGTTTCGGTGGGGTCTCGCGCGGCGATCAGGTCGTGAACCTGACCACCGAAGATGCGGAGGCGATCAGGCACCAGGTGCCCGGTGTCATCGGTGTGAGCTCTGAGTTTGCCCGATCGGTCCAAGTCGTCTATCGAAACCAGAATACGAACGCCCCGGTCAACGGCGTGACGCCCGAGTTTCAGACGGTGCGCAACTTCCGCGTCGAGCGCGGCGCGTTCGTGACCGAAGACGACATGCGGTCACGCGCCAAGATCGCGATCGTCGGCCGCACGGTCATCAACCAGCTCTTCGGCGACACCGACCCGATCGGCCAGACCATCAAGATCCGCGGCATTACCTTCACGGTGGTTGGCGTGATGGAAGAGAAGGGGGCGTCCGCGTTCCAGGATCGGGATAACATCGTCTTTGTCCCCCTGACGACCGCCCAGCGCCGGTTGTTCGGCGTCACGTATGTCCGCTCGATCAACGTGCAGGTGGCGTCGCAAGAGGAGATGGCGGAGACGCAGACGGCGTTGACCGAACTCCTGCGCACGCGCCACAAACTGACCCCCAACCAGGACAACGACTTCCAGGTGCGCAACCAGGCGGATGTGCTGCAGGCGCTGACGAGCGTCTCGCAGACGATGACCACGCTGCTGGGCGGCGTAGCCGCCGTGTCATTGATCGTCGGCGGCATCGGCATCATGAACATCATGTTGGTGTCGGTCATCGAGCGCACGCGCGAGATCGGCATTCGTAAGGCCGTGGGAGCGCGCCGCCGGGACGTGCTGCTGCAGTTTCTGGTCGAGGCGGTGGCGCTCAGCGTGACCGGGGGACTCATCGGCATCGGGATTGGCGTGGTCGGGTCGAGGGTGATCAGCCAGTCGGCGGGGTGGCCGGTCCTGTTGTCGGCGCAGGCCGTCATCATGGCGTTTTCATTTGCGGTCGCCGTCGGGGTGTTTTTTGGGCTGTACCCGGCGCGACGGGCTGCGGGGCTTGATCCCATCGTCGCCCTGCGTCATGAGTAGCGCGGTGAACGTGGCAACGAAGAAGCGCTGGGTGTGGGTGGGGCTCATTGCCGCCGCGGTCGTCCTGGCCGCGGGCGGCGTGTACTACACGCGCGGCCAGCCGGTCGCCGAGCCCCCACGACCGCGGGATCCCGGGCTCACCGTGCTCTTTGCCATCCGGACCGTTGAGCGGACGGACGAGACCCGGCTCAGCAAGGAGCAGATTGCGAAGATTCTGCCGTTTATCAAGGCCCTCAAGGACGTGCCCGCTTCCGATGACGCGGGAGTCATTATCGCGCGCGCGATTCGGGACACCTTTACAGCCGAGCAGAAGGCCGCCTTGGAGGTCGCCCGGCAGGAGTTCCAGTCGCGGGGCCGGCAGCAGCAACAGGGCGCGGCACCCGGCGGGGTGGGCGAGGGCGGGCCAGTCGCGGGGCCGGCGGGC
>JBGQGY010000108.1:0-12545 GCA_041497675.1 bacterium | reverse complement strand
TAGCGCGCCGTAGATGAAATACGTCGCGGCGCCGAGGAAGATCCACCCGTACATCACCGACGATTCCCGCGCCAACGGCCAGGGAAAGACCGCCGGCACCGCCGCAATGAGGGCGGCGGCGACCGGGATCAACACCGCGGCAAACAGGACAAACGACCATCGGACCGCGCGCGGCATGGGCCGGGCATCACGCCACGGAAACCGCCGCGAGAGCACGAGCAGGGCCGCCGTGAAGGCTCCGATGATCGCCACCGCGGCCGCCCAGCGCACCAGGTCCGCCCGGCCGCCGGAGAGCCCCAATCTCGTCGCGAAGACGACCCACCCCACCGCCGTCAGGCACAGGTTGATGGCGCCGCCGACCGCCGCCCGCAGCTCGCCGGTGAAACCGATCCACAAGACCGGCGCCGCGATCGCCGCCACGATCGAGCTCAGAAAGAGGAAGCCGAGCCGGCTCTCTTGCATCGCGAACGGCCAGAAACGCGTCGCCCACGGCATCCTCGCCGCGAAACCGATCGCCAGTACCGTGAAGACGACGCCGGTCGCCAGGCTTGCACCGCGGAGAATCCGTTCCATTCGGAGTCGCTTCGGGGCTGAAGACAAGTTACCTGTCCAAGCGAGGATGTGGCTGACGCGCGGGCGAAATCATCATAGGAAGCAAGGGTGTCGGACGACGGTCTATTGTTGTGGCCATTATGAGCGACAACGTCATCGCCTATGTTGAGATGTGCCGCCGCGAAGGAGTCAGTCTTCAGCAGGGTGTTCGTGTGTACGAAAAGATTCGCATGGGGATTTGGTCCTACAATGGGATGTTTCACCTCGTCGATTCTTGGCGGGAACACGACGACGTTCGAAACGCCTTCAAGTTCAAACTCATTGCGGTTGAAGAGGATCAGGCCTTCGCCGGCATCCGAGAACAAGATCCGCCTCGTCGGCGCGTCATTCCGACGGCAGTCAAGCTTGAGGTTTGGAAACGTGACAGCGGTAGGTGCGTAATCTGCGGGGCGAACGACCAACTCCACTTTGACCACGACGTGCCCTGGTCCAGAGGCGGAGCATCGATCACTACAGAGAACGTGCAGTTACTTTGTGCCCGCCACAATCTCGCCAAGCACAACACTATCCTCTAGTGCAAAGGAAGGCCACAGACCGTGGAGTTCTTAACCCACCTGCTGCAGAATCTCGTCCGGAATGTCGAAGTTGGCGTGGACCGCCTGTACGTCGTCCAGATCTTCCAGCGCCTCCAGCAGGCGCAGGACCTGCTGGGCTTGTTTTCCTTCGACCCGCACCGTGTTCTTCGGCACCATGTGGTTCTCGGCACGTACCACCGTGAAACCGCGGTCGATCATGCCCTGCTTGACCTTGAACGTCTCCTCGGGCCTCGTGAGTATCTCGAAGCCCTCCTCCGCCGCCTGCACGTCTTCGCCTCCCGCTTCCAAGGCGGCCACCAGCACATCATCTTCGGGTTTGCTGCGATCAACGACCACAACGCCCCGCCGCTCGAACATCCAAGCAACGGAATTGCCGAGGTTACCGCCGTTCTTCGTAAAGACCGCGCGGACGTCACTGGCGGTGCGGTTGCGGTTGTCGGTCAGCGCCTCGACCATCACCGCGACGCCGCCAGGCGCGAATCCCTCGTAGATGACGGATTCGTACTGGGCCCCCGACCCCTCGCCACTTGCCCGCTGGATCGCCCGCTGGATGTTATCGTTGGGCATCCCGGCATCACGCGCGCGGTCGATCGCGCTCCGCAGACGCATGTTGCCGTCAGGGTTGCCGCCCCCGTCTTTGGCGGCAGCCATGATCTCCCGGGACATCTTGCTGAAGAGCGTGCCCCGGACCTGGTCGACCTTTTGCTTCTTGAGCTTGATGTTGTGCCACTTCGAATGGCCGGACATGGCCCGTTACCCCCGCTGCCTGCTGGCGCACCTTCATCTTAGCACTAGCGGCCGGACGCTTCACCAGGCGCCGTGACGGTGACCACCCGCGACGCCCGCCCGCCATTGAGTCCCAGAGACGACACGGTGATGACGTAGCGTGCTCCCGGCATGCGGGTCGGCGGCCGGAACTCGTACGAGAAGTCGCCGCCGGATGAGGTCTGCATCGCGACCTCTGCCGCATGGGCCCCTCCCCCGACGCCCTGCGCCACGATCACGATCGTGACCATGGCGCCCGACGCGCTGTTCCCCTCGATCCTGAAGGGCGGCGCCAGGCGTGCGCCGTTCGAGGGTCGCTTGATCGTCAGCGGCACGACCGCGACGGGAGTGCCGTTGGGCTGATCGGGCGCCGCACCGGAGTCACCGGGCTGCGGCGCAGACTCACGGGTGAACACCTCACGCCTCGGATCGGGGCAGTCGGGCGTCGCCAGCTTCCAGGTGCCCGCACACACGGTGGTGATGATCACGCCCTCCGGCGGGCTCCAGTCATCCGCGGGCAGCGACGCGGTTGCGGGTTTCATGAACGCCGCCCACATTTCAGCCGGGATCATGCCGCCGACGACCCTATTCATCGGGCTGTTGTCGTCGTTGCCCACCCAGGTCGCGGTGACGAGATTCGGGGTGAAACCGATGAACCAGGCGTTGCGGTAGTCGTCGGTCGTCCCGGTCTTGCCGGCTGCGGGCCGTCCGATGTCGGCGGCCCGCCCCGTCCCGTTTTGAATCACGCCTTTGAGCAGGTCGGTCATCACGTAGGCCACCTCGGGCGCCACGGCCACCTCGCGCCTGGGCCGGTGCTCTTCGAGCACCTTGCCCTTCGAATCGGTCACCTTGAGGATGGCGAGCGGCGTGGTGCGCAGCCCGCCGTTGGCGAGCGTCGCAAACGCGCGCGCCATCTCCAGCGGGGTCACATCCGCCGAGCCCAGCGCGAGCGACAAGACCGGCTGCATTGGGCTCTCGATGCCCATTGTCCGCGCGGTCTCGAGCACGCGCTGCGGCCCCAGCTCGAAGATCATCTTGGCGGCCGCCACGTTGATCGATCGCTCCAACGCGCGGCGCAGCGTGATCGGGCCGGAGAAAGTGCCGTCGTAGTTCTTGGGTGTCCAGTCCTTCGCGCCGGGGATGCCGTACGTTATCTGCGAATCATCGATGATGCGCGTCGGTGGAATCCCTCGGGCGATCGCCGTCGTGTAGACAAAGACCTTGAACGCGGACCCTGGCTGCCGGCGCGCCTGCCAGGCGCGGTTGAACTGGCTGGACGCAAAGTCGACGCCGCCGATCATCGCGCGGATCATGCCGGTGCCGGGGTCGAGCGCGACGAGCGCGCCCTGCGACGCGTTGAGCTTGCGCCGCTTGGCACTCTCGATACCGGTCTTGACAACCCGGTCGGCAATGGCCTGCATGCGGATGTCGATGGTCGTGTAGACCTGTAGACCGCCTTTGTACACCAGGTCTTCACCGTACGTTTCCAGCAGCTTCGTCATGATGTACGACACGAAGTAGGGCGCCCGGATGCCCGCGAGCCCGGTGTTGTTGGCCGGGGCCAGGACGATCTTGACCGACCGCGCGCGGGCGGCCTCGGCCCCGCTGATATACCCGAGGCCCGCCATCCGCGCCAGCACCGCCTCCTGACGGGTCTTGGCGAGCGCCAAGTGACGATAGGGTGAATAGATCGACGGCGCGCGGATCAACCCCGCCAGCAGCGCGGCCTCGGGGAGCGTCGCGAGCTTCGCGGACCTCCCAAAGTAGACCCGGGCCGCCATCTCGACGCCGTACGCGCCCTGCCCGAAGTACACCTGGTTGAGGTAGCGCTCGAGGATCTCTTCTTTCGTGAGCCGCCGCTCGATCTCCAGCGCCAGGAGGATCTCCGCGATCTTGCGGGTCGCCGTGCGCTCCTGCGAGAGGAACAGGTTGCGGGCGAGTTGCTGGGTGATGGTGCTGCCGCCCTCTACGAGTTCACCCTCACGGACGTTGCGCCACAGCGCGCGGATGATCCCGCGCGGGTCGACGCCGCGGTGGCTGAAGAATCGCTCGTCCTCGATCGCGATGACGGCCTGGCGCAGGATCGGCGGGACATCGGTGAGCGGCACGATCTGCCGGTTCTCGCGGAAGAGCGAGGCGATGAGCTCGCCGTTCTCGGCGTAGATGCGGGTGGCCTGGCTGGGCGGCGCGTAGAGCCGCGAGACGTCGTGCACCTGCCGGCCCAGGGCGACGGTCACGCCGGCGGCGATCCCAACGGCCAGCAAGACGGCGACGCCGGCGAAAAGCAGCAAGTAGAGCAGGAAGCTCCAGCGGGACCGGCGGAACCTGCCGCGGCGCGGGCGCGAGGGGGAGGAATCGGAAGGTGTGCGAGTCGACATGATAGCACCAGGGCCGGCCAAGCGCCGGCCCATCCGCTTCAGTATTGTATCATACGGACATGGGCGCCAAACCTGGCAGAAACCCGGTCGTCGTCAAGGTCGGCACCAGCACGCTGTGCGGCGACCGATGGGCACCGCAGCCACGCCGCCTGGCAGCCATCACCGGCCAGATCGCGGCCCTGCACCGAACCGGCCGGCCCGTGGTCTTGGTGACGTCGGGTGCGATCGCCACCGGCGCCGCGGAAGTCGGCCTGGCCGGCCGGCCCCTCACCATGGCCGAGCGTCAAGCGATGGCCGCGGTCGGACAGCCGGTCCTCATGCGCGAGTATGGCCGGCGATTCGCGCGGTGGCGCATCCGCGTCGCGCAGTTGCTGTTGACCGCCGAAGATCTCACGGCGCGCCGCCGCTACCTCAATGCCCGCAACACGCTGACGGCGCTGCTACGCCGCCGGATCGTCCCGGTGATCAACGAAAATGACACCGTCGCAACCGAAGAGATCCGCATCGGCGACAACGACACGTTGTCGGCGCAGGTGGCGATCCTCGTTGGGGCGGACCTGCTGTGCATCCTGTCCGATGTCGATGGGCTCTACAGCGGCGACCCTCGCCGCGATCCGTCGGCCCGGCCGATTCGCGAGGTGCAGACGATCACACCTGACATCGAACGCCTCGCGCGGCGCAGCGCGTCCGCCGTCGGCACCGGCGGGATGATCACAAAGATCGCCGCCGCCCGTCTCGCGACGGCGGCCGGTTGCGAGGTCGTGATCACCGACGGCATGATACCGCGTGTGCTCGAGCGGATCGCCGCCGGTGATCGGCTGGGGACGCGGTTTCTCCCTGCGGCGCAATCGCTCACCGGCCGGAAACGGTGGCTGGTCGCGCGCGGCCGCGTCCGCGGGCGCATCGTCGTGGATGACGGCGCCGCGAAAGCGCTGCGTGAACGCGGGCGCAGCCTGCTGCCCTCGGGCATCAACCAGGTCGAGGGGATCTTCGCGGCGGGCGATCTGGTCGCCGTGGTGGATCGCGGGGGACGTGAGATTGGTCGGGGCATCGCCGCGCACGATCACAGTACCATCGACCTGATGAAGGGACGGCGCAGCGCGGACTTGACGGGGCTGGTCGGCGCGCGCATCGAGGCCATCCACCGCGACAACCTGGTGATCTCGTCATGAACGAGATGATGATCCCATCGATGATCGCGCGCGCGCGCGCCGCGGCGATGACGCTGCGCACGGCGCCCTCACGCACTAAGGACGGCGCGCTCCTCTCGCTCGCCGACCTGCTCGACATGGAGATGGACGGGTTGCTGGCGGCCAACGCCGGCGACGTCGCCGCCGCGGCCGGTCGCAGGCCCGCCCTCGTCGACCGGCTGCGCCTCACCCCGGATCGAGTGCGCGCGATGGCCGATGGAGTTCGACGCGTCGTCTCGCTGGTCGACCCCGTCGGACAGATCGTGGAGATGCAGACGCGTCCCAATGGGATGCGCGTTGCGCGGATGCGCTCGCCGATCGGCGTGATCCTGATGATCTACGAGGCACGGCCCAACGTGACGATCGACGCCGCGGCGCTCTGCGTGAAAGCGGGCAACGCGGCGATCCTGCGAGGGGGACGTGAGGCGCGCCGTTCCAACGCGTTTCTGGGCGATGTGCTGAGCCGCGCCGGCTTCCCGCCGGGCGCCGTCCAGGTGATCGCGGACTCCGACCACGCCCTGGTCACGGCCCTGTTGCGCCAGGATGGGATCGATCTGGTCATCCCCAGGGGGAACGAAGACCTGATCCGGTCGGTGGTCGATCACGCCCGCATGCCGGTGTTGAAGCACTTCAAGGGCGTCTGCCACCTCTTTGTCGACCGTGACGCGAACTTCGCCATGGCGGAGCGCATCGCGGTCAACGCCAAGGCCCAGCGGCCCAGCGTGTGCAACGCGCTGGAGACGCTGTTGGTCGACGCGCCGGCCGCGCGAGTCTTCATTCCTCGGGTGGTGCGCGCACTGCGGGCGGCGGACGTGGAAGTGCGGGGCGACGAGCGGACGCTCGCGGCCGCTGCGGCCGCCGGGCCGGAGGTGGCGGCTGCCGTCGTGCCGGCCGGGGACGCCGACTGGGGCACCGAGTATCTCGACTACATCATCAACGTACGCGTGGTCGACGGCTTCGATCAGGCGCTGGCGCACATCCAACGGTACAGCACGGGGTTGGCCGACGCGATCGTCACCGAGAATCAAGAACGGGCGCAGCGCTTCGTCGCGTCGGTCGACAGCGCCGTGGTGCTGGTGAACGCGTCATCGCGTTTGGTCGACGGCGCTGAGTTCGGTCTGGGCGCGGAGATCGGGATCAGCACCGACCGCATCGGGCCGCGCGGGCCCATGGGCGTGGCCGAATTGACGTCCCTCAAGTGGGTGGTGCTGGGCAGCGGCCAGGTCCGCGAGTAACCGCAGAATCCGGACCGCCGCCCGTCAGCCGAGACGCCGCGCCCAGCGCGCCAGCGCGTCGACGTATTCTGTCACCTTCGTTTTTGTCTCCTGATCGGTCAGCACACCATTGGCGTCGAACTTATTGCGCGCGTCGGGCACCAGCAGTTGCGGGTGCGGCAACACCGCCGCGCGCTCGTGCAGCAAGATCTGCCGCAGATGCAGTTGCGCGCGCGCCGTGCCGACGAGCCCGGGCGACGCGCCCATGATCCCCACCGGCTTGTCCCACAGCACGCGAGGCTCCGGGGGACGCGCCAGCCAGTCCAGGACGTTCTTCAGGACGCCGGATACCGAAAACATGTACTCGGGCGTGGCGATGAGCACGGCGCCCGCAGCGGCGATGTGCGTCCGCAACGATCTGACGGTTTCGGGAAATGCCGCCGCCTCGACATCCGAGTTGTACATTGGAATGCCGTCGAGGTCGACTATGTCGACCTCGACATCGGTGGGCGCGAGATCTTTCGCCGCCCGGAGCAGTGCCCGGTTGAAGGACGCCTGCCGCAGGCTGCCGGCAAACCCCAGGATCTTCATCGCGATCCTCCGCGTCTGTGGTATTCGATGGAAGACTCCAGTGGAAGATTACAATCTGCAGCCCGAGACCCCTGCCGTCACCGTTCCACTCCGGCGCGGGAGAGCCAGACGTGCAGTGCCGTCGGGGATTCGAGCACGACGGCGGCTCCGGCGGATCGCAGCGCGTGCTCGTTGGCACCGGACGCCCACGCGGCGCCGATAGGTACCGCGCCGACCTGCCGCGCGGCCTGCATGTCGTAGGGCGAATCACCGACGTAGACCGCTTCGGCCGGACGCCGCCCCCATCGGGCGAGCATCGTCCTGATCCCCTCCGGCTTGTTGGCGCCGTCGGGACTGCCGGCCTCGACGTCGGAAAAGTAGCGCCGAAGCCCCAGACGGCGGATCGTGATGGCGGCGGTGCCGGCGCCCTTGGCCGTTACGATGCCTGTTGCCAACCGCCGGCCCTCGATCCATCCGAGCAATCGCTCAATCCCTGGGAAGATCTCCGCGTACTCATCGTGGCGCTGTTCGTAATAGCGTAGATACACCTCGTAGCACGCCTGCCACTGATCGGGGACTAGCCGCTTGATGATCCCCTCTTCGCTGGGGCCGAACAGGGCATGGATTTGGGGATCGGTCTTCGATCCGAGGCCGAACTTCTCGAACGCATGCGCGAACGCCGCGTAACACAGGGGCAGCGTGTCGGTGAGCGTGCCGTCCAGATCGAAAATGACCGCGCGCAGATTCATCGAAGTCACTTCCACCGGCGGGGAGGAAGTCCTCGTCGGATCCGGCTGCGGCGACGGCGGGCTCATGGCCTGATGGGCAGGTGTCGGGGGTCGGGGCGCGAACCACTCGCCGGTATGGAATCGGCATGTCGCCGCGAAGAGCCGCTCGCCCACCTCCCTCGGAGCGATCCACGCAGCCAGTACCTGACCCTCCTTCTGGTGTTCCTGACGGTCGCCGGGCTCTACCTGGACGTGTGGTCCCACGGCCAGGGATTCTACGCGGGCTACCTGGCGACCGCGGTGTGGCTGCTCCGGCCAGTTGGCCGGGTGATCCGCAGGCCACCAATCCGGGCTCCGAGCCTCCCGGCCACCTTCGCGTACGATGTCGTCGGCGTGGGGCTCTTCGCCGTCGGCGGGCTCACCAATACAGTCTGGCACACCCCGTTCGGCCTGGAGAAGGGCGTGGATATCTCGTTCAGCCCATCCCACCTGTTCCTGTTCCTGGGCCTGATCCTGATGGCCAGCAGTCCGTTCCGCGCGGCCGCCCGCGAGCGTCCGAGGCTGACTGTGGTTTCGCTGCGAAATTTCATGCCGGCGCTGTTGTCGCTCACCCTCGCCACCAGCCTTGTGGCGCTCGTGCTGATCCATCTATGGGCCATGGCCGGCTCACACTACATGACGCCGGCGGTGATGGCGGAAATCCAGCGCTTCGGCGCAGGGGATCCCTACCTGACCCGGCTGGTGCGCGACATCGCCAATGCCGGAGGCATCGGTAACATCCTCATCTCGACTATCGTCTTGCTGGGGCCCATCGTGCTCATGTTCCAGGGCTGGCAACCGCCCTTCGGAACCCTGACGACGTTTCTCACGGTTACGGTCTGGCTGATCGCGTCGGTGACGGGGTTCTGGGTACCGCTGCTCCTGGCGGTCCCGGTGCTCGCCGGGCTGGTCGCCGACTCGCTGGTGCATGTGCTGCGGCCCTCGCTGGACCGGACGATGGTGTTGCGGCTGTGCGTAGTGACCACGCCCGTCGTGCTGTGGAGCCTGTACTTCCTGGCCGTCGCGCTTCAGTGGGGGCTGGCCTGGACCCCGTCCATGTGGGCCGGTGTGATCATGTGGACCGGGCTCGTTGGATGGGGGTTGAGCCTCGTGGCCGTCCCCGGCGGGTCCGGGAGACCTCCCGCATGACCACGACCGCGCAGAATCCCACCATCACGCTCACGCTGGTCACGATGACGATCGTGGGGCTCTTTGTGGATATCTGGTCCCACGGCCAACCGGGATTGGTAGAAACCTTTTTCAGTCCCCTCCATGCGGCGTTTATCCTGCCCTTTCTCGGCACCGCCGGATACCTGCTCCGGGCCATCACGCGTTCCCGGCCGGGGGGGCGCAGGGAGGCGCTTCGCCGGTACGGGATGGACCTGGCGGGTGTCCTCTCCTTCGCCGCCGGCCTGACGGGGGACCTGATCTGGCACAGCATCTTCGGGCTAGAAACGAGCGTCGAGGCTCTGACCAGCCCGCCGCATGTGTTCCTGGTGCTGGGCCTCATCCTCATGGCCAGTGGCCCGTTCCGGGCGGCTTGGGCCGACGGCAGCAGCACCACCCGGCCGACGCTGCGGGCGTTCTTGCCGACGCTGCTGTCCCTCTCGCTGGCGACCAGCATGGTCGGTCTCTTGCTCACCTACCTCTGGGGTTTCACCAGTTCGCACTACATGACGCCGCAGACGTTCCGACTGATCAAATTACTGGCGGGGTCGGGGAGCCATGAAGCGCTGATGCGCGACATCGCGCACGCCCGCGCGATCTCCAACATTCTCATCACCAACGCGGTCCTGCTGGCGCCCGTGCTGATCATGCTGCAGCGATGGCGGCCCCCGCTGGGCAGCGTCGCCATCCTGTTCACGCTCCCGACGATGTTGATGGCGGCCGTCACCGGTTTCTTCGTGCCCCGGCTCCTGCTGCTGCCCGTGATGGCCGGGCTGGCCGCGGACGGCCTGATCCGGGTTCTCGAGCCATCGCCTAGACGGATCGCCTCGCTCCGGTTCTTCGCGGCGACTGTCCCGGTCGTCTTGTGGGGCCTGTATGTCCTGATCGTCAGGCTCGAGTGGGGCCTGGTCTGGCCACCGGCCCTGTGGGGCGGCGTGATCATGTGGACCGGGCTGGAAGGTCTGGGGCTGAGCCTGCTCGTCCCGCCGGACGACACGGATCAGTAGGCCGTCGGCGCCGCTACTGGCCGCCGTTCCCGACCTGGCGTTGCCCGGCGTGGTTCGCGTTGATGGCCTGGCGGTACTGACGCACGCGCCCGTTGTAAGCTTCGATCCGCTTCCCCAGGACGCGCATCCGGTGGTTGTGGTCGACGACCTACCCGCATATCGTAGGGCGAATCACCGACGTAGACCGCTTCGGCCGGACGCCGGCCCCATCGGGCGAGCATCATCCTGATCCCCTTCGGCTTGTTGGCGCCGTCGGGACTGCCGGCCTCGACGTCGGAAAAGTAGCACCGAAGCCCCAGGCGGCGGATCGTGATGGCGGCGGTGCCGGCGCCCTTGGCCGTCACAATACCAGTTGGCAATCGCTGGGCCTCTACCCAACCCAGCAGCGCTTCGATCCCGGGGAAGATCGTCGCGTGCCGATCGTGTTGCTGATCGTAGTGCAGCAGATACTCCTCGTAACTTCGCAAACGCATGCGCAAACGCCGCGTAGCACAATGGCAACGTGTCGGTGAGCGTCCCATCCAGATCAAAAATCAGCGCGCGAAGCACCATTGATATCCTTCAGGCCGTTCGGCGCGGCCAGTTGACCTCCTTCGCATCGCGCGGCTGCCCTGGAGCGTCTGCCTGACAGGAAACGCACAACCCCCCGCGAACCCTCGCTTTGATCAGCCGGAGGGCTCTGCATGTCTCTCCCAACCGGCACCGTCACCTTCCTCTTCACCGACATCGAGGGATCTACACGGCTCGTCCAGCAACTGGGCGACGCTCGGTCCGCGGAGGTCTTCGCGGACCACCGTCGGCTACTCCGTCAGGCCGTCGCCGCTGCGGACGGCCAGGTGTCGGACGATCAGGGAGAGAGTTTCCTGTTTGTCTTCGATGGGGCGAGGGGCGCCGTGCAGGCGGCCCTCGCGGCCCAGCTGGCGCTTGCGGGGTTCCCCTGGCCCGACGGTGCGGCGGTCCGGGTTCGCATGGGGGTGCACACGGGTGAGCCTGTGGGTTCTAGCGATAGGTACGTGGGTGTTGACGTCCATCGGGTGGCCCGCATCTGCCAGGCCGGGCATGGAGGGCAGGTCCTCCTGTCTGAAGCGACCCGCACCCTGGTCGAGGGGGACCTGCAGGCGGGCGCGACCCTGCGAGACCTGGGGCCGCACCGCCTGAAGGATTTGCAGCGTCCCGAGAGATTGCATCAGCTGGTTCATCCCGAGCTGCGCGCCGACTTCCCTCCGCTGAGATCGCTCGATCAGATTCCAAACAACCTGCCTCTGGAATTGACCAGCTTCATCGGGCGTGAGCGTGAAATGGCGGAGGTGAAGCGGCTCGTCACGTCCACTCGCCTGCTGACGCTCGTTGGGGCGGGCGGTCTGGGCAAGACGCGCCTGGCGCTTCACGTGGCGGCCGAATTTGTCGACGGCGTCCCAGACGGGGTGTGGATGGTCGAACTGGCGTCGCTGTCCGACGCCGCCCTGGTGCCCCAGGCCGTGTCGTCCGAGTTGCACGTGCGAGAGCAGCCTGGCCGCGCGCTGACGGCCACGTTGGTCGAGCATTTGCAGTACAAACATTTGATGATCATCCTGGACAACTGCGAGCATCTCCTCGACGCCTGTGCGCAGTTGACCCACACACTGCTGTCGGCCTGTCCAGATCTCCGGATCCTGGCGACGAGCCGCCAAAGTTTGGGCGTCGTCGAGGAAACGGTCTGGAGCGTGCCACCGCTGTCGGCGCCCGATCCGGCGCGGCTCGGGTCGCGCGAGCAGGTGACGGCGTTTGAGGCCGTCCGTCTGTTCATCGACCGTGCCACGGCCATCAGACCGGACCTCGTTATCACGGCTGCGGACATCCCGCTCCTGGCGCAAGTGTGTCATAGGCTCGACGGGATCCCGCTCGCGATCGAACTTGCGGCTGCAAGGGTCAAGGTGCTGTCCATCGAGCAGATCGCCGCGCGGTTGCAGGATCGGTTCCGGCTGCTCGTTGGGGGCAGCCGGACGGCACCGCACCGGCACCAGACGCTCCGGGCCGTGATGGAGTGGAGTTACGCGCTCCTGTCGGAACCAGAGCAGACCGTGTTTCGCCGACTGGCGGCGTTTTCGGGTGGCTGTACGCTCGAATCGGCCGAAGCGATCTGCGCGGGCGCCGACATCGAACCAGACCGAGTCCTCGATCTGATGTCTCAACTCGTCGACAAGTCGTTGGTTATCTACACGCAGGGACCCGACGGACGGTTTCACATGCTCGAGACCATAAGGGAGTATGCGCGAGAGAACCTGACAGAGACAGGGGACGCTCGCGCGACGCGCGACCGCCATCGGGATTGGTTCCAACGTTTCGCCGAGCAGGCCGAT
>JBGQGY010000107.1:0-12705 GCA_041497675.1 bacterium | reverse complement strand
CGAAGTCCGCAACGCGCTGCACCGTCCCGCCACCGACGAACTCGATCAGATTTGGAACGACTATGAAGGCGACCCCGACCTGCGTGTCGCGATCCTGACCGGCGCCGGCGACAAGGCGTTTTGCGCCGGCTACGACATGAAAGAACCGTCCGGCAAGAGTTTTCTTGCCGTCAGGCATCCGCGGGGCATCGGCGGGCTGGCGCTGCGGTTCGACGGCAGCAAGCCCATTATCGCCGCGGTGAATGGCGTCGCGGTCGGCGGGGGGTTCGAACTCGCGCTCGCGTGCGATATCATTGTCGCCGCCGAGCAGGCCGAGTTCGGGTTTCCCGAACCGCGTATCGGCCGGACAGCCATGGATGGCGGCATGCACCGCCTCGTACGCCACGTGCCGCTCAAGATCGCGATGGGGATGTTGATGACGGCCCGTCGCATCTCCGCGGCGGAGGGCTGGCGCATCGGGCTGGTCAATGAAGTCATACCGGCCAACGACCTGATGAGCGCGGCGCGCCGTTGGGCGCAGCAGATTCTGGAGTGCGCACCGCTGTCGGTGCAGGGGACGAAGGCCGCCGTGATGGCCGGTCTGGGGCTGCCCCTGCCGGCGGCGGTGGCGCTGGTGCCCGCGGCGCTGGCGAAGTCGATGAGCTCGGAGGATCACACCGAAGGCGTCAACGCATTCCTCGAAAGGAGAGTGCCGAAATGGTCCGGCCGGTAGGCCCGCTCGAGGGGATCGTCGTGCTCGACTTTACCCAGATCGAGCTTGGGCCGTGCTGCACGCAGACGCTGGGAGACTTCGGCGCGGACGTCATCAAGATCGAGCGCCCGGGGCAGGGCGATCTGTCGCGTATGCACATGAAGCATGCCAGCGGTGAGAGCGCGATCTTCTGGAGCCTAAACCGCAACAAACGCAGCGTCGCGATCGACGTGCGGTCGCCGCTGGGGCGTGAGGCAATCTACCGGCTCGCCCGGAAGGCCGACGTGGTCGTGCATAACTTCCGGCCGGGCGTGATGGAGCGGTTGGGGTTTGGCGCCGAGCACCTGAGGGCCCTCAACCCGCGTCTCATTTTTGCCTTCGGGAGCGGGTACGGTCCGAGCGGCCCGTATCGCGATAAGGGCGGCCAGGACGTGCTTGCGCAGGCGATGAGCGGGATCGCCGCGCGGCGCGCCGATCCCAAGGCGCCGCCTGAGCCGTGCGCGACGCCGATCGCCGACTTCACCGCCGGGATGCTGCTGGTCCAGGCGATCCTGCTGGCGCTGCTGGCGCGGGCGCGGACGGGTGAAGGACAGGTCGTCCACGCTTCACTGCTCGACGGCATGCTGGCCATGCAGCTGCAGGAAGCGACCGTGTGGCTGAACCTGGGCGAGCAGTTGAACTGGGGATCGTTCCCGCTCTCGGGGACGTTCAAAACCCTCGACGGATACGTCGTGATGGTGGGCGCGTTCAAACCCAATCCGCTCCAGCTGATTTGCCAAGGGCTGGGCATCGAGGATTTGTCGGCCGATCCGCGGTACGCCACGCACAAGGAGCAAATGGCCCGCCGGGACGAGCTGCAGAGCCGCTGGCGTCAGGAATTCGGCACGCGGACGACCAAACAGGTCATCGACGGTCTCGAATCCGTCGACATTCTTTGTTCGCGTGTGAACTCTATCGATGAGATTCTGATCGAACCGCAGGTGGCACACAACCAGATGGTCATTGAGATTCCCCATCGCGACCTGGGGCCGATCAAAACAGTGGGGATACCTGTGAAGCTCGAAGGGACACCCGGATCCGTCCGCCTGGCGCCCCCGCGCCTGGGTGAACACACACACCAGGTCCTCACGGAACTGGGTTTTGGACCCGACGAGATCGCGGCCATGGTCGACGACACCAGCCGTGTAGGACGATGACGAACGCGCGCGTCGGCAGGAGAGCCCCGGCGGCGGGCGGAAACCTCCTAGCCACTCGCGGCTGCAAGAAGCTGGACAACGTCATAGGGGGTGGAACGACGATGCGCAAGCCACCGACCCGCTTGCTGGCGGGGTTGCTCGTCCTTCTCATGGTCGTCCTGATCGTGCCGATGTCACCCGCGCAGGTTGCGCTGGCGCAGCAGAAGGTCTCACTTCGCTTCTGGATGGCCGCGGATCCCGCGCTGGAAGCGTCTATGGACGAACTGTTGAAGGGCTTCATGAAGGCCAATCCCAGCGTTACTGTCCAAAGAGATGCCTTTCCCTTCAATGAGTATCATCAGAAGATCACCACCGCGTCCGCGGCCGGCGACGCGCCCGACGTGTTCTGGATGGATGTGCGGACGGCGGCGTTTGCGGCGCAGGGCAGCCTGCTGGTCCTGACCAAATACCTCACCCCCCAAAACAAAGGCGACCTCATCGACTCCGGGCTCATCGAGCCGGTCTGGAAGGGGCAGGTCTACGGCGTGCCCATGCACGAGTTGACCGAAGGCCTGTTCGTCAACCGGGCGATGTTCGATGAGGCGGGCATCAAGATCCCGCAAAAGCTAGAAGACGCCTGGACCTGGGATGAGTTCGTCAACATCGCGCGGCGCGTCACCAAGCGCACCGGCGATCGCACCGATGTGTGGGGCTTTGGTGTGCTGCGCCATCTCAGCGATTGGCCGATGCTGCCGGTGATCGTCCAGAATAACGGCGCGGTGCTGAGCCCCGATCTCAAGAAGGCCACGGGGTTTCTCAACGGCCCGGCGACGGTCGAGGCGATGAAGTGGTATCAGGATCTGTTCACCCGGCACCGGGTGATCGCCGTCGACCCGATTCCCGATGGGTTCCCGACCGGGAGGATCGCCATGTTCCAGGCGCCCAGCACCTATCGCGCGTTCCTCGACAGGCGCTTCCCGGACTTCAAGTATGCGGTGGTCCCGATGTTCAAGAACAAGCGCTGCGCGGTGACCGCCGGCGGCTGGAACGTCTCGATCGCCGCCAAGACGAAGAATCCGGACGTCGCCTGGTCGCTGACTGACTATCTGACCCGCGAGAAGCATGCTGAGTGGGTGCGTTCGAGCGGGTATCTCCCCGTGCGCAAGTCGCTGATCCAAAAGGAGCAGCAGTTCAAGCAGTACCCGTGGGACATTTTCACCGCCCAGTTGCAGAAGTGTGCGATCCACCGCCCCAACACCGCGGCCTACAACTACTTCTTCGATACCTTCCTGGCGGTGGCCAAGGACATCGCGTTGGGACGCGACGTGCAGCGAACGCTCGATGATGCTGCCGGGCGGCTCGACGTGGCGCTCACGCGGGGAGGGCGCTAAACTCGCGCAATGCGGGTCTCAGGCATTCGGCGTCAACGATACGCGACGGCCGCTGCGTTTCTCCTCCCGGCGGCCGTCGGGATTGTGTTGTTCTCGATCCTGCCCATCGCACAGGCGCTGCGCATCAGTTTCTTTGACTACTCGCTGCTGAATCCCGAGCAGATCCCCGTCGGGCTCGAGAACTATGATCGGGCCGTCAAGGACCCGGTCTTTCGGATCGCCCTAAAGAACACCCTGCTGTACACGTTTCTCCTCGTTGGGTTCCAGACCGCCATGGCCTTGGGTCTGGCGCTGCTGTTGAAGCAGCGCATCCGCGGGCTCGCGTTCTTCCGCTCGGCGTTTTTCGTGCCGGTTGTCACGTCGCTGGTCGTGATCAGCACGGTGTGGAAGCTGTTGTACAACTCGCAGGGCTTCATCAACGCGTTCCTCCGCACGGTGGGACTGCCGGCGCAGCCGTTTCTCTCCAGCACCAGCCAGGCGCTGCTCAGCCTGGTCGCGATGGGTGTATGGAAGGACGTCGGGTTCTACATGCTCATCTTCCTGGCAGGGGTGCAGTCCATCGCGGTCGACCTGTACGAAAGCGCGTCGATCGATGGGGCGTCGCCGTGGAGGGCCTTTGTGCGGATCACCCTGCCGCTGCTGCGGCGGCCGGCCGTCTTTGTCGTGGTCGTCGGCACGATCGCGGCCTTCAAGATCTTTACCCCCGTGTACCTGATGACGGACGGCGGGCCGGCCGAGAGCACGATGGTCATGGTGTTCTATATCTTTCGTACCGCGTTCCGCTACTTCCAAATGGGCTACGCGTCGGCCATGTCCGTGATTCTTCTGGGGATCGTCCTCCTGTTGACCCTGATCCAGTTCCGCCTGCTGCGTACGACCGTGGAGTATTGACGTGGAGGCGTTGACGAACCGCGGGCACCCCGGCGGGGTCGGCACCCGAAGCCTGTGGGGCGCATCCGCCAGACGCCTCGCCGGCGGCGGGCTGCTGTACCTGACGCTTGGCGCGCTCGCTGTGGGGTTCATCGTCCCGTATCTCTGGATGTTCTCTTCTTCGCTCAAACCGGCGCGCGAGATCTTCCAATACATCTTCCCCCTGTCGTGGAAGACCTTCATTCCCCAGGTGTTCACCCTGGACGCGTATCGTGAACTGTTCCACCTGGTGCCGTTCCCCTTTTCCCGATACTTGGCCAACAGCGTGTTCGTGGCGCTGTCGGTGACCATCCTCAGCCTAGTGGTCAACGCGCTGGCCGCCTACGCCTTCGCCAAACTCGAGTTTCCGGGGCGTCACGTGCTCTTTGGGCTCTTTCTGTCCACCATGATCGTCCCGTTCGAGGTGTTGGCGATCCCGCTGTACATACAGGTTCGTTCGTATGGGTGGATCAACACCTATCAAGCATTGATCATCCCATGGGTCGCCAACCCCTTGGGCATCTTCTTGCTGCGCCAGTTCTTCCAGGAAATTCCCAAAGAGCTCGAGGAGGCGGCGCGCATCGATGGGTGCTCGTACTTTGGGGCATTCCGCCGCATCGTGCTGCCGAACTCGATCCCGGCTCTTGTGGCCTTCGCGCTGATCCGGTTTCAGGCGAGCTGGGACGCGTTCCTCTGGCCCCTGATCGCGGCGCCCGCCGCGGAGAAACGCGTCATCCAGGTCGCCATAGCCAGTTTCGCGACCGAGGTCCAGACGCGTTGGGACCTGACGTTCGCCGCGAGCACCATGGCGACGATTCCGATTGTCGTGCTCTTCCTCGTCCTGCAGCGGTACTACGTGCAGGGCGTGATCATGAGCGGTCTGAAGGGCTGACTCCGGTGGCAATCCTGTACGGTCACGAGGCGATGCGCGCCGAACTCGACGACCTCGCGCGCGGCGCCAGGCACGTGACGATCGTCCCGGCGAATATTCAACGGGTGGCCGCGGCGATGCGGCAGGAACTGGCGCACGCCGGCGGCTCGTTTCACACTGACCCAAACCAGTTTCCAAACGAATCCCCACCGACGAACGACCGTAGTACGTTGCAATTTCTTTTCGTCCTCACCGCGCAAGAGTTCTGTATCTGGCGGAGGAACCGGCAGGAGCAGGTTGAGGCGTGGGAGATCGAGATCGAGGGCCAGCGATACGTGGGCGCCCGGGGCATCGCGGCCGCGCACGTGCGCGCGCTTCGTCGGGGGACCGATCTGTTGAACCCGGCCTACCTCGCGTCAATGACGCTGCCCGATGTCCAGGACTTCTACCGCGACGAGCGCACCGGTGAGGTCACGCTGCAAATGCTGCCGCAGCGGCTGGCCAAGTTCAACGAGGTCGGCCGGGTGCTGGCGGATCATTACGGCGGGCACGCGGCGCGCGTGCTTGAGCGCGCGGAAGGCCGTCTGTTTCGGAGCGACGGCTCAGGGCTCGTCCAGCAGCTCGTCGTGAACTTTCCAACTTCTTATTTTGACTGGCCGTTCTGCAAACTCGCGTTTCTCTTTGCCAAGTTTCTCACGACGAGGAAAATCGACGGGATTCCGACGACGGACGACTATCGTACCCTCTCCGCGCTACACGACGCGGAGAGCTTTGAGATTGCCGCGGACTATTACATCCCGCTCTTCTTCATTCGAACCGGTATCTTCGAGATCAGCGAGGCGCTGGCGGACCGTCTGCGCGCGCAGCGGCTGCTCGAGCGCGATAGCCGGATGGAGCGCGAGTATCGAGCGTGCACGATGGTCGCGGGGCGGATGCTGGCCGAGGAAGCCGGCTGGCCCATCCCGACGGTCGACACGGAGTGCTGGAAGACGGGGTATTTGCGCTGCCGGCTGTGCCGGGTCGGGATCACCGACGAAGAGCTGCCCTGTCCGTACCGGACCGTCTCGAAAGGCTACCA
The DNA here is from genome assembly GCA_041497675.1 of bacterium. Taxonomy (GTDB): domain Bacteria; phylum Sysuimicrobiota; class Sysuimicrobiia; order Sysuimicrobiales; family Humicultoraceae; genus JBGPNN01. The sequence goes on along the minus strand of JBGQGY010000107.1, from coordinate 6,590 downwards.
GGACGACCATGCCCTGATGGAGTTGCGCTGGCCGCTCGTGCTGACGACCTGCTATTAGAGAATCCCGGGGATCAATCGCTTCGTTCGTTTCCGGTAGGCCGCGTATTCTGGGAATCGCTCCAGGAGCAGCGTCTCCTCGTGCCGGCCCTTGGCGTGCAGGTAGGCGGCCAACGCGGCGGTCAGCAGCAGGTGCAGCCCGCTGGCGCGCCACAACGCCCATCCTGTCGATGCCATGATGAGACCGCCGTAGATGGGGTGGCGCGTGTGGGCGAACACGCCGGTCTGGACGAGCGTGGCGCTCAGGTGCGGGCGGGGGAAGGGGCTCAGGCTGGGGCCAAGGTCACGCAACCCTTTTGCGGCGAGTCCGAGACCCGCTGCCACCAGCAGCACGCCGGGCACCACCCAGAGCATCCTCGCTCCGGTCCAACGCCACGTCACCGGCGCGAACACGACGGCGGCCATCAGCGCGAGCTGCCCGATGACCCACCATTCACCGCGGTGTCCTTTCCACCAAGGTGGGCGCTCGCCGTCGCCCATCACTGGAGCAGACGATCGAGGTGCGCCTTGTAGTCCGTGGTGAACTCTTCTAACGTCACCCCGACGGCCACACGGAACGCCTGCGCCCGATCCCGGCTATCGCGGAGCGCCGCGTAGAATCCCATCAAGGGCGGATAGCCTCTGGTTTCGGCCAGATAGAGCGCCGCCATGCCGGCGTAACGATACGTCACCCCCGCCCCGTGCGTGTTCAGCGCGGCGAACCACGACGGCTCGGTGATGATCTGACTGAGGTCGGGACGCGTCGGTGCGCGGCGCAACGCGTCGATCCACGCCTGTTTGGCTTCCGGCATCGAGCCGACCCCGCCTCGGTCGACGACACGCGCACCGATCACGTCGGCGGTGCCCTCGGTGAGCCAGTACAGGCTCCAGGCGCCTGCCGGCGCGCTGGTCTGAATCTGATACTGGTGGGTCAACTCATGCGAGGCGAGGAAGATGCGGGCGCGGGGTGTGGTCGTATTGCTGACGTTGACGATGATGGTCGTGCCGCTGGTCCAGCCGGACGTCGTGCGGACGCGCCGGTCGGCCTCGGTCTGGGTGATGTTCCATTCACGGACCATCGCTGCGGCGTATGCGGCCGCATCCGGGACGAGCACGATGCGGACCTGGCGGGTCAGGTCGACGGCATAGATTTCGCGGAAGAATTGGAGCGTCAGATCGGCCGCCCGTGTGAAGTCTGCCGCGACATCGGCCTGGACGCGCGGCTCCAGGACGACCGCAACGGGCGAAGTTTGCCCGACCGCGGGCGGCGCCAGCGCCAGCGCGATAATAATGAAGAACGTCGCGCGCTTCATGCGCGCACGGGCTCGGCCCGGCCGGTTCGCGCCGACCGCAGGAGGGCCTCGATCGTTCGAAGGTTGGCCGACGCATCATCCGGAGGAAACCCCACAGCGTGGCCCTGCAATACCGCGTCGGCGAAGTGCTCGACCATCGACTGGTACTGATCCACCCCAGGCGTGGTGAGCACGGACGACTCTGAGCCCTTTGTGAGATGGATTTCCGCATCGGCGGTCCCTGGCAAGAACGCGGTTGGGAGCGTCAATCGGCCATCGGTCCCGACGACCTCGTACTCTTCTCGCCGTGAGGTGCTCAGACCACAGTCGATCACTGCGAGCCGCCCGCCGTCGAATCGCAGGACACCGCCCAGCGCCTCGTCGACCCCGCTTGCGCCGACGTGCGCAAACGCAAACGCGTCGCGGGGTTCGCCCAGGATCATGCGGCTCGCGTTCACGCAGTAGCACCCCACGTCGTAGAGACTGCCGCCGCCGAGCTCACGCTTCAGGCGGATGTTGTTCGCCTGATCGCGTACCCGGAAGGTGAACGCGGCGCGGACCAGCCGCACGTCTCCCAGGGCGCCCTCACGGGCCAGCGCCGCGACGCGCACCGTGCGCGGGTGGAATCGATACATAAACGCTTCCATCAAGGTGACACCGCGTTGCCGGCAGGCCGCGATCATTTCCTCGCACTCGGCGGCGCTGATGCCCAAGGGCTTCTCGCAGAGGACGTGCTTGCCGGCCTGAGCCGCGCGGATCGTCCACTCGCGGTGCAGCGTGTTCGGCAGCGGGATGTAGACGGCCTGGATGTTGGCATCGTCGAGCAGCGCCTGGTAGGCGCCGTACGCCGTGGGGATGTTCAGACGCCCCGCCGCATCGCGGGCCCGCTCAACCGTGCGGCTCGCGATGGCGATCAAGCGGCCGTTGGACGACCGCTGGATCGCTGGGATCACGCGGTTCACGGCGATGTTGGAGACGCCGAGGACGCCCCAGCGCACCGGCTCGGCGCCGCTCATGTCCTCAGCCGCGGATCAAGGGCGTCGCGCAGACCATCCCCCAGGAGGTTGATGGCCAGCACGGTGACCATGATCGCGATGCCTGGGAAGGCGGTCATCCACCAGGCCCGGCGCAGGTAACTGCGGCCCTCGCTCAGCAGTGCGCCCCATTCGGGTTGTGGAGGTTGCGCCCCCAATCCGAGAAAACTGAGCGAGGCCGCGGCAATGATGGCGCCCGCGACGCCCAGCGTCCCCAAGACGATCAGCGGTGCGATCGTGTTGGGGAGGATATGCCGCGCGATGATGCGGGGACTGCTGCACCCCAGCGCGCGCGCCGCTTCAATGTAGGCTTCGGTCTTGGCGGACAACGCCGTCGATCGCACGACGCGCGCATACGTGGGCGCCGCGGAGATGCCGACGGCGATCATCGCGTTCAGCAGGCTGGGGCCGAGGACCGCGATGATCACCAGCGCCAGCAGGATGCCCGGGAACGTCAGCATCAGGTCCACCACCCGCATGAGCACACGGTCGACATTGCCGCCATAGTATCCGGAAGCCAGACCCATGGGTACGCCGATTGCCAGGGCGAAGCTGACCGAGATGAGGCCGGTGATCAACGACAACCGGCCGCCGTAGAGGATCCGGGTCCCAATGTCGCGCCCCAGGATATCGGTACCGACGGGGTGGGCGCCGCCCGGCGGGATGAATCCCTTGGATGCGTCCACGGCGAGCGGATCGTACGGTGACAGCACGCCGGCGGCCAAGACGGCGACGATGATCACGCTCAGGATCACGGCGCCGAGGATCGCGCCGCGCGATCGCCGCAGGCGAAGCAACGCATCCCGCCAGATCGAGCGGCCGCGTGTTCGCGGGGCGTCGACGGTGGCGTCAATCGAAACGGATTCGGGGGTCGAGGAGGGCATACGACACGTCGACGAGCAGATTGATCAGCACGTAGGCCAGCGCGATAATCATGATTACCGCCTGGATGATCGGGAAGTCCTTGATCAGGATGGCGTCGATCAGCAATTTGCCGATCCCAGGCCGCGCAAAGACGGTCTCGGTAATGACCGCTCCCGAGAGCAGGGTGCCGAACTGCAACCCCATGACGGTAATCACGGGGATGAACGCGTTCTTCATGACGTGCCGGGCCAGGATCTTCATCTCGGCCAGGCCCTTTGATCGGGCGGTCGTCACGAAGGGCTGCGACAACACTTCGAGCACGCTCGATCGCACGAGCCGGGCCAGGGTGGCCGATGAGATCAACCCCAGGGCCAACGTCGGCAGCACCAGCCGGTTCCATCCGCCCGATCCGATCACCGGAAACCATCCGAGGATGATCCCAAACACGAAGATCAGCATCGAGGCCAGCCAGAAGATCGGCATCGAGACGCCAAGCATGGCAAAGAGCATGGCGCTCGCGTCGATCCACGTGGAACGCCACAACGCAGAGACGACGCCAAGGACCAGCCCGAGTGATGATGCCAGCACGAACGCGCTGACGGCCAGCTCTGCGGACGACGGCCACCGCTGGCGGATCTCGAGGCCGACCGGCCGCTGCGAGTACAGTGATCGTCCGAGGTTCCCCGTCAAGATGCGTGTCAGATAATCGAGATATTGCACCGTCAAGGGGCGGTCGAGACCCATGTCGCGGCGGACAACCGCGAGCTGTTCCGGTGTCACGTTTTTGTCCCCGGCGAAGATGGTGGCAGGGTCACCCGGGACGGCGTGAAGCATCGCGAACACCAACAGGGTGATCGCAACAATCGTGGGGATAGTCAGCAGGAGGCGCTTAGCAATGTACTGCAGCATGCGTGTCGGGTTGCTCCGGAGGCGGCTGCCGAGGCATCAAGACGCCGCGGAGCCCGGTCCCATCGGAACCCGGACTCCGCGTCGCGATCCTTCCGGACGATCCTACCTCGCGAGCCGTGCGTCGTAGAAGTAGGGATAGTTTCCGCCCCAGTCCACCCACACGTCCGAGAGGCGTTGCTGGTGCGCATAGAGCGACGGCGGGTCGACCAGGAAGACCATGATGGCTTCGTCGAGCACCTTCGCCTGGGCCTTCACCAAGAGTTCCTTGAGCTTCTGCGGATTGGCCTCGCCACCGATCTGCTCGATGAGCGAGTCCATCTCCGCATTGCGGTAGTTGTTGCGGTTGGTGCCGCCACCCGCGTTGCTGGAGTGGAACAGGACGCGCAGGATCTGACCGGCATCCGTGCCTGTCTCCCACCAGTACTGGATGTGGTGCAGACCGGTTCGCACCGATTGGAAGTACGCCGGGCCGGCCTGGCCGGTTAACTGGACATCAAACCCCAACGGTCTCAGGTTGGCCTGGATAAACGCCGTCATCTCGCGTAGTTTGGGGTTTTCCGTCCGGAAGTAGAAGTTGATGCTGAGCCTCTGCCCGCCCTTCACGCGGATGCCGTCCGGGCCCATCTGCCAGCCGGCTTCGTCCAGCACCCTTCGGGCCTGATCCACGTTGCGGGCATACTTCTTGCACGTCTCTGCGTCATACCCGTACAGGTTGGTGGTGAACGGGCTGCACGCCGGTTTGAAGACGCCGGCCCAGACGGCTTTGGCCAGGCCCTCTTTGTCCACGGCGAGCTGCACAGCCCGGCGGATCGCCAGTTCGTTGGTCGGCGCGCGGTTCTGGTTAAACATCAACGACCAGCCCGAGCCCGCTTGGGTGATCTCGATCACCTTGTAGTTGCGATTCTGCTTCACGCGCTCGAGGTCCGTGGCCGGTACGTCTTCGATGAAGTGCGCTTCCCCCGTCTCCAGCGTCGCCAACCGGGTGCTGGGTTCGGTGATGATCTTGTAGACGATCCGCTGGAGATACGGCGCCCCGTTGTGCTTGAAGATCCGGGAGGCCCAGTTGTAGTTGATGTTGCGGACCAGTGTAATCTCGGCGCCGGACTGATACGACTGGATGGAATACGGGCCCGTCGAGACGAAGACCACCGGGCCAAAGTCGGCGCCATATCGCCGAAGGGCCGTTGGGGAGATGATCCCCAGATACGCGGTGCTCGCGCCGTTCAAGAAGGACGCATAGGGACGCTTGAACCGCACGCGGACCTCGTGCGGGCCGAGCACCTCGGTGCGATCGTACGGCCCGATAAAGCTGATCGCGGTCTGCGACTTCGTCGCCGGGTCAACGACGCGGTCGAACGTCACTTTCACGGCTTCGGCATTGAACGGCGTGCCATCGTGGAACTTGACGTCATCCCTGAGCTTGAAGGTGTACGCGGTGGCATCAGGCGAGATGGTCCACGACGTGGCCAGCCCCGGCGCGTACTCTCCAGGCCGCGCGGGCCACACCAGGGGGTCAACCACGTGCAGGCCCATTCGGCCAACAACCGTCGCCGTGGTCACGGTCACATCGAGCGTGTCGAACGGTGAGGCCATACCGTAGACGAGCGTATCCGCGGTCTGCGCGAGGGCTACCTCGGGATTCGGCAGCGTCCTGAGAAAAGGCGAAAGCGCAGCGGCTCCCAATCCGGCGCCGGCCGCGCCGAGAAACCGGCGTCGTGTCATCCCTCTACTCATCGTGCTCCCCCTCCTCAGGTGGAGTTTGCGAGGATGTTCGATCGTGTATACGGGAGGGGGACCTAAACTCCTGCCCCCGTGCGCCCCGCGACAAGGGCGGGGATTCTATCGTGACGAAGTGGCAACCGGTGGGAGCCGCGTTTCTGCTGAGAGGGATCGTCATCGGGTTCTCTATCGCCGCGCCGGTTGGGCCGATCGGCGTGTTGTGTATCAGACGGACTCTGGCGGACGGGCGGGTGGTGGGTCTGGTCTCGGGTCTGGGAGCGGCCACCGCCGACGCCGTGTACGGCACGGTGGCCGGGTTTGGTCTGACCGTCGTGTCGGCGGCGCTCATCGGCCTGCAACCGTGGCTGCGTTTGATTGGAGGATTGTTTCTCTGTTACCTTGGCGTCGCGACGTTTGTGGCGCAGCCGGCGGATCTGGCGGCTGCGGTGAAAGGGAGGGGCATGGCGGGCGCGTACGCGTCGACATTCCTGTTGACGCTCACAAATCCGATGACCATCTTGTCTTTCGGAGCAGTATTTGCCGGGCTGGGTCTGGCTGGGCCCGCCACAAACTACGCTTCGGCGACGCTGCTGGTGGTCGGCGTCTTCGTCGGCTCGGCGCTCTGGTGGCTGACGTTGAGCGGTGTCGTGGGCACGATGCGCCAGCGGTTCAACCTGCAGCGGTTGCGGTCGGTGAACAGACTTTCCGGGATCATCATCACAGGCTTCGGGGTGTT
>JBGQGY010000106.1:0-12733 GCA_041497675.1 bacterium | reverse complement strand
GCAGGTGGACCTGGTCAAAGTTCACCAGGATGGCGTCCGCCCGCCGGCCGGTGGTGATGGCCCCGAGCTCGTCGCCAAGCCCGACAGCGCGCGCCCCGCCCCGCGTGGCCATCTCCAGGGCCTGCCAGCTCGAGAGCGCGGCGGCGTCGAGGTGGTGAATGCGCTGCAGCATGCACGCCCCGCGCATCACCTCGAACATGTCGAGGTGAAAGTTCGACAGCATGCCGTCGGTGCCCAGCCCCAGGTTGACCCCGGCCCGCTGCAGCGCCGCGACCGGGCACACGCCCGTACCGAGCTTCATGTTGCTCGTGGGGTTGTGAGACACGCTCGTCCGCGACGAGGCGAGCAGCCGGATCTCGTCATCGGTCAGCCAGTTGCAGTGCGCGAGGATGGTGCGGGGCCCGAGAATCCCCGCCCGCGCCAGGTAGGCCGCCGGATCGATCCCAAGCGTCTTGGGCGCCCACCCGGTGTCGTCCTGCGACTCGGACATGTGGCCGTGGATGCCGACATCCAGACGCCGCGCGTCCTCACTCATCTGCCGCAGCGTGGGCTCGCCGACGCCGTTGATCGCGTCGAACCCGAGCCAATACTGCACGCGGCCGCGCGCTAGGCGCGGCGTCTCCGCGGCGATGGCCGGGAGGACCTCTTGATAGGCGTCACAGGCGCCGCCGTCCGCCCGATCGGCGTCGGCCGCCAGGGGCACGATCACCGCCCGGATGCCGATTTCTTCGGCGGCGGCCACGGCGCCGGACGGTTTGCAGGTCATATCGATGGCGGTCGTCGTGCCGCCCTTGAGGGATTCGGCGAACGCCACCAGACTGCCCGCGCGCGAATCCTCAGGCGTCATGATGCGGCACAGATTATCGGGGTACAGCGCGTGCCACTCGAACAGCGAGAGACCGTCACCCAGGGCGCGTCCGGGGCGCGTGTGCATGTGGCAGTTGATCAGACCGGGGAGCAGCACTTGGCCGCGCCCATCGATGAGGCGGTCGGCCTTCGGATCGCGCGCACCGGGTTCCACGGCCGCGAACCGGCCGCCCTCGACGACGACGGTGCCCTCGGGAATCACGGTGCGGTCGTCGTCCATCGTGATGATGGTCGCGCCGCGGATGGCCAGGCTCTCCGGCATTACGCGTCCGTCACCCCGCACAACGTCCGGATCGTGCGGAGATAGATCTCCGCGCTTTCGTGAACGACCGAGAGGGGCACGAACTCCGTCGCGGTCACGTCGTTGGCGAGGCCGCGTGTCCGTCCGCGCATCGCCGGTCCGAACATCACCGTGGGGATGCCCTTCGCGCACGCATAGCCCGCGTCGAAGGTATACCCCGCGTACACGGTGGCGGCGGGGTGGCCCGTGACCTCGCGGGTGGCCCGGTCGAGCGCGCGGACGACCGGCGCGTCGACCGGGACCTCGGCCGGGAGCATCGACGCGCCCGGCTCGACGGTGACTTTCCACGGCCCGCTGCCGTCGACCGCCGCCCGGATCTCATCAATCGCCGCGTCGATCGCGGTGCCGGGGAGCAGGCGCCGGTCGAGCGTGAGCTCGCAGCGGTCGGGGAGCGTGTGGGGCGCGATGGGCGTGCACACGAGTTTGTAGACCGTCATCTGTTCCGGGCCGAGATTGGGATGGCGCTTTGGGAACGTCAGCCCGGCGAGCCGGTTGAGGACGTCGTTGGCCCCCTGTATGGCGTTGACGCCCAGCTCCGGATGGCTGCTGTGTGCCGATCGACCGCCCACCGTCACCCGGATGTCGACGCGACCGCGGTTCCCGAGCACGATCTCGTTCCCCGTCCCGATGCAGACGATCCCCTGGTCGGCGCGCACGCCGTGCTCGTCGATCAGCCGAGCCGAGCAGCTGTGGCTGCTGCGGCCCTCGGTGTTGACCGCGATCACGAGGCGCCGCTTCAGACGCGCCCCCGTGTCGCGCAGCATCTTGAGGGCCGCGAGCACGGCAGCGGCGGGGGCTTTGCCCTGGTTCGTGCCTTTGCCGAACACGCAGGGTTCGTTGACGCCAAACGCCGAGCCGTCCCCGAGCCGGCCTTCGAGCGTGTCGTCGGTGAAGTTACCGTGCTGCGACGTCGTGTAGAGCATCAACAACAGCGCAGGGGCCGTATCTTCTGGGCCCAGGAATCCGACGCCGTTGTTCCAGTCATCGACCGTTGCGAGGGGGACACCCACCTCTGCAAGCGCGGGGCCGAGGACGCGTCGCACATACGTGGTGATCTTCGGATCGTCAGGGGCGAGCTCGGTCTGCCCGACCGGAACGTCCGTCGGACTCTTCGCCAGGCGCACCAGCGCTTCGGTCAGAAAATCCCGATCGATCATCCGCGGGCCACCACGGCATCCTCAACGGCCAGACGGCCGGGAGCGATATGCGCTTCGGCCGGCCACCCCAACCCGATGTAGGTGATCAGTTCGATGTGGGCGGGAACATTGAAATGCTTGCGAATCCGCAGCGCGATCGGATCGTCGAACGTGCCCCACACCGCGCCCAATCCGAGCGCGTGGACCATCAGCAGCATGTTCTGCACGGCGGCGCCGGCATCCAGACCGCGATTGTGGAGCGGCACCGTCGCCGCGTAGTGCTCGTACGCCCGCAGATCGCGGCAGATCACGAGATAGACCGCGGCGCCCCGCGTCTCTCCGCCCGGCAACAGCTGCTTCGCGGTCTCCTTGCTCACGATGATGACGCGCGTGTTCTGGAGGTTGCAGGCATGGGGCGCCCACAGGCCTGCGTCGATGACGCGTTCGATCAGTCTCTCGGGCACCGGATCGTCGGTCCACAGCCGGATCGACCGCCGTCCAAAGAGCAGGGAGTCTACTGCTGCCAGGCCTTGGGCGTCGAAGGGCACGGGACGCTCGGCCGCGACCTTGGGCGGCGTGCCGGCGCGCAGGGCCTTCGCCAGGTCGAGCAGCGTCTGCGCCCATCGCATGTCCGGCAAATCGGGGGAGAGACCCCGCTCGCGGCAGAGCGCCAGGATATCTTCGACCTTGGTGATCGCGCCCTCGGACAGTTTTCCGCCGCCGAAGATCGCCCGGTACAGGACGTACTCGAAGCTGTGATGTGTGCGCTCGCGCATTACGGCCCGCAGCAGCGAGGGCTCGATCTTTCGGAGCGTGTCGCGGGCAAACGGCGTGGTCACGAGGTGGGTCCCATGCCCGTCGTGAGGAGTCGCCGGCGCATGTTGTCGATATGCACGCTCATGGCGCGGCGCGCGCCGTCGGACTTCCCGCGGCGGATCGCCTCGATCAACTCGTCGGTCTCGTGGTAGATGTCGTCACTGGTCATGCGGCGGGCCACGCCCAGCCAGATGATGCGCTCCGCGCGATCGAGGAGCTGCTCGATCCATCGGGCCAGCAGCGCATGCCCGGCCGCATCCGCGATCGCCAGGTGAAACCGGCGGTTGATCTCGACGTAGGCCTCGGGTCGGTCTTCGTCTTTGGCCGTCCGGCCTTCGGCTTCGAGGTCCGCCAGGCGCCCCGCGAGGCTTGGTCCGTCCCGTCCCGCGGCCAGAGCGGCCGCCTCGCTCTCGAGCAGGGCGCGCAGCCCGAAGACCTCGTGAAACTCCCGCAGGCTGACCTGTGTGGCGATGTACCCGCGCCTGGGGACGACGTCGACGTACCCCTCGGCCCGCAGCACGCTCAGGGCGTCGCGGACGGGACTCTTGCTGATGCGGAACCGCCCCGCGATCTTGATCTCGTGGAGAAATCCGCCGGGCTGGATGCGGCCGGTAATGAGATCATGCTTCAATGTGCGGTATACGACGGACGCGCGCTTTGACAGACGATCGTCACCAAGCAGTCTGGTCGCGGTCTCGCGGCTCACGATGTGTTTCCCCGGCAGGGCTGGCTGGATATGCCACGTAATATACCACCCGCCCGCGTTTTTCCTTCCCTCTCCAGGAGGTCGGCGATGTCAGAGGCGTTTCCCCGATTGTTCTCGCCCCTCGCGCTGGGCCGGGTCACGGTGAAGAACCGGATCGTCAGCACGTCGCACGACGCCCACTTCGGCGTCAACGGGCTGCCCGGTGATCGCTATATCCGCTATCACGTGGAGAAGGCGAAGGGCGGGGCCGGGCTGGTCCAGGCGTTTGGGACCACGAGCGTCCACCCGACCTCGCCGGGCGGGGCCGGCAACATCAACAACTATGATGAGAGCATCATCCCGCCGTTCCGTGCGCTGGCGGACGCGGTGCATGCGTACGGCGCGCTGATCACCTGCCAGCTCGTCCACCGCGGGCGGCGAGCCAGCTCGCTGGCGTCCCGGCGCCCGTTGCTGTTTCCGTCGGATCAGCCCAATGAGCGGACCGGCGAGATCCCGCACGCGATGTCCACCGCCGACATCCGCATGGTCGTCGATGCCTATGCGGCGGCCGCCGAGCGCACGTGCCGTGCGGGGTTTGATGGCGTCGAGATCGCCATGTTCGGCGATATGCTCCCGGACGCGTTCTTGTCTCCGGCCGCCAACCGGCGCACCGACGCGTACGGCGGGACGTTCGAGCGCCGTCTCAGGTTCCCCACCGACGTGCTGCGCGCGGTTCGCGAGGCGATCGGATCGAACCCGCTGCTGTTCGTGCGCGTGAGCGGCGATGACTTTCTCCCCGGTGAGCTGTCACCGGATGAGCGGCTCGAGGTGGCCCGGCGTCTCGACGCGCTCATGCTGATCGACGTGTTTTCGGTGACAGGCGGGACCGTCAAGTCGTTGCAGGGCCGGCCCAGGCACGTCCCGTCGAGCTATTTCCCGCACGGGATCTATCTGCCCCTGGCCGCGGCCTACAAGCGCGCGCTCAGCGTGCCGGTGCTTTACGCCGGCCGGATCGTGCACCCCGAGGAGGCCGAGACCGCCCTGGCCGACGGCGCCGCCGACCTGATCGGGATGACGCGCGCCATCATCGCCGACCCCGACATGCCGCGCAAGGCGCAGGCCGGACACACGGAGGAGATCCGCCTGTGTGTCGGGGCGAATGAAGGATGCATCGGGCGCCTCTACCAGGGACTGTCGATCGAATGCGTGCACAATCCCTCGATCGGCCGCGAGGCTGAACTCGGCGACCTGCAGGCGACGCGATCACCCCGACGGGTGGTCGTCGTTGGTGGCGGGCCGGGGGGACTCGAAGCCGCGCGGGTGGCGGCGGCGCGGGGGCATGCGGTCACGCTCTTCGAGCGGCGGCGAGAGCTTGGCGGTCAGGTCCTCACCGCGGCGCGGGCGCCGGGGCGCGCTGAGTACATCGGGATCGCCAGGTGGCTGGCCGCGCAGGTGCACGTCCACAAGGTCGACGTGCGACTCGGTGTGTCTGCGACCCGAGACGACGTGCTGGCGCTGCGACCCGACGTCGTGATCATCGCGACGGGGTCGATCCCCCGGCCGCCGTCGGCGGCGAATGGCGCGGCGACGAAGGTCATCGCCGCCCGCGAGGTGCTCGACGGCGACGCGGCGGTGGGGCGGCGCGTGGTCGTGCTCGCGGAAGACCCCCACATGACCGGACCGACCACGGCGGACTTCCTCGCCGGGCAAGGCTGTCAGGTACGTCTCATCAGCCCGTTTCAGACGATCGGGGACGCGATCGACGACACCCTGAAGCCGATCATCCTGCAACGGCTGCTGACGCGGGGCGTGGAGTGCCTGCCGCTCTACACCGCGGCCGAGCTTCGACCGGGCATGGTGATCGCCCAGCACATCCTGACGGGCGCCACCGTATCGCTGGAATGCGATTCGATCGTCTCGGCCTGCGGCGGCCGCGCGGATGACGAGCTCTTTCAAGCGCTCCAGGACACCGGACCGGCCATACATCTGATCGGCGACGCACTGGCCCCCCGCCGAGTGCACGATGCCATGTTGGAGGCCACCCGCGTCGCGCGGGCCATCTGATGCCGACGCAGTCCGCCGCGATCGTGCTGCTCGCGGCGACGCTGTACGGCGTGTCCCCGATCCTGATGAAGATCGCGCTCGACGCCGGGATGACGCCCATCCAGGTGCTCGCCGTTCGCACGGTGATTGCCGTCCCCATGCTGTGGGTCGTGCTCGCGCTGACAAAATTACTCGTGCTGCCCCCGCGAAGCCGCCTGACCCCACTGCTGCTGATGGGCGGGGTGCTGATCCCTCTGCAGGCGTACGGGTTCGTCTTTGGCCTGAAGTATCTCCCCGTGTCGTCCGTCGCGGTCTTGGTGGCGCTGTACCCGCTGCACGTGGCCTGGATCGCGTGGATCGTCCTCGGTGAGCGGATCCGCTGGACCGACGCGCCGGTGCTGCTCTTGGTGATTGCCGGCGCGACCCTGGTCGCCGGGCAGACGCCGTCACTCGGCAAGACGGCCGGACTCGTCGCCGTGACGATGACGACCATATCGGCGGGGTTCTATGCCGTGGCCGCGCGGCGGGTGCTCCAAAATGTCGAGCCGCTTGCCGCGTTGAACGTGCTGCTGGCGACGTCGGGCGTGATCTTTGCGGTCGTCGCCACGCTCACCGGGCAGTGGGGTCTGCCCGCGTACACGCCGGCGCTGTGGGCGACCGCCGCGTCGGGCATGCTGGCGGGCGTCCTGGCACCGCTACTCATGCTCCACGCCTTCCGGCGCCTGGCCGCGGCGCACGTCGCGGTCCTCAGCAGTTTCGAGCCGGTGGTGACGGTGAGCCTCGGGGTGATCCTGTTGCACGACCGGCTGTCGGTGATTCAGACGCTGGGCGCGGTGTGTATCGTCGGAGGAATCGCGATCCTGCAGGTCTTGCGGACGGCGAGAGCGACCTACCAGGCCTCGGCGGAGCGCCGGTCTTCGACGACCTGATAGACGGGCTCCGGCGACGGCCGCCCTTCCGGTATGCGCAGCACCTTCGCGACGATCTGCCGTGTCACAAAGTCGACGCCGATGAGATCGTCGACCTTCACGTCGGCCGCGGCTTTGGCGCGCCGTCCGTTGAGCGTGATCTTGCCGGCGTCGCACAGGCGGTTGGCGAGCGTGCGGCGCTTGATCAACCGGCTCGTCTGGAGAAATTTGTCGAGTCGCACCGTTAAGGGAGCACCCTAAACCCCTCGAGACGCGCAGCGGTGTGTAGCCGGCGATCGAGGGTGACGAGTTCGCCCGGCGCCGCCTTGTCGATCCACACGAGCGCCGCCGCGAGTTGAAAGGCGTCGCTGGCGCGAAGCGTGTGCACGCGGACCAAGCGCGCCGCGAGCGCGCGAATCCGCTCGCTGGGTTCAACCTCAAACCACGAATCCTTCAGCACCTGCAGCCTGGCTAACGCGTTGTCCCAGTCGTCGGCTGACAAGCTGCCCTCACGGGCACGACGCGCGAGCGCTGCCGAGCACTCGACCGCTGAACTCCACCATGCGGCGACGCTGGGGTCGGCGTGAAGAAGCTTCAGCATCTGTTCAGATGGGGGTTCTGTCGCGAAGAGCGGCACCAGGGCAGATGTATCCCAGAACTTCAATAGCCCTCCTCCCGATCTTCAAGAAGGGCTTTGAGAACCAGGCCTTCAGGATCATGGGCCATCGGCATGGTCCAGAACTCATCCGGAAGCGGCCTCACCGGGGGCCGCACCAACCCGGCGGCCACCAGCCTGATTATGCGGACCTCCATGCTCTCCTCCTGCGCGATCGGCAGGAGTCTGGCGATCGGCTCGCCCCGCTCCGTCACGATGATCTCCTCACCCGCCTTCACGGCGTCGAGATGCTCGCTCAACTTCGCCTTCAATACCGCTATCGGCACGCTCTTCACGAGTTTCCACCCCTGACACGAGCCATCTCTCTCGTCCCCTGCGTACTATTTCCATAACTAATATAGTCAAATAGATCTGTCTTGTATAGTCACCCACGAGTTGGGCGCAGAGCGAGCGCTGCGCGTGCTCGAGCGCATGCAGCAGACCTTGCAACGATACGCGGCGGCCGGGGCCGCGGGCCCGACGTCCCTCGACGCGCTGCTGTCAGTTGATGCTGATTCGCCAACGACCGCGCTGACGAAAGGCTTGCGGGCCTTCCTGAGCGCCCTGGTTCGTGCTCGCGGGGACAAAGGGGCGGAAATTGTCTCAGTGGCGATCGAACTCCCTGAACATCTGGAACGAAGGCTCGAGCAACAGAATCAGATCACGCTTGTGGGGATTCGCGAACTGGCGGACTTGTTGGGGGTCACCCGGCAGCGCGCCTCGCAGATCGCGGCCACGCGCAATTTCCCAGCGCCTTTGGCAAAGCTCGCTGCTGGGCCGGTGTGGAACAAGGCGAGTTTGACGTGGTTCCTCGAGGACTGGGCCCGTGAGCCCCGCCGGCCAGGCCCGAAGCCCGGCTCCCGCAGGCGTCCCCCGGTGGCCGCAGCAGCAACGGTCTGAGAAGCCTCCGAACCACAACGTCGAATCGTGGCTCCAACGCAACTGTTGAGTAACAGAAGGATTTTCGTCTGCCGTCGTGCAACTGAACTTCCGGACAACTTCGCGCAACCTTACAACACAACAAGGTGCATCGTCTTCTCCGCGTCACGCTCGTCCTGGCCGCGTGTCTCCCGGTCGTCGCCAGTTCTCGCCTTGCGTACGGCCAGCGCGAGATCAGCCCCCAGATCAGCATTCAGGTCGGCGCTAACTTCTATCAGCGGGAAACCTGGGAGCCGGGAAGAGTTCGCCAGTGGATGCGCAACGACGGAGAGATCTTCCTCGTGAATGAGACGGCGGGAGCGCAGGCGATCAACCTGCGATTCACCGCCGAAGCGTTTCACATCTCGCGCGACCTGCAGATCAGCGTCGATGGACGCCGCGTCGCGCAGTGGGGAATTGAAGCCCGCGCCGAGCGCCACATCGTCGTCCGCGCGTTGGCGCTCGATCCGGGCCGGCACCACGTCATCTTTCATACCGTCCAGCCGCCGCAGTCACCGGCCGGCGTTGGTCAGGGTGGGGACCAACGTGCGCTCTCCGTGGCGTTCGGCCCGTTCTCGGTGATCGACGCCGGCGCCCCCGAGGCGCGCACCGACTTGACGTCGCCGTTTGCCACCGGACCGGACGATTCCAAACACTTCACACCCGCGGAGAATGCAGCCCACTACCTCCGACGGCAGGGACGCCTGATCGAAGCGGCCAGGGGATACGAGCAGGTCATGGGCGACGGTGCCACCGACTACACCTATCTCCTGTACGGCATGACGCTGCTGAGCCTCGACAGGCCTGCGGATGCCAAGCGGGTCTTTCAACAGTGCACGACACTGAAGAGCAGCGGGGTGCGCGCCGCGTGGGTCCGCGACTTCTGCGTCAAAGCGGTCACCTACGTGGGTGAGTCGCCGATCTTTACGAACGCACAACTCGATCCGGGGCGGCAGGCGCGGGCCGAAGGCCGGATCGGCGACGCGATGGAGACCTACCGGCGTATCCTCGCGCGGGAACCCAATGCCGTGCAGGCGCACTACTGGCTGGCGATGATCTACGGGTTGGCAGAGCGGCGGACCGACGCCCTGCCACACGTCGATCGCGTCATTGCGATTGCGGGCGATTCGCTCGACGGACAGTTCTTGAAGGCGATCCGGACGTATCTCTAGGGCGCGCGCCGGGCCCGCCGCGCGGCCCGCACGCCCGAGGCCACGCACATCGCGATGACCGCGGCTTCGAGGACCAGCACGAGGAGCGGATGGAGATCAAGCACTCGCGTGTGCGATCATCGCAAGCGCGCGGCCGAGGAGGCGTCCTGCCACCGCTGCGGCCGCGGCGGCGGCGACCGTTCCCAGGATCGACGTCACCTCGTGGGGGATCGGGCGCGCCCCGAGGGTCATGCCCAGGTAGAGTGCGGGGACCGCGGCCAGGCATGCGGCGATGTCCCCGGCAAGTCCCGGGACCCAGAGGATGATGGCGGCCACGACGATGAGCGCGAGAAAGAACGGCACGGGGGACGCCATCGGCTGGGCGCCCTGGAGTAACAGTGAGAACGCGAGGAGCAAGAGATACGCGATGATGCTCCCGACCACCACGACCGCGGGTCCAATGGCGCGGGCGACGGCCACGGCGACGCTGAAGGTCAGGAACGCGATGAAGATCGGATAGTAGGGAGCCTGGAGGGCCCAACGGTAGGCGAGCATGCTTCTCCGGACGATGAGCGTTTGCTCATACTCCATCAGAAGCACCAGCAGCACCGGCAAAAGGGCCGCGACCTGGGCCGCGAGCGCCACGCGAAAGCCGATCTTCCCCCGGCGGCCGGGCGTCAGCTGCTCCTGCACCATCCACCAAGTCACCAGACCGATCGATGACACGGCGCTACCCGCCGTAATGACGATGTGGGGCGGGCTCCAGATCGTGAAGTCGACGCCAAAGATCGCGTGCCAGAGGTTGTCGATTGGGGCGGTGCCGATGGTGATCAGGCCGCCCAGACCGACGACGATCGCGGCGGGGCGCAGGCGACGATCCAAGACGCCAATCGCCCCCAGGACAAGCGCGGTGACGACCTCGGCATACACCATGAGATGGGGGCGGGTCCAGAAGCTGTCCCGGCCGATGTTGAAGTGCCACCAGATGTCCCAGTATCCGCCGATGACGAGCGAAAAAGACGCCGCGGTGCCGAGCAGGCCCAGAGCCGTGGCCCGCCACGTTCCGGCCAGGCGCAGATGAGTCACCGGTTCCGCGTTCCCCGCTGGATCCTCATCGGCCTGCTGATCCGGTTTATCCTCATGCCGTTGAACCACCCGTGGGAACTACAGACCTGGTACAACATGTTCGTCGACTTGGCCCGAGACCACTCGCCGTATGCGACCTTCCACGACCTGAGTGCGAGTTACCTGGCACAGCAGGGACTGAACATGCCGCGCGAGAGCCTGAGCAGAGGAATGCAGGAAACGTTCTATGCCTACTATGCCTATCCTCCGCTGCTGATGATGCTCTACTATCCCGTGGCCAAACTGGCGAACCTGGTGATGCCCCTGTACTACCAATTTACGATTCATGGCCCGGCCGCGACGGTGATCGTGCCGCCGATCTTCAACGTGTTCTTCAAATTGCCCATCTTCATAGCGGAGATCGGGATCATACTGCTGCTCTGGCGTATGACGGGCGAAGCCGCCGCGCGCCGCTTCTTCCTCAACCCGCTCGTGATCCTCGTATCGGCCACGTGGACGGTCGAAGCGTTGATGGTCTTTCCGGCGCTGCTCAGCCTGTGTCTGGTGCGCCGGCAGCGCTACCTCGCGAGTGCGACCGCCCTGGCCGCCGGGGCGTTGATCAAGGTTCTCCCCGCGGTGTTGTTGCCGGTCGTGCTGCTGCACCTGTGGCAACAGGGTGTGAACCGACGGGTGATCGCCGCGTACGCGGCGACCTTTTTCGGGATCTGCGCCGTGGTGGTGGCGCCATTTTGGACCGGCTTCCGCGAAGTGGCGCTCTTCCAGGCCGCGCGGCCCGGGGCCAACCTCAGCATTCACCTGCTGCTCTATCCGCTCAGTCTGTTCACGCGACTCGACATGAACTTTCTCGCGTACGCGGTGTCCCCGCTCGTTGGCCACATTACGCAGACCGCGGGGCTCGTCCTCGTCTACGCGTATCTGGCCAGGCGGCCGCACCGGCTCGCGCAGGCGTGCATCATCGCGCTGGTGGCGTTCTTCTTAGGCTCCAAGGTCGTCAACGAGCAGTATCTCTACCTGCTGGTGCCGCTGCTGGCGGTGGAGCTCGCCGAGTGGCCGAGCGAGGCGAAAGAGACCGTGCTCAAGTTGATGTACGCTCTGCCGCTGACGTTTGCGTTCATCAACATCCCGATCGTCTACATCGCGGCACCATTGTTTCGGTACTTCTGGAGGGGGAGTTTCCCCGTCACCTATGCCTGGGCGCGTATCTTCCCGCTCGAGGAACACGCCATCTTTCTCTCTATTCTGGCGCTGGCATTTGTTGCGGCCTCGATCTACGCCCTGCGGGTGATCACGAGGGAGGGGATGCATGACCAGGTTTCTGCTGCGGCACATTGACCGAGTGATCATTGTCTGCGGGCTGGTGGCCCTCATGGTGCTGGCCGGGCGGGCCCTGAGCAACCTCGCCCTGATGGCCGCCGAGGTGACGGTCCAACAGGAGTTGCGCCGCGACAACGGCGACATGACGGTGCTCTTCACGCTGAACGCGGGCAACAACAAACCGGTGTTCTTCAACCGGCAGGGCGACGCGCTGGTGGAGTACAGCGCGTGGTCATCATTTGTCACCGTGGACGGCGTGACGCTGGACCTGTGGTCCCACGCGTTCAACGTCCACGTCGACAAAGAGACAGGCCGCGTCTACCTCACGATGTCATCAGGACTCGGCGTGCCGCAGCGAAGCGGCGAGGAGCCCAGGCGCTATCAGATCGAGCAGCAGGTGGAGATTGCCGGCCAGACGGCCCGCGTGCGGTATTTCTTCATCCCGAATCAGCCGGTGAACACGGTCCGATTCGTCCTGGGTCACTATGGATGGTATTTCGAGCGGCTGCGGGTGGTCGACGGCGTGGTCACGTTCGATCGGTCGAATCTGCTGCGCGAGCGCTACGAGCACAGCGATGTGCCGAGCCGCTTTACGCCCGTGACGGTCCGCCCCGGCCCCGGGGGAAAAATCGAGGTGTTGCGCAACCAGTTCGGTCCCTACGCGTTTAACGTCACGTACTCCCTCCGGTCGCCAACGCCGTACGAGAAAACGCTGATCGCGGAGGAGGAAGTGCGCCTCTAGTGACCGCATCGCCTGAGGTTCGCCCGGCCACGTTCTGGTCTGAGCCTCTGCTCCGCCACGGTATGATTCTCACTGTCGCTACCGGCATGATGAACGCCGCCAACTGGCTTT
>JBGQGY010000105.1:0-12790 GCA_041497675.1 bacterium | reverse complement strand
GCCATCACCGTCAGGAGAATCGCGATCCCCGGCAGCGTGCTGATCCACCACGCCGTACCCAGCCAGTCACGGCCGTCGGCGGTGATCCCGCCCCACGTGGGCGCCGGCGGCTGGATCCCCAGACCCAGGAACGACAGCGCGGCCTCCGCGAGGATCATCCGGCCGACCTCCAGCGTCGCGACGACGATAACCGGCGCGATGACGTTGGGCAGCATGTGCCGTAGCAACACGCGTGCCTCCGATCCCCCCAGGGCCCTTGCCGCCTCCACGAAGTCACGCTGGCGCACGGACAGGACTTGGCCCCGGGTCACCCGCGCGTACGTCACCCAGCTCGAGAGACCCAGTACAAGAACAATACTCAGCAACCCAGGTTTGAGCACGGTGATAATGGCGATCGCGAGAACGAGAAATGGAATGGCGAGCTGTAGGTCGGCGATGCGCATGATCACCATGTCGGCCGTCGACCCATAATAGCCTGAGATCATGCCCAGCGTGAGCCCCAACGACCCGCCGATCAGCACCGCGCTCAGTCCGACCGCGATCGATACGCGGCTGCCAAAGATGATTCTTGAAAGCACATCTCGTCCGACCGGATCGGTCCCCAGCACGTACTGGCGCGTGCCGCCGGCGAACACCGGCGGCTTCAAGCGGTCAACGATGTGCTGGTCCAGTGGGCCGTAGGGCGCGAGGCGGGGGGCCAACACGACGGCGATCGCAATCACCGCCATGATCATGGTGCCTACCATAGCTTTCCAGGAACGGCGGAAGCTGCGCAGACGACGATGCGTGCGATTCCGGGGGGGTGGCCTCATCGAACAATTTATGTATACGTAATCCTCGGGTCGAGGACCACGTAGCACACGTCGACCAGGACGTTGATGCCGACCATGACGATGGCGGTCACGACGACGAACGCCTGCACCACCGGGAAGTCGCGGTAGAAAACCGCCTCGACCGCGAGGCGGGCCATGCCCGGATAGCCGAAGACCGTCTCGGTCACGATCGCGCCGCCCAACAGCGTCCCCAGTTGCAGGCCGGCGATCGTCACGACCGGGATCGCGGCGTTCCGCAGCGCGTGCTTGAAGATGACGAGCCGTTCGGACAGCCCCTTGCTGCGGGCGGTCCGCACGTAGTGCTGCGAGAGCACCTCGAGCAGGCTGCTGCGCACGAGCCGCGTCGTGAGACCAGCCGAGAACGCCCCAAGCGCGATGCTCGGCATGACCAGGTGCCACACCGTTCCACTCCCCGACGTCGGCAGCCACCGGAGGCGCAGACCGAACACCAGGATGAAAATAATGCCGAGCCAGAAGGTCGGCATCGCCTGGCCAGTCAGCGCGACCGCACTGGCGGCCGCGTCCAGCAGGGAGTCGCGGCGCGACGCGGCCAGGATGCCAAGCGGCAGCGCGACCAGTCCCATCACGACCATCGCGCCGGCGGTTAACCACAAGGTCGCCGGCGCCCGCTCCAGCACCAGCCGGATGGCGCTGTCATGGTAACGCAACGACTGCCCAAAGTTACCGCGGGCCGCCCGTGAGAGATACTTGGCCAGTTGCACGTGCAGGGGCTGATCGAGGTCCATCTCGTGCCGCACCTGTTGGAGGTCGTCCTGGGTGAATCCAAGCGGCAGCAGCAGCGCGGCCGGGTCGCCGGTCAGACGCATGATGGCAAACACCACGACCACGACGCCGAAGATCACCACGACCGAATACGCGAGCCGCCCCACCATATAGCGGGCCATGGCGTCAGGCCTGGCGAAAGTGTGGCGCGATCTCCGGTCCTTGGGTCCGCAGTTTCTGGAGCACCTGGACAAGCGCGGCGACGGCCTCGTCCACGCACGCTTTGCCTTTCGCGGCCGTGGCGAGTCTCGCGTCGCCGAAGGTTCCGGAATTCACGACCGCCTTGGTGCGCGGCAGCCCGAGGTCGACCTTGGTCGTGAGCAGCGCCTCGTGCGTGAACTCGAAGAACGGAATGGCGCGCGGCGCCTCGTTGACCGCCCACCCCATCTGCACCCGATCCGGGTGCAGATGGAGCATCAGCGAGGTCTCACTCTCGTCGGCGTGCCACGTGTACTGGCTCTCCATGTGGCGGTAGCCGTCCTTGACGTAGGCAAACCAGTTGATGGCCGCAACCACTTTGCCGGTGATCTGGCGCAGATCGTAGGCCGCAGCCGCGAGGGCCTGAAAGTTGCCGCCGTGACCGTTGAGCAGCACGATAACGTCGAACCCGTGGCCGGCAAGCGTGCGCCCCACGTCGACGATCAGTGCCCGCAGCGTGTCGAGACGCAGCGAGACCGTGCCGGCAAAATCCAGGTGGTTGTCCGACGTCCCGTAGGGGATGAGTGGTGCGACCAGCACCCCGCCCGCCCGTTCCGCCGCCATTCTGGCCACGGATTCTACCATCAGGCTGTCGGTGAGCAGGGGAAGATGCGGTCCGTGTTGCTCGGTGGACCCCATGGGGATCACGATCACCCGGGCTCCACCCTTGATCGCTTCCGCGACCTCCTTCCAGGTCATCTCGCCGAGTGCGACCTTCGCCATCATGGCCTCCCGTCTACCGCAGCCGGACGCCTTGCACGCGAATGCCCTCATCAGGATCCGGCCTGAAGCCGGCAACCCGCGAGTTCGCCGCAAAAACGTTTGTCTGCTGGTGCAGGAAGAGCGCGGGCGCCTCTTCGTACAGGACCTCCGCGGCCCGCTTGTACAGGTCCAGGCGACGCGTGGGGTCCATCGTCCGTGCCGCGCGATTGTACGCTTCATCGAACTCGTCGCTGGCGTTGGCCGAATAGGCGCCACCGCGCACGAAGATCGCGCCCAGGTACACGTCGGCGTCCGGCACCGTCGCGGCACCCCAGAATGCCATATCCGGGTAGTCCTTGCTCAGGAGCAGTTGCACGAACCGCCCGAACTCGACGTAGTTGAGCGTCGTCTTCACGCCCACGCGCTCGAACATCGCCGCCAGCACCTGCATCGTCTCTTTGCCGAGGACGTAACGCTCCGGCGGGCCCGTCATTGTCACGCTCAGCCCACTGGCGAACCCGGCTTCCGCCAGAAGTTGCTTGGCTTTGTTGGGATCATACGGGTACGCTTTCAGCCCGTCATGGTAGCCGAAGTAGTCACGGGTCAGCAATTGACCGTCTAGTTTGCGCGCGTAGCCGTCCAGCACGGTTTTGATCATGGTGTCTTTGTCGACGGCGTAGTTGAGCGCCTGGCGCACCTTCTTGTTCTTCACCGGGCTCTCTTTGAGGAGGTTGAATTGCACGAACATGGTGCGCAGAGTGTTCACCGGGTAGACGCTCATGCCGCGCGACTTGAGACCCGCGGCGTCCTGATACGGGATCGTCGCGGCGATATGCACCTCGCCGGAGCCGAGCGCGGCCACACGTGTCGCGTTCTCGGGGATATAGCGCCATACGAGCCGCGGCGCGCTGGCCTTGGGCCCCCAGTACGCCTCATTGGCGGCAAGGACCACTCGTTCGCCTCGCACCCACCGCTCGAGCTTGTACGGCCCGGTCCCGACCGGGTTGCGGCCGAACTCTTCGTCCCCCTTCTCCTGGAGGTAGCGCGGCGGATGAATGCCGATGCGGGTCATGTAGAGCGGAAGCACCGGTGTCGGGATGGTCGTGATGACCCTGACCGTGTATTTGTCCACCGCGACGACTTCTCGGAAGTTCCGGACGTAGATCGAGAGCGGCGTTCGCAGTTCGGGCCGGCGGATGCGGTCGAGCGAAAACTTCACGGCCGCCGAATCCATCTCCTCGCCGTTGGTGAACTTGACGCCTTCACGAAGCTTAAACTCCCAGATGGTGTTGCTGACGAGCCGGTAACTCGTGGCGAGCAGCGGCTTGATCTCCCTGTCAGAATAGTCCAGCCACAAGAGTGGTTCGTTGATGAGAAACGTCACGTTGAGGGTCGTCTGCACCGTGGTGCGCTGCCCATCCAGCGTCTCCTGAGTCACGGCCTCCGCGACCACCAATTCGTCTGCGGGCGCTCCCGCGGTCGGGCCGGCCCCCAGCGTGACCGCCAGGGCAAGTCCTACGACTCCGATCAGTACTCGTCTGAAGCGACCCATGTGTTTGCCCCCCTCGCTATAGCCGGGTCAGAGCGCCCGGGTCTTCCAGACCACCGTCGAGCCTCCGTCTGACGATCCCGTCCAACATCACCCAGCGGACGTTGCGCACGGCACGCACATCATCCAGCGGGTTCCCGTCGATCGCGACGATGTCCGCCCGCTTGCCCGCTTCGAGGGTCCCCACCTGATTCAGGATGCCGCACAGGTCGGCGCCGTTGCGGGTGACGCTCTGCAGGGCCTCCATCGCGGTAAACCCGCCCTTCACCAGAGCCGCGAGTTCGGCGCCGGGGTCGGCGTGGTACGTGTCCCCGCCCACGGCCACCTTCACTCCCATCTTTCGCGCTCGGCTCAGAGTGTCCACATACCGCGTCAGAACCTGCTTACCCTTCTCGCGGAAGAAGTCGGGGATGCTGGGTGTGGCGACCACGTGCTCCATGACCCCGTAGGTGCAGACCAGATACGTCCCCTTGCCGGCCATGGCTTTGAGCTCGTCGTCCGAACACATCGCCCCATGCTCGACCGAATCGAGACCGGCCTCGACAGCATGCATCACCGCCGGGCCGCCGTAGGCGTGTGCGGCGGCTTTCTTGCCCTCGCGGTGCGCTTCATCGACGGCCGCCCAGATCTCCTCTCGCGTGTAGGTGGCGCCCACGGGATCCATGCCCTTGGTGGCGATGCCGCCCGTGATCATAACCTTCACGAGGTCGGCGCCGGCACGGAGTTGCCGGCGGATCGTCGCCCGGATGGCATCCGGACCATCGGCCTGCTCACCCAGGTACCAGGCGTGGCCGCCGGTGCGCACGACAAAGTGTCCGGACACGAGCAGGCGCGGCCCAGGGATGAGACCGGCCTCGATCGCCTTCTTGATCTCGATGTCGCCGAACCCCTTGCCGCCGACGTCCCGTACCGTCGTGATCCCGGCGCGCAGCAACTGACGCGCGTTCTTGGCCGCGCGGGCCTGCAGCCACCCCAGCGGCTCGCGCGACATCACTTCTTCATCACCCGTGTCGAACTGCAAGTGATCGTGACAGTCGATCATCCCCGCTATGACCGTGTACCCCGAGAGGTCGATCACGGTCGCACCCGACGGCGCCCTGACTTTGTCGGCGGACCCGACGGCGGTGATCGCCGTCCCCTCGACGAGAATCGCCCCACCGGACACCGGCCGCGCGCCGGTCCCGTCGATCAGGGTGCCACACTTGATGAGCGTGCTCATGTCTCGTGTCCTCCTAGCGGCAGGCTACATACGGCGCCGCGGAATCGTGCGTTCATCGTTTGCCTCCTCCGTCGCGTTCGGATGCGGCCATTTCCTGCAACACGTGCGAGCCGATATTCGCCGCCGACAAGCCACGGAACAGGAACGCGAGCCCCATGACCGCCGTGAGCTCTTCCCAGGTCGCTCCCGCGCGGCGGGCGGCGACCGCGTGGATCCTGGCGGCGTCCTGCAAGTTCACCAGGAGCATCCCAAACAGCATCAGTTGGGTGGTCTTGGCGTCGAAACACTGCGGGTTCATGAAGTGGCGGCGCATCTCTTCCTGCACGACCAGCCCTTCGGGATCCAACCGCGACATCAAGTCTGCCCGAGCCGCAAACCGGGGCGGCACGAATCCCAACAGGTCAGTGTACGCCTTCTTTAACGTGTCGATCTCGCCCGACGACAGTTTCGACTCCGGCAGATGATCCATGGCTTTTCACCTCACGGTCCTATCTCAGTGATCGAACGTTAGGTTTGCTTACGGCCCGCCGCACTCCTTCGCCAGAGCCGCGCCGTGGCCGCGCTGTGCATGTGGCCTTTGGCGCGATATGCTGGAAGAGGAAACAAGAGCCGCAGGAGGAGCGATATGTCATCCAATGGCGCCAATGACGCCGTCATTCTGAGCGCCGTCCGCACGCCCATCGGACGATTGCAGGGTGGGCTCGGAACGATCACGGCCGCCGAACTCGGAGGCACGGTCGTCCGCGCTGCGGTTGAACGGGCCGCGCTCCCCAAGATGGACGAGGTGGATGAAGTCTTCATGGGCAACGTCGTCTCTGCCGGTCTCGGGCAAAACATCGCCCGGCAGACGGCGCTCCGGGGCGGGCTCCCGAGCACCGTCGGCGCCACGACGATCAACAAGGTCTGCGGCGCCAGCCTGAAGGCGGTGATGTTCGCGGCACAGGCCATCCGGGCCGGTGACGGCGACCTGTTTGTGGCCGGCGGCGTGGAGAGCATGAGTCGCACGCCCCACCTGGTCGACGGCCGCATGAACCAGTTGCGGTACGGCAATCGAGAACTCCGGGACGCGTTGCTCGTTGACGGACTGTGGTGTGCCTTTGAAGACTGGGCCATGGGTAACGCCGCGGAGTTCATCGCCGAAGAGTTCAACGTCACGCGCGACGCGATGGATCGGTATGCGCTCGCCAGTCACCAGAAGGCCGTTGCCGCGGCCGACAGCGGCGGGTTCACGGCCGAGATCGTCCCGGTGCGCACGAAGGGGCGATCCGGCGAGACAACCACCGTCGACCGCGACGAGTCGCCTCGCCGCGACACCTCCTTGGACGCATTGAGCACGCTCCCGCCCGCCTTCACGCCCAACGGCCGCGTGACCGCCGGTAACGCGCCGGGCTTAAACGATGCCGCCGCAGCCCTGGTCATCGCGAGCCGGGCGAAAGCGCAGGCGATCGGCGCCCGGCCGCTGGCGCGCATCGCCGGGTATTCGCAGGCGGCCGTTGAGCCGAAGTTCATCTTCGCCGCCCCGGCCAGGGCGATTCCGCGTTTGCTCGAGAAACTCGGATGGACCCTTGACGACGTGGACCTGCTGGAGGTGAATGAAGCGTTTGCCGCTCAGATCCTCGCCAACGGATACGCGCTCGCCGGCCAAGGGTGGAACTGGGACAAGGTCAACGTCAATGGGGGCGCGATTGCGTTGGGGCACCCGCTCGGCGCCACGGGCGCGCGCATCCTGACCACGCTGGTGCACGCGCTGAAACATCGCGGCCTTCGGCGCGGTCTTGCCTGCCTGTGTCTCGGCGGTGGGGAGGCCGTGGCCCTCGCAGTGGAGATGATGAACTGACCCGGACTGCTGATCAGATCCTCCGGCGAATCAGACTCACGAGATCGCCTTCCTGCACCAGCTCGTCACGCTGATTGAAGACCCGAACGCGCTGCACGACGACGCCGCGGTCGGGCTGTGACGTCTCGCGCAGATCGGCCACTTCCGTTTCGACGCCCACCGTGTCGCCGATAAACACCGGCTTGAGGAACCGCCACGAGCGGATCTCCAGCAAAGCCATCAGCGTCCCCTCGAATACCCCGGCGCGCTGACGCAGTCCCTGGGAAATGGACAATACGAGCGTGCCGTGCGCGACGCGCCGTCCAAAGATCGTGGTCCGCGCGAACTCCTCGTTGGTGTGCAGGCGGTTGTAGTCACCCGAGACGCCCGCAAAGTTCATCAGATCCGCCTCGGTGATGGTCCGGCGGGGAGTTGGAAATTTCATGCCAATCTTGAGGTCTTCGTAGTAGTGTGGTCGGTTCGCGGTTTCCATCGGTTTCACGCCCTGTACGACATCATCAAAGGTACAATCGGAGGGAAATGGGCATGGGTCTGTTTCGACAACGTGTTGATATCGGGGCGACCGACGTGGGGCCGTTTGCTCCCGTTGACGCTCTGGTGGACACGGGCGAAACGTACACGTAGGTCCCCCGAAAGCATAGAACACTATTACGAGGACGACCACCCAAAACAGGACCCCCACCAACCACTTAGACCGGATACCATGAACGTTAGGTTCCATCGAGGCTTATGTCTTGCGAATGTTACATAATAAAGAATGACTTCCCCCGTCCAAACCACGACAGTGTTCAACAAAACCTTCTCGCCCACTTCAAAAAGGAACCGGAAGAGAAATCCCATTGTCGTCAGCCGTCCTTCTGACCTGTCCAGAAGCCCTGCGGGTCCAGCCGCCGGATAATCGACAACTCCTCCCCGGTTGGTGTCGGTGTCTCGCAGACATCCGGCGAGACTCGCAGCGGCCACCCCGTGTGCTCGCGGATCTGCTCGATGGACACGCCGGGATGGTGTGACCGCAACACGGCCTCGCCGCTCTGCGCGTCGAACTCAAATACCGCCAGCGTCGTGATCAGCGCCGAGGGTCCACCACCCGTCAGACCTGCCGTGCGGCGTTGCTCGCGCCCGCGCAGGAATCCAGGTGACGTGACATAGTCCACCCTCTCGCACAACCGGTGCCGTTCATGCGACATGATCACGAGCAGCCGGCCGGCCAGCGACGCGATGTCGCACGCGCCGCCACTGCCCGGCAGTTTCACCCTGGGGTGCGACCGCGACCCGATGTACGACGAGTTCACGTTCCCAAAACGGTCGACCTCGGCGCCCCCGATGAACCCAAGATCCACGCGGCCGCGTCCCAATAACGCCATGGCGACCGGCATCCGCGTACACATGTTGGCGCCAACCACGTTGGGCGGGTCGCCCATGGTCAACAGGAACTCGCTACTCGGCGTTTCGCGCACGATGCCGTTCTCGAAGACGCCGACCGCGCCGGGCGCGTGGGTGAACTTCGCGAGTTGAAAGGCGATCAGCGGTAGCCGCATCCCGACGAAGACCACCTCGCCGTCGTGGATCTCGCGAGCGGCCGCGGTCACCATGACCTCTCCGGGGGAGACGTCCCTCATGCGCTACCAGGCGTAGTCCACGAGTGCCGCGGGCGCCGACCGCAGCTGTCGGAGTCCTTCCCATCGTTCGCGGCCAAGCGCGCGCAGATAGGCCGGGCGGTCCGGGATCGCGTACACCCATTGATCGAGCCAGGCCGCCATGCCTTCCGGCGACCGGGTCGCGTGGTGATAGTCCGTGTAGAAGGCGTGATCGCGGCCGTAGTACCCCTGCACGGGGCTGGGATGACAGCCGCCCGGGCAGTGCACCACCGCGCACACCATGAACGCCGGGTACAGCACGCGGTTGGGGTCGCTGAGAGTCACTTCGCGACCCACGATCTCTTCCGCGAGCAAGATGATGCGGTCGGCGGCCAGCCCGGCTTCCTCCGTGATCCCAACGTGCCCCCAGAGGTGCGCGTTGCCGGCGGGGTCGGCACGCTGCACCGCGATGATGGCCACATCGGGGCGGACCGCCCTTACCACCGGCACCCGCCCGCCATCGAAGGGTGAAGACACGTCGGCGAATCCTGGGTGATCCTTGATGATGTCGCTGCCGGGCCCCGACCGCACGGGCGAGAACGGCATGCCGTGCGCGCCCGCCCACAAGGCCAGCGAGATCGTGTAGTTCGTGTAGTCTTCGACGGTGATCGGTCGCGGCACGCCCTGCTCGGCCGCGCGCCGGTACGCGTAGCCCAACCCGGCGCTGACGTTACCCACCCAGGCCGCCTGGATCCGCGCCACGCACCCTGCGCCGATCAGCTGATCGAACAGGATGTCGGCGATCGGACCGACCAGCGTGAGGTCACGCCGGCGATGGCGGATGATCTCATGCCCGGCCGCAAAGGGGATCATCGACTCCAGACAGGTCCCCATGGCCACTGATGCTCCATCTGGTACGAAACGTTCGACAGCCTCGGTCAGGCCCACAAGCTTCTCAGCGGCAGATACGGTCACCAGGAGACACTTGCGCAATGCTCGTCACGGGTCCTCCCCGTCGGGAGGGGCCGGGGGGCCGGCGGGGAATGGAACTCGCTCAGATGAACATGCGCGAGACCTGCCAGACGGCTTCCGGCCCGGTTCGCGCGGTCGAGGACGTCTGCTTCGAGGTCTACGAGCGCACTTCACGACGGAGTTTACGCCCGTGGATCTCGCCACCGTCGTGGCGAAGGTTGACGCCACGGGGCCGAGTACATTTCTGACCGATCTGCCCCTGCTGGAAAACCGCTTCCAATTCCAACGCTATCTGAGGGACATCTAGCCTTCCACCGGCTGCATCTGGCGCAGTTTGAACCGCTGGATCTTCCCAGTCACGGTCTTCGGCAGATCGGGGACGAACTCGACCATCTGCGGATACTGATACCGCGCCAGCCGTTCCTTGCACCATTGCTGCAGCTCTTCGACCAGGGCCTGGGTACCCTGGCGGCCTTCACGCAGGATCACAAAGGCTTTCATCCTGTTCAGCCCTTCGACGGGCACACCGACCACCGCGGCCTCGAGCACCGCGCCGTGTTCCATCAAGGCGTTCTCCATCGCCACCGGAGACACCCACAGCCCGCCGACCTTCATCATGTCGTCGGATCGCCCTTCAGAATAGTAGAAGCCGTCTTCGCCGACACGATACCAGTCGCCGGTGCGCATCCAGTCGCCGACCATCGTGGCTTTGGATTTCTCATGAAAATGCCAGTAGAACGGTGCCGCGGAATCACCCCGCACGTGCAGGTGCCCCGCGTGTCCCGGCGCAACCGGCTGCCCGCCGTCGTCGACCACTCTCACGTCATAGCCGGGGACGGGCCGGCCGCTGGACCCGGGCTGTGTGGCCTCGGGTGTGTTCGACATAAAGATGTGCAGCAGCTCGGTGGTGCCGATCCCGTCGCACAGCGCGTGTCCAAACGCTTCTTTCCAACGCCGCCAGATCTCAGGCGGGAGCGCCTCTGCCGCAGACACGCACAGACGGATCGACGAGAGATCATAGCGCCGCGCCTCGGGGAAATTCAGCAGCGCGTTGTAGAATGTCGGCACGCTGAAGAACAGCGTGGGCCGGTGGCGCTGGATGACCTCGAAAATCGCCTGGGGCGCCGGGCGGCCCGGATGCAGCACGGTCGATGCGCCGACCCAATACGGGAAGTACATATTCGCGCCCAGACCATACGCGTGGAACAGTTTTGACGCCGCGAAGGTGATGTCGGTATCGCGGATCTTGAGCACGTGCCGGCCGTAGGCCTCGCAACAAAACGGGATGTCGTGGTGAAGGTGCACGACGCCCTTGGGGTTGCCGGTGCTGCCCGAACTGTAGAGCCAGAAGGCCATGTCGTCGCGATGCGTGTTCGCCGGCGCCACGTCATCGCGGCCCGAGCGGAGAAACTCGTCGAGCGACGTGGTCCCGGGGATCGTGCCGTTGGCCACGATGACCTCGACGCGGCCGGGGTGGCCGTCCAGCGCCCGCCGGACCTTCTCGTAGTGCTCGTGATCGACGACCACGGCCCGGGCGTAACTGTCCGTGATGAAGTACCGCTGGTCTTCCCACTTCAAGAGCGGATTGGCCGGCACCGGGACGCACCCCGCGCGGATCGCGCCGAAGAACGCGACGGGAAACGCGGGGCTGTCGTTGAGCACCATCACCACGCGCTCGTCCCGCCGGAACCCATGACTGCTCAACGCGCTCGCGAATCGATTCACCCGTCTGATGAGCTCCCGATAGGTGACCCGTTCGTCGCCGCACGAGATCGCGATCCGATCCGCGCGTCCGGCTTCAAGGTTGCGATCGAGCAAGGACGAAACATTGTAGCGTTCCGGGATCGTCATCGCTGTTCGCCCTCTTCAGGATGACCTTTTGATGACAACGGATTTGGTCTCCATATAATAGTCGAGCGCCTCGATGCCGTGCTCTTTGCCCTGCCCGCTCTGCTTCACCCCGCCAAACGGCAGTTCATCGTAGATCTTCTGCGGAGAGTTAATCCACGTATACCCCGCCTCCAGCCGCTCGGCCGCGTACGAGGCCCGGTCGAGATCACGCGTCCAGATCGACGATCCGAGCCCGAAGATCGAACTGTTGGCCAGCCGGATCGCCTCGTTAAGATCGTCGACCCGCCAGATCGGGAGCACCGGTCCGAAGACTTCGTCTGTGGCGACCTGCGAGTCGCGCCGGGGTTCGAGCAGCAGCGTTGGTTCATAGAAGTGCCCGCGATGGTAGAGATCGCCGGTGGGTCTGCGCCCACCGGCCAGCACCTTCGCGCCCGCGGCCACAGCGTCCGCGACCTGCGCTTCGATCTCCTCGCGGCCCCGGGCGGTGTGCAGCGGACCCACTGTGATCCCGTCCATCGTGCCGGGACCGACCTTGAGCCGTGCGACCTTGGCCACCAACCGGTCGACAAACGCATCGGCGATGCCCCGGAACAGGTAGAGCCGTTTCACCGCCAGACAGGCCTGCCCGCAGTTGAAGAACCGGCCGACACTGGCCGCGCTGGCCGCACCGTCGAGATCGGCATCGTCGCAGACGATCAGCGGATCGGATCCGCCCAGTTCCAGCGTGACGCGCTTCAGATCGGCGGCCGCCATGATCATGATGCTCTTTCCCACCGGCGTCGACCCGGTAAACCCCACCTTGCGCACCAGGGGGTGCTCGACCAGCGCGCGCCCGGCGACCGATCCGGCTCCCGTGATCACGTTGAACGCGCCGGCGGGCAGCCCGGCCTCGTGCATCAGCCCCGCGATGCGCAGCGTCGTGAGCGGCGTGGTCTCCGCCGGTTTGGCGACGAGCGTATTGCCGGCCACGAGCGCGGGTCCAAGCTTGTTCCCCAGCAACGTCGTCGGAAAGTTCCAAGGGACGATCGCGCCGACCACGCCCAGCGGCATCTTGAGAATCATGCCATACGCGCCTTCGTCCAGGTTGGGCACGTAGCCGCCCCGCAGGTTCTTGGCCAGACCGGCGTAGTGCTCCAGCGTGTGGACGAATCGGCTGATCTCGAGTCGGGCCTCGCGCAGCGGCTTGCCCTGCTCACTGGTCAGCAGCTGCGCTAGATCGTTCAACGCGTGGCGGACCGCGGCGGCGGCCGTCATGAGGATCTCGCCGCG
>JBGQGY010000104.1:0-13076 GCA_041497675.1 bacterium | reverse complement strand
GGCACGCTCGGCGTCTTTCACGAAATCGGGATCGCGGCGGGCGCCATCGGGGGAGGGTTCATTGGCCGGGCGGCCGGGCTGGGAGAGATGTTTGCGATCGCGGGACTCGCGCCGGCGGCGGCCGCGTTGCTGATGGTCCTGCGCCGTCCCCGAGCCGCCGCCGGGAATTCCCTTGCGCACGGAGAAGATTTTCGCTGAGAATATTCACCCGGGGTGAGGGTATGCTGGTTGCGATCAAGGCACGACGTATTCTCGATGGAACCGGAACGGCGCCCATCGAGCAGGGAGTTGTCCTCATCGAAGGCGATCGGATCAAGGCCGTCGGCGCGTCGACGGAGGTCCACATCCCGCCGGGCGCCGAGGTGATCGACTGCGGCGCGCACACGGTCCTGCCGGGGCTCGTCGACGCCCACTCCCACGCGTCGATCATCCCGGGTCTTGGGGATCAAATCGGACAGTTGCGGCAGCCACCCGCCCCAGCGATGATCCGCGCGGTCCAGAATCTCCGCACCGACCTGCGCTCCGGTGTGACGACCATGCGCGTGGTCGGGGAAGAGCACTTTCTCGACGTCGACCTGCGCGATGCGATCGCAGCCGGCAATCTGCCCGGGCCGCGGCTGCTGGTCGCCACGCGACCGATCACCGCACGCAACGGTCACGGCGCGGCGCTCACGTTCTCAGACGGCGAAGACGAGATCCGGCGACATATCCGAGAAAACGTGGCGCGGGGCGCCGATCTCATCAAACTGTTCATGACCGGAGGCGTGTCGAGCAAGAGCACGGCCTCACGCTGGTACGCGTATTCGCGGCACGAAGTCGACGTGGCCGTCGAGGAAGCGCACCGTAACAACAAACCGGTGGCGGTGCATGCGCACGGCGGCCCCGGTGTCCGAATCTGCATCGAGGCCGGGGTCGACACGATCGAGCACGGTAAGCTGTGCGACCTGGACGATCTGGTCGAGATGCGTCGCCGCAACATCTGGCTGGTGACCAACAACGCGGTCGGCGGGCATCCCGACGGCATCGAGAAGGGCGACGGGCACGTGGCGTCGATCATGGCCAAACTCAGGGAGTCGCGCGAGAAGTCTCGAGAGAACTTCGCGGCCGTCTTGGAGAGCGGCGTCAAGTGGGCCGTGGGTACCGATTCGATGCACGGTCTGATGTGGTGGGAGATCGCAAAAGTCGTCGAATGGGGTGCCGATCCCCACGACGCGATCCTCGCCGGTACGCGGCGTGCCGCTGAGGCCATCGGCATGAGTGATCAGGTGGGCAGCCTCGAGGCGGGCAAGTTGGCCGATGTGATCAGCATCGACGGTGACCCGTTAACGGACGTCACGTGCCTGCAGCGCGTGGGCCTCGTCCTGCAGGCGGGCCGGCGGGTTGACCGGCTTTCGCCGATGTAGCCGGCGCGGATCAGCGCACTGAGGCCAGCACGTCGAGCGCGGCTTGTGTCATCGTAAGCGCCTCGCGCACTTCATCGCCGGTCATCGGCAGACTCAATGCCATCATCCCGCGGGTGGCGCTGAACAGTCCGTGATTGAGCCACGCCAAGTGAAAAGCTTCGGTGAGGACTCGATCCACGGTGGCGGCGTCGCGATAATTTACAATGTCCCGGTCGGTGAACAGGACCGTCAGCAGCGATCCGACACCCGTCACCCGGGCCGCCACCCCGGCGCCGTCGAACAGGATCTGCAATCCGCTCCGCAGATCGTCGCCCAGACGGTTGATGCGTTCGATTTCCGCCGCCGTCAAGAGTTCCAGGCCCGCGATGCCCGCTGCGACAGTGACAGGGTTGGCGTTGAACGTTCCGGACTGTACCATCGCGCCGGCACGACCGGGATCGAAGAGCCGCATGATGTCCGCGCGCCCGCCGAACGCCCCGACGGGGAATCCGCCGCCGATGATCTTGCCCAACACCGTCAAGTCCGGCCGCACGCCGTAGCGACCCTGCGCACCGTGATAGCCGACCCGGAACGCGATCACTTCGTCGAAGATCAGTAGGATCCCCAATGTTTCGGTCACGCGTCGGAGCGATGCGAGGAACCCGTCGCGCGGCGGGATCGTCCCCATCACCCCAGGGACCGGTTCGATGATCACAGCCGCGATCTCACGTTGATGATCGCGTAGGATCGCTTCGATCGCCTCGGCATCGTTGAACGGCGCGACGATTACGTCGCGGGGTGCCGCCGCCGGGATCCCCTTCGCGTCGGGCAGGGCCGTCGGCCGCGTGACCGGTCCTGCGGCTGCCGGATCGGGGTGGACGCTGATCTCGACCGCGTCGTAACTGCCGTGATAGCCACCTTCCATCTTGACGATCTTGTCCCGTCCGGTGAACGCCCGCGCGGCGCGGATGGCATGCATGTTGGCCTCGGTGCCGGAGTTCGCAAAGCGGATCTTGTCCATCGACGGCAGCCGCTCGCGCAGCATCCCTGCAAGGATCGCCTGGCTCTCCGTCGGCGCGGCGAACCCGGTCCCGCGCTCGATCTGCGCACGCGCCGCTTCCACGATGCGTGGGTGCGCATGCCCCCAGATGATCGAAGTGTAATTGCCGAGGAGGTCGAGCAGCGTGCGGCCGTCGGCATCGTGCAGCCTGCACCCGTGGCCGCGCTCGACGTAGAGCGGGAACGGGTCGAAGTACGTCACCGTGCGTGTGTCACCGCCTGGGAAGGCGGACTGCGCGCGTACGTGCAGATCACGCGATCGGGGATGGCGGCCGACGTACTCGGCCGCCGCGCGCTCTTTGAATCGAGCGATGGCGTCTCGGGAAAGCCGTGTGGTCGCTGGCGCGGTCTCGGGCATGTCGGTATCTGCTTCGCCGGGGAGTTTGCCCGCTTCCTTCCACCGTGTGGCGACTGGCGCGGCTGTTCCTGGGGAATAATCGGTTCAAGCACAAGAGCAGGAGGACGGATGGGTCCTCTTTGGCGGCCTCGCCGCACCGGCGTCGAGCGCCGAAAAACGCCGCGTATCCCCCTTGCGGTCCCGGTGCGGTACGCCACGGACCAGGGACAGGTTGGTATTGGCGTCCTAATCGACGTGCACACAAAAGGCGCCGGCCTGTTGGTTCCCACGATCGCGACGGATGCCTTTCACGTCTGGATCCAGTTCATGTGGTTTGATGAACGGATGGGGATCCAGGGGCATGTGATGTTCGTCCGTGAAACCCCTGACGGCCTTCATGTGGGATTGAAACTGCATCCCCTGCCCGTCGAGACTGAGTTGTTCCTCACCGATCTGCTGATCCCGTATGGGCTGCGCAAGTTTAGACACGACCGCAGGCAACTGCCGGCGTTTCTGTCGGCGCTGTTTGGGAGACGGAACGATTCGGCGATGGTCCAACGCCGCCGGCGCTACCTCCCGGTGTTGGTCGAACAGGGAGCGCTGCGCGTGTGGGCCGTGACAGAAGAACGGAACGACCTAGGCATGGTCCTGCTGTTGTCGCACCCGCTGGAGCGAGACATCCCCGTCACGATCACGACGTGGGGAAGTCTCGAACTGCGGGATGGTGCCATCACCCAAGTGGAAATGGTCGAGGTGCCGCCGACCGCCCTGTATCGTATCGGGGTCCTGTTTGTCCCCGCCCCGGTCGATCAGACCGTCACGTCCGAGCTCGAACGGCCCTAAGCACCGGCGGAGGACTTCGGCGCCGCGGCGCATAAGTGCTCCCCCAACCACAATCCTCATCGAGGAGTCCTTCATGGAAGCCCGGACCATCTCCGGCCTGGTGCAGGCCGATCATGCACACCTGATCCACCCGCAGCACTTTGCGGCCGATCATCAAACACCGGTCGTCTACGTGGAAGGAAAGGGCGCCGTCCTCCGCGACGCGGAAGGGCGCGAGTACATCGACGGCCTGTCGCAGTTGTGGAACGTGAACGTGGGTCACGGACGCCACGAACTGGCCGACGCGGCGGCGGCGCAAATGCGCCGGTTGGCCTATGCCTCCGCCTACGTGGGATTCACCAACGAGCCCGCGGTGCGGCTGGCCGAGCGGCTCTTGAGCCTCGCGTACAAGAACCTCTCAGGCGTCTACTTCACGACCGCGGGGGCCGAGTCGAACGAGGCGGCGTTCAAGATCGCGCGGTACTTCTGGAAGCGACGCGGGATCCCGACAAAAACGAAGATCATCTCGCGCATTCATGGGTACCACGGCTTGACGATGGCCGCGATGAGTGCCACCGGCATGCTGGCGTTCCACAAGATGTTCGCGCCAACGGTGCCGGGGTTTATCCACATTCTTCCTTCATATCCGTATCGCTACCCCGGGTCCGGCGCCGAGGCGCTGGAGGAGGCCATCCGGCGGGAAGGCCCCGAGACGGTCGCCGCGTTCATTGCCGAACCCGTGATCGGAGCCGGCGGGGTGATCGTTCCGACCCCCGACTACTTCCCGAAGGTGCGGGAGATCTGTGACCGCCACCATGTGCTCTTCATCGCGGATGAGGTCATCACCGGGTTCGGGCGCACGGGCCGGTGGTTTGCGCTCGATCATTGGGGCGTGCAGCCGGATGTCGTGACCTTCGCCAAAGCCGTGACGAGCGCGTATCTGCCGTTGGGCGGCGCCATGGTCTCCCGCGATATCCATCAGGCCATTCTCGACGCGCCGGCGGCGGAGCGCTTCATGCACGCCGGCACCTATTCGGGTCATCCAACCTGCTGCGCCGTCGGTCTGGCCAACCTGGACATCTTCGAGCGCGAGCGCCTGGTCGAACGCGCGGCGGCGATGGGCGCGCGGCTGCAGGCGGGATTGCAGACCCTGCGAGACCTGCCGATGGTCGGCGAGGTGCGCGGTGTAGGGTTGATCGCCGGCATCGAACTTGTGAAGGACAAGGCCACGAAGGAACCAGCGTTGGGTGTAGCCGCCAAGGTGCTCGGTGAAGCGAAGAAACGCGGGCTCATCACGCGGCCGCGCACGGGGCAGAGCGGCGACTATCCTATTGGCGACACGATCTGCCTCGCGCCGCCGCTGGTGGTGACCGAGACTCAGGTCGACCGCATCATCGAGATCCTGCGCGAGTCGATCCCCGCCGCGGCGTCCTGACGTCTCGATCGTCCATGGTGCTGGTGACGGGCGCGGCCGGGAAAACCGGCCGCGCAGTCGTCCGGGCGCTGGTCGCGCGTGGCATGCGTGTCCGGGCGCTGGTGCGCCGCGATGCGCAGGAGCCGGTGGTCCGCGC
Source organism: bacterium (assembly GCA_041497675.1). Classification (GTDB taxonomy): domain Bacteria; phylum Sysuimicrobiota; class Sysuimicrobiia; order Sysuimicrobiales; family Humicultoraceae; genus JBGPNN01. The sequence continues at coordinate 7,905 of JBGQGY010000104.1, read as the reverse complement.
GGACGGAGCGGGCGAGGTCGTTGTCGGCGACCTGCGCGATGAGGCGTCGGTCGGGCGGGCCGTGCGCGGCGCCGCGGCCATCTACCACATCTGTCCCAATGTGCAACCTGACGAGGTCGCGATCGGTCGCCAGATGCTCGCGGCTGCCCGCGCGGACCGCATCGAGCGGTTCGTCTATCATTCGGTGCTCCATCCGCAGACGCAGGCGATGCCGCACCATTGGCAGAAGTTGCTCGTAGAAGAGTCCATCGTGGAGTCGAATCTCGCCTATACGATTCTCCAGCCCGCGTCGTACATGCAGAACGTGCTGGCCGGCCTCGACCGCATCGCGCAGGAGGGCCGCTACGCCGTGCCGTACGCGCCGCACACGCGCCTGGGGATGGTGGATCTTGACGACGTGGCCGCCGCGGCGGCCGTGGTGCTGGGCGGGTCGGCGCACGCGGGTGCGGCGCACTACGGTGCGACGTACGAACTGGCCGGTGGCGAAGTGCTGACACAGATCGAGATTGCCGCCATCCTGACCCGCGTGCTCGGTCGCCCTGTCGCCACCGAGCAGGTGCCCACCGACGTATGGGCCGCGCGTGCGCGAGGCTCCGGCCTGGGAGCCTACCAGATTGAGACGTTGTTGGCGATGTTCAGATATTATGAATGGAACGGATTCTGGGGCAGCCCGAACGTGCTGACATGGCTGCTCGGCCGGCCGCCGGCCACATTCGAGGCCGTCGCCCGACGCACGCTGACTCATGGAACGGCTTGAACCCGCGCCTCTCCCAGAGATCCAGGCGGCCAGAGTGCGTCTGGCGGGCATCGTCCCGCGGACACCCATGGTCCGCCTCAACGTCGATGACGCGCCCGCCGAGATCTACCTGAAGCTGGAGAACCTGCAACCGATCGGCTCGTTCAAAGTACGCGGCGCGGGGAATGCGATGTTGCTGGCCGGCGCCACGCGCCTGGCCCAAGGGGTGTACACGGCGAGCGCCGGTAACATGGCGCAAGGCGTGGCCTGGCATGCCCGCCGGATGGGCGTCTCGTGTAGCGTGGTCGTGCCCGACCACGCGCCGCAGACCAAACTCGCGGCCATCACCCGGTTGGGCGCGTCGATCGTCAAAGTCCCATTTGCGCAATGGATCGAGATTGTCCGCAACCATCGCTTCGACGGCCTGCGGGGACTCTTCATCCACCCGGTCAGCGATCCCGCGGTGATCGCGGGCAACGGCACGATCGGTCTAGAGATTCTCGAGGATCTCCCCGACGTCGATACGATCGTGATCCCCTTCGGTGGGGGCGGGCTATCCTGCGGCATCGCGTCGGCGGTGCGCGCGATGAAACCGGGTGTGCGCGTGTTCGCCTGCGAAGTCGAAACCGCCGCGCCGCTCCACGCATCGCTCGCGGCAGGCGCGCCCCGGGACGTCACGTATACGCCCAGCTTCGTAGACGGTATCGGCGCGCCGTTTGTGCTCCCGGAGATGTGGCCGCTGGCCCGACGGCTGCTCGACGCTTCCCTGGTGATGTCGCTCGGTGACGTCGCGGCGGCGATCCGGCTGCTGGCCGAGCGCAATCGCGTGATCGCCGAGGGGGCCGGTGGGGCATCGGTGGCCGCGGCCCTGGCCGGGAAGGCCGGGACCGGAAAGATCGTTTGTGTGATATCGGGCGGCAATATCGACACGGCGAAGCTCGCCGCGATCCTCAACGGTGAAGTGCCGTAACCCGGTGCGGAGGAGTTCCGGTGGCTGAACGACAGCACAACGAGGCGCTTGCGACGCGCGTCACCGAAGCCATGGCGCGGCTGCGCGTTCCAGGGGTCGCCGTGGGCATTCTCCACCAGGGCGAGGAGACCGTGGCCGGGTTTGGCGTGACGAACGTCGACCACCCGCTCCCGGTCGACGGGGATACCTTGTTTCAGATCGGTTCGACCACCAAGACCGTGACCGGCACCACGGCCATGCGGTTGGTCGAGATGGGGAAACTCGATCTCGACGCACCGGTCCGCACCTACCTGCCCCGGCTGCGGATGGTCGATCCGGAGGCCGAGGCGAGCGTCACACTGCGCCACCTATTCACACATACCGGGGGCTGGTTGGGCGACTACTTCGATGATTTTGGATCCGGCGACGACGCGCTGCAGCGGATGGTCGAGGCCATGGCCGCGCTCCCCCAGCTCGCGCGGTTGGGCGAGCTCTGGTCCTACAGCAACTCCGGGTACTATCTGGCGGGCCGGGTCATCGAAGTCGTCTCGGGCAAGCCTTACGAAGCCGCCGTCAAAGAACTGGTCTTCGATCCCCTGGGCATGACGCGATCGTTCTTCTTTGCGGCGGACGCGATCGTCCACCGCGTCGCGGTCGGCCATCACACCCGCGACGGCAAGACCACCGTGGCCACCCCCTGGCCGCTGCCGCGCTGCGCACACCCTGCGGGCGGCGTCACTTCAACGGTGCGGGATCAACTTCGATACGCGAGGTTTCATCTTGGGGATGGCACAGGACCGGACGGCACGCGCGTGCTCACCCCAGCGTCGATGAAAGAAATGCAATCGCGGCACGTGGCGGCCGAGAGCGGCGATGAGTGGGGCATCACGTGGGGGCTCAGGCGGGTTGGCGGCGCCCGGATGGTGCGTCACGGCGGCGCCACCAACGGCCAGCTGTCCGCGTTTGCGATGATCCCCGAGCGGGGATTCGCGGTGACTGTCCTGACCAACGCCGAATCGGGCAGCCTGCTGCACGACGAGATCGTGCGGTGGGCCCTGGCGCACTACCTGAACATCGAGGTTCCAGAGCCGCAGCCAGTCGCCGTGCCGGCGGAGCGGCTGCGCGAGTACATTGGGCGTTATGCGGGCGCATTGACCGATCTCGACATCGTCCTCGATGGCGGCAGGTTGGCGCTCAAGGTCACCCCGAAGGGCGGGTTTCCATTGAAGGATACACCGCCGCCGCCGGCCCCACCCACGATGCACACGGCGTACGTCGGCGAAGACCGGTTCGTGGTGCTGGACGGTCCGATGAAGGGACGCCGCGGTGAATTCCTCCGCGACGCCTCGGGCAAGATCGTCTGGCTGCGGTCGAGCCGGGTGTTCAGACGGCAAGGATAGACACTCAGGCACGACGGGAGGCGTCATGTTGATCAGTCAGAAAATGAATACGGCCATTAACGAGCAGGTCGGCCGCGAGTTCGGCGCGTTCTTCCAGTACATCGCGATCGCCGCCCACTTCGACGCGCAGACACTACCGCGTCTGGCCAAGCACTTTTATCGTCAGGCGGATGAGGAGCGCGACCACGCGATGCGGTTCGTCCACTACGTCGTCGAGGCCGGCGGCTCGGCGGCGATCCCCGCCGTGGCGGCGCCAAAGGGTGCGTTTACCAACGCCGAGCAGGCGGTCCAGCTCTCACTGGACTGGGAAGAAGAGGTCACGCGCCAGATCCATAGTCTAGTCACCCTCGCCATCACGGAGCGCGACTACACCACGCAGAACGTTCTCCAGTGGTTCGTGGAGGAGCAATTGGAAGAAGTCTCCAGCATGAGCGCGCTGCTGAGCGTGGTGCGGCGGGCCGGCGAGGGCAACCTCTTACTGGTGGAGCAGTATCTCGCCCGCGAGAGTGGCGACGCGAAGACTGGGTGATCGCGATGTTTGATCTGGTCATCAAGGGCGGCACGGTCGTCACGTCGGGCAGCATGGGCCGCTGCGACGTGGGCGTCGAGGGCGAGAAGATCGCCCAGATCGGTACAGACCTGCGTGGCCGCCGCGAGATCAATGCGGACGGCCGCTACGTCTTCCCCGGCGGCGTCGACGTGCACGTGCATCTTTCATCGCCCATCGATCCGGGGTCGGGGCGCGAGGTCTGGGTCGACGATTTCTACAGCGGCTCGCAGGCCGCCATCGCCGGCGGCATCACGACGGTCGGCAACATGACCTTCCAGCGCGAAGGCGAATCGCTGCGCGACGCTCTGGCCCGCGACCTGACGGCCGCCCGACGGGACGCCGCCGCCGACTACATTCTGCATCCGGTGTTGATGCATCCGACCGAGGCCGCGCTGGGAGAGATCCCGGGGTTGGCGGCCGACGGTCACACGAGCCTGAAGATCTTCATGGTGCTGGATCACTTCGACCGCCACGTGATGGCGTACATCGATGCGATCCGCATCGCCGGGCGCAGCGGGACGCTGTCGATGGTGCACTGCGAGGACGGCCCGATGATCCGCTGCATCTGCCGCGAGCTCGTCGCACAAGGTCTGGGCGAGGCCCGGCACTATCCCGACAGCCGCCCCGACTACACCGAATCGGCGGCGGTCGAGCGCGCGATCGCGTTCTCGCGCGCCACCGGGTCGCCCATCTACGTCGTACACTTGTCATCTGCCGCGGCGCTGGCGGCCTGCAGGCGCGCGCGGGCCGGCGGCGTGCCCGTTTACGTCGAGACGCGCCCGTTGTATCTGTATCTTACACGCGATGTTTTCGAGCAAGCAGACGCTGCCAAATATGTCGGCAACCCGCCGGTTCGAACGACCACCGATTTGGACGCGATTTGGAACGGGTTATGGAGCGGCGAGATCCAGTGTCTGTGCAGCGATCACGCGCCGTGGAGCCTGAGACAGAAACTCGATCCCGCGCTCGACGTGGGTTCGTTCCGGCCGGGGGTAGCCGATCTCGAGACGCTGATGCCGATGTTGTACTCGGAAGGCGTGTGGGGCGGCCGCGTCTCGCTGAGCCGGTTCGTGGAACTCACGTCGACGAATACCGCGAAATTGTTTGGGATGTATCCGCAAAAAGGGACGATTGCCGTCGGGTCCGACGCCGACCTGGTCATCTGGGACGCGGAGACGCGCCGGACGATCGACGGCGCCGGCATGTATTCGAAGGCGGGCTACTCGGTGTATGACGGCCGCCAGGTGCGCGGTGGCCCCGCGTGCACGATCAGCCGGGGCGAAGTCGTGTTCGAGAACGGAGTGGTCACCGCCCAACGCGGGCGGGGCCGTTGGGTCCGTAGAAACCGGACGGTGATGCTGTGATGGACACGCCGCACATCCATACGCCTGTCTGCGACTTGCTCGGGATCCGGCATCCGGTGGTCCTCGGCGGGATGGCGGGTCACACGGCCGCCGAACTCATTGCCGCGGTCTCGAATGCCGGCGGGCTCGGCATCCACGGCGGGAGCCGCCAGACGCCCGACGACCTCCGCCGGACCGTGGCCCGCATCCGCCAGCTCACAACGGCGCCGTTCGGGCTGAACCTGTTGCTCTTCGGCAGGGAAGACGCGCTGCTCGATGCGATGCTGGCCGAGCGGCCGGCGGTGATGTCGTTTGCCTGGCCGAGGATCGATCAGCCGCTCGACGCGATCTTTGCCCGGGCGCACGCGGCTGGTTCAAAGGTCATGCACATGGTCTCCAGCGTTCACGAAGCCACCCGCGCGGCCGGGGCGGGCGCCGACGCTGTCGTTGCGCAGGGCATGGAGGGCGGCGGGCACATCGGCGTGATGGGTGCGATGGCGCTGATCCCTCAGGTAGTGGCGGCGGTCGCGCCGAAACCGGTTCTGGCCGCCGGCGGCATCGCCGACGGACGAGGGCTTGCCGCGGCGCTGGCGCTCGGGGCCGACGGGGTGCTCGTCGGGACGCGGTTCCTGGCCACGTCCGAGGCGCCGATCCACCAGAATTTCAAACAGGCCATCATCGACAGCGACGGCCACGACACCGACGTGACCGAGATTCCCGATCTCATCAGCGGCCGCGTCTGGCCCGGCGCGTTCTCGCGAGTCTGGAGAAATGCGCTGATCCGGCAGTGGTCCGGACGCGAGTGGGAGGTCCGCATGCGCCAGCCGGCTCTCGCCGCCGAGACGCTGGTCGCGCGCCAGGCAGGCGACGCGGACCAGGCGATAGTCTTCTTTGGTCAGGACGCCGGTCTGATCAACGCCATCAAGCCGGCCGCGCAGGTCGTGGCCGACATGGTTCGCGAGGCGCACGAGATCCTTTCGCGGCGGCTGCCTTCACTGACCCGCCCGCACTAGCGCATCCGTCTTCGCTGCCATGATGAAATCGTTGCGATGCAGCCCCCTGATCTTGTGGGTCCACCACTCGACTGTCACCCGGCCCCATTCGGTCAAGATGGCCGGGTGATGACCCTCAGCTTCAGCGAGTGTGCCGACGGCGTTCGTGAACACCAGCGCGGCGGCGAAGTCCTTCATCTTGAAGAGGCGCCGGAGGCGTTTGATCCCGTCGCGCTCCACGATCTGCCACTCGGAGACGAGCGGGTGATACTGGGCGATCTCAGCGTCGGTCACCGTGGGTTCGCCGACCCGGCAGGCGGTGCACGTCATCGCGGTCAGCGTGCTCATGATCTGCTCCTCCTATGTTGTACTTGATTGACGGCGACGGTCTCCTGTATCGTGCCGCTTTCGCCGTCCCTCATTTTACCAACGACGCGGGCATGCCGACGAATGCCCTGCACGGGTTTGCCGCGATGCTGCGCGTGCTGCTTCGCACCCATACGCCGACACATGCGGCCGTGGCCTTCACTGCCGACCCGCCGCTGCGGAGGCACGCGCTCGATCCCCGCTACAAGATCAATCACTACGAACACCCAGAAGAGATCAAAGTCCAGCTGCCCTACGCCATGCGACTGGTCGACGCGCTTGGCCTGCACTCGTTTCTCGAGCCCGGGTACGAGGCGGATGATATCATTGCCACGTTGCTGCACCGGCACCGCCGCCTGCCCGCGCGCATCATCAGCAACGATCGCGACTTCTATCAACTCGTCTCCGACCGCGTGCATCTCCTGGTACCGGTGCGGGGCGTGTCGGAGTTGGCCGAGATCGCACCGGCGGATGTGGTCTCGCGTTTTGGCGTTCGCCCCGAGCAGGTGCCCGACCTGAAGGCGCTGGTCGGGGATCCCTCCGACGATATCCCCGGCGTGCACGGGATCGGCGTCAAGACGGCGGCCGGTCTGTTGCGCAGCCATGCCACCGTCGAGGACCTGTTGGCTGCACTCGACACAGCCGCACCGGCCGCCAGACGGCGGATCGAGCCGATGCGCGACCGCATCCTGCTGAACAAGCGGCTCGCGCGGCTCGAACCGGTACGGCTCAAGACCCCCGGCACGAATCTCCGCGTCACCGCGCCGAACGCGGCGCGCCTAACGCGGCTCGCACACGAGACCGGCGTCCGGTCCCTCGCGCCATGACGGCGCGAGCCCCGTCGATTTATCTCCTTATCAGGGGCATGTCGGCATTCGCCTTCTTTTTGGCCGAAGTCGCGATGGGCGTGTACTTCGTCACCGTGATCGGCCTGACACCGCTGCAGTTGGTGCTCGTGGGCACGGCCCTCGAGGCGACGGTGTTTCTCTTCGAGGTGCCGACCGGCGTGGTTGCCGATGTCTACAGCCGGCGGCTCTCGATCATCGTCGGGATGTTCTTGATGGGCGCCGGGTTCGTCGTGTGGGGGTTCTTCCCGATTTTTGCGGCCGCGTTGTTCGGGCAGGCATTGTGGGGTCTGGGGACCACCTTCACCAGCGGGGCTGAGGCCGCCTGGATCTCCGACGAAGTGGGAGACTCGCACGTAGCTCGGCTCTTCGTCCGCGGTTTGCAGGCGGAGCAGATCGGAGGTCTGGCGGGGATCGCGCTGGGTGCCGTCCTGGGCAGTCTTCGGCTGCACCTGCCCATCTTGGTGGGTGGGATTCTCTACGTGGTGCTCGGCGCGGTCTTGATCTTTGTGATGCCCGAGCGCGGTTTCGTCCCGCGCCGCCACCAACACCCCGCGGTGCGGCCGTCGTTCCGGCAGACGTTGACCGCGGGCTTCCGGACGGTTCGAGGGCAATCGGTCCTCGTCGTCTTGCTCGCGGTCGCCGCATTACATGGGATGGCGAGCGAGGCCTTCGACCGTCTCTGGGAGGCCCATTTCTTGAAGAGTCTGACGTTCCCGGTGGT
>JBGQGY010000103.1:0-13249 GCA_041497675.1 bacterium | reverse complement strand
GCCGCGACGGCGATGCGCCGGTCAATCGCCAACCCGCACCCGTGGATCGAGCAGGACGTAGAGGAGATCGGTGAGCAGGTTGATGGCCACAAAGAGCGCGGCGGTGACCATCACGGTGACCTGGACGATTGGGAAATCCCGCGCGTAGATGGCCTGCACCGCCAGCCGGCCGACGCCGGGCCATGAGAACACGGTCTCGGTCACCACGGCGCCGGACAGGAGCGTCCCGACCTGCAGGGCGATGATGGTCACGACCGGGATCAGCGCGTTGCGCAGCCCGTGCTGGACGATGACCCTGAACCGGCGGAGGCCCTTCGCCCGCGCCGTCCGGATGTAGTCCTCACCCAGGACCTCGAGCATCGCACCCCGGGCGAAGCGCGCGACGATCGCGGCCTGATAGGCGGCCAGCGTGAACGCCGGCAGGATCAGGTGCGCGAGCGAGCCCCGGCCGCCGGTCGGCAGGAGACGGAGCTGGGCGCCAAAGACGATGATCGCCACCAGCCCGAGATAGAATCCTGGGATCGCCTGCCCGGTCAACGCAAGGCCGCGCACCAACCCGTCGAAAGCCGATTGGGGACGCAGCGCGGCGGTGATGCCGATGGGCAGGCCGATGATCAGCGCGAGCAGCAGCGCGGCGCCGGCGAGTTCGAGGGTGGCGGGTAGGCGTTCGACAAACAGGGTCAGCGCGGGCTGGCGGTATCGGAGCGACTCTCCAAAATCACCGCGCAGGGCGTTGCGGATGAACCGCGCGTACTGGACGTGGACCGGCCGGTCCAGGGCGAGCTCGGACCGTATCTGGGCGATCGCCTCGTCCGTCGCGGTCTCGCCCAGCCGCACCGTCACGGGATCCCCGGTGAGGCGCACCATGCCAAACGTGACGATTGAGACCCCAAAGAGCACCACGACGAGCTGCGGAACGCGGCGGAGCAGAAAGCGCATAGGCTACGGCCACGGCCCCCAGCCGGTGCCGGGATCGTCCAGGCTGGCCACGCCAAACGCCCAGTACCCGGGACGCACGGGGTACGCGCGGGAGACCATCATCCAGGCCCCGTTGACGGGCGCGCGCAGGACCTCGAGCTCCTCGAACGTGTACGGGCTGATCACCCGCCCCGCGACCGTACCCGCCGGCGCGTCGCGGCAGAGGTCGTCGGGCCCGATGTCGGGGAGCAGGTATCCGGCGACCGACGGGTTCAGGCGGACGTGACGCTTATAGTGCAGGTATCGGGGAAGCCGGAGCGGCTGTCCATCGAGCATGCCGATGGCACGCATGACGCTTTCGATGCCCGCGACCGTCTCTTCGATCCACTTCTCTTCGAGGGCCGGCGCAAACCCGGCGCCCCCGATCTCGACAATCAGGGGCACGATGCCGAGGTGGGTACCCGCGTAACCGACCGCCGACCGCGGACCCGGAAACTGCGTGACGATGTTCTGGTGTTGCACCATCGGACACCCAAAGGCCTGAGCCATCACGCCGGCGCGGCGGACCTGTTCGGGATCGGGCAGATCTTTTGGCCACACGACCGTGTAGAACGATGAGGCCCACAATCCCAGATGCATGTCGATGACGTACTGACATTCCTTGAGAACATGTTCCGTGATCGCTCTTGCCAGCAGATCGGTGATCCAGGTGTGCTGACCGGGGAAGACGCGGTTGAGGTCGGCGGAGTCCGACTCGTCCGGCGTGTTGCGCGTCAGGTGCGTCAACGCCACGGGGTTGCCGACCGGGACCGCCAGCACGCGGCCGGCCATCCCGCGCGGGTCCACCCGCTGCACGAACCGGCGGACCATTTCGATCGAGAGCCATTCCCCTCCATGCAACGTCGAAAGGATCGCCAGCGTGGGGCCGTCGCGGGCGCCGGTGATCTCGTGGACCGCCAGCGTGATCTCCCCGCCGTGCAGGTCGACGGTGACCGGGTAGCGGTGTACTGACCGGCCTACGGGCATTCGCCACCTCCTTGAGCTATCAACACCTACGCGTGGAGTGCGGGCGAATCCTTCGCGTCTTGCGACCGGCGCCCTGGACGCGGCTGCGGCCGCCCGGTAGAGTGGTGGCGTGGCCAGCCCGCGGTCCGCTCCGGTTCAGCGTCCCCTTCTCGTCATTTTCCTCACAGTCCTGGTGAACCTGCTCGGTTTCGGCATCATTATCCCCCTGCTCCCCTTCTATGCGACCTCGCTGGGCGCGTCGGCGTTCACCGTGGGACTGTTGTTTGCCTCGTTTTCGGCCTGCCAGCTCTTCGCCGCTCCCATCCTGGGGAATCTGTCCGATCGCTACGGACGGCGGCCGGTGCTCCTCTTCAGCCTCATCGGTACGGTCGTGAGCTTCGTCATGCTGGCACTGGCCCACAACGTCATGCTCCTGTTTGCGGCGCGGATCGTCGACGGATTGTCGGGCGGCAACATCTCGACCGCGCGGGCGTATATCGGCGACGTCACGGCGCCCGAAGACCGGGCGAAGGCGTTTGGCTTGATCGGAGCGGCGTTTGGGTTGGGGTTCGTCTTCGGTCCCGCGATGGGCGGGGCGCTCAGCCGCATCGGGTACGCCGCGCCCGCCTGGGGCGCGGCGGCGATCGCGGGTGCGGCCACCCTGCTGGCGTGGGTGTGGCTTCCGGAGACGGTGCACAAGACCTCGGCCCCCCGCTCGTCGCCGTGGCGCGCAATGGGTGAGATGCTGAGGCGTCCGGCAATCGGCCGGCTGCTGGTCGTCGATTTCTTCTACTGGGCTACCTTTGCCGTCTACCAGACGACCTTTGCGCTGTTCGGCGCTCGGCGCTTCGGTCTCGATGTGGCCCACACCGGCTATCTGCTGGCCTTCTTTGGCGTGATCGGCGTCGTGGTGCAGGTGGCGATTGTCGGGCCCATGGTGCGACGGCTGGGCGAACGCTCGACGTTGCTGGCAGGGCTCAGCGTCGCTGGGGTCGGTCTGGCGATCGCCTCGGTCGTCCACGACCTGGCCCCCTTTGTCATCACGGTGGTTCCCGCCGCGGTGGGGGTCGCCCTGGCAATCCCTACCCTGACCAGCCTGCTGAGCCGGTCGGCGGGACCCGATGAGCAGGGACGCCTCCAGGGCGTCAGCAGCGCCATCGAAGGTCTGGGACGCACGGTAGGGCCCCTGTGGGGCAACGGCGTGCTGGGCCTGTACGGGGAGGGCGCGGCGTTCACCACGGCCGCCGCCGTGATGCTTGCGACAGCCGCCGTGGCGACCCGGATCGCGGGGCCGGCAGGAAGCCCCCACGCCCCGGCGAATCTCCAGAGTATCACTCAACGATAGGGCTCACGGCGAGCGAGCGCTGGGGTCCGAATCAACTTCCGAACGGGCAAACCCGGAGCGATCCGGGGGCGCAAAGTCATCGGGGCCGTATCACCGGCCGGCCGGGCTGCCGAAGAGGCTGATCGGCTGGCCGGCTCGCTTCGGGCGCCTGTCGAGCACGAAGGACGGGGGCGTCGATGGCGGCCCGGGGCGCACGGCTGTTGTTGCCGGCTACAGCCAAAGCCTTATGGCGATGGTATGCAGTCTTGCTGCTTGCCAACGCCCTCGATCTGTTGTTTACGTACGTCGCCGCCGAACGAGGCATCGAGGAACTGAACCCCATGCTGCGACCGCTGCTCCTGACGCCGTGGCCGACCATCGTCAAGTCCGTCGTGCTCGTCCTGCTGGCCGTCAGCCTTTGTGTGATCGCGCGCCGCGATCGAAGCCGGTTGCCGGTGCTTTCGATCCTGCGAGGAGCGGCCTTCGTCTACGTCATGCTGGTGGCCTTCCACGTTCTCGGGTTGCTCGCCCGCACGGTCTGATCTCAGACGCGGTCGCGCACCTCGATCTGATACGCCCAGTGTGACCCGCCCCCCTTGAGCCGGGGATCGACCGTCAGCCGCAGGATCTGTCCGGGTCGCACGCGTGGTTGATTCGCCGCGGGAAAGTACAACTGCTCCCAGCTTGTTGGAGGCCGGTGCGGCGAGTTCGTGAGCGACACGCCGGGCGCCAGCAGGGCGTCGAACCAGCCCAGAAAACCATCGACACGTCCTTCGCGCGTGATCTGAAAATCCAGGCGGACCTCCCCAGGCGCCGGCACCTCGTCCTGTCTGAGGTCGATAGGCCAGCACCGCAGGGGCTCGGCGAGCTCGACGAACGACCTGCCGGACGCCTGCTGCATGCCGGGGCCGGAATACCGCACGCTGCGGAACGGCGTGTAGTCAAAACCGTATAAGGCCGGCGCCAGCCGTCCAAGACCAAATTCATCGGACTGGATGGGCGTGAAGAGCGTCTCCACAGCGGCGGGGATGACCCTGGCGCCGGGTTTCAGCAGCCTTCGTTTGGCGTCCAGCACGTACTCGACGATGTTCTCGTTGTCGCACCCGCAGCTGCTCAGCGTCTCAGTGACGAGCACGTCGGCGCGTTCGGGCAGGCTGACGTTCCGGGAGTTACCTCGAACGAGGGTGATCTTGTCGCGCATCTTGTTGGCGTCGATCAACCGCTCGGCCATGTCGGCGATCCGGCTCATCTCAACCGCGTACACGTGCTTCGCCCCGGACGACGCGGCAAAGAGCGAAAGCAACCCGGTCCCGGCTCCCAGGTCGAGCACGACGTCGCCCGGTCGCACGACCTGCGCCAGGGCCGCGCGAAAGGCTTCGCACCGCACCGCGTCGAGCAGCATCTTCTCGTGCATGCTGGGGTTGGAGAACTGCTCCGCGAGGCGAAACTCACTGAAGATCGACCGAATGAACGGCCGGAACCTCCAAAGGGCGGACCCGACCAGCCATCGTGCGGTCTTCATCGATAGACGTCTAGCCCGGTGGATGGCTGCGTGCCGTCTCGAATCGTTGCTTGAAACACTTCGCGTTTCACCCGGGCAATCGCGGCAAGAACTCCGGGCCTCGTCGGGTAGGCCTCTCCCGAATCCGCGATAATATGATTGTTCGCGGCTTGCAGGTGCCAGTGCCACTGTCCAACAGCGCTTCTGAGAATTGTGAACTCACCCATCCTGTCCTCGCCTCCTTCCTCCAACTCTTACCTGGCTCGTTCTTGTCTCCTGCCGGCGGGGCGCGACCGGCGGCGGCGGCTCGCGGAAGGCCTCGAAGACACCTTGGTAAAAGCCGCGCCAGGTCATGTGATGATAACATTCGTTGAGCAAGAGTAAGACGTCGCGCCGCTCGGCCCAGGGACGGATAGCCTCGAGGAACCACGTCGCCGGCCCCGTACGGTAGACCAGCCACTTCAACGGCAGGAGCAACGGATGGACTTCGAGTTGGAGGCCGAGGGCCAGCGGTCGGCCATGCTTGCGCCAGAAGTAGACCGCGCCGCGACCGTTTTCCCGTTGACGCGCAGACGCCGCCTCCACGGTGATCGGGTGACAATGCACGGCCAGGGCCTCGGGTTCGTACATGATGCGCCCCTTGGCCTTGTGGAAGCGGACGGCGAACTCGATGTCCTCCCACCCGTAGTTGCGGAACGCTTCATCGAAGCCCCCCACGGCATCGAACCCAGGGCGGGATACGGAGAAGTTCCTCCCCAAGACGTGAAAGGGCGCCATATCGTCCCGCCGGCGCCGGGTCAGATCCGGCAGCGTGTTTTCGGTGCGCATGAAGGGAGTGATCAGCGTCCCAGGGTCTGGGACGGTACGGCCCTGCACCGCGCGCAGCCTTCCACCGACCTCGTAGTGTTTGAGGTGCGCCTCGAGCAACCCGGGCCGCGGGATGACGTCGGCGTCCATGAAGAGGAGAACGTCGCCGCCCGCGTTGGCGACCCCCTGGTTGAGGGCCGCCCCGCGGCCACGACCGACCTGGCGGACGATTCGCAGCGGGAACCGCCTGTCCACACGCCCCAGACGCTCAACGGTATCGTCTGAGGAACGGTCCACGACGATGACCTCGAATGTGCCCGCGGGGACGTCCTGTGTGACGAGGCCCTCCAGCACGGCCGCAAGCGTGTCCCCCGCGTTCCGGCTGGGGATGACGACGGACAGCCTCATGTTTTGCGCCTTTCCTAGTCGGGAGGACAAGCGATGAGCCAGAACCCTGACTACGCAACGGCGGAAATGCAGTCAGGACGCCGAATCCGGCATCCTACTTCGCTTTTGGCGTTCGGCTCACCTTTCGGTTCGCTTCGAGTGGTTTGATCTCAGTACGCGGCTTTCGGCCTCCGTGAGGCAACAGGAAGGTAACAAGAACCAATCGTGACCGCGGTGGTCAGCCGGGCCGTGGCATGGGCACCGAACGGGGTCCTTCCCTGTGCATCTGGCACTTGAGGTACAGGAAGAGATCGTGGATCTCCCCTGCCAATGCCCGCCTCGGCGCGTTCGGGAGCGCTGTGATGATGGCATCCGCCGCGTCGTAAGCCTCCCTCGCTGTGATCTCCTGTACCGTAATCTGCTGGGTGCTCATATCGGTTTCCTTGTTTTTGATTCCTATCGTCGTGACGAGCACTACGCTGCAGGGTCCACCTTTTCCCCATTCTTCGGTTCCTTTCCCCAATAGCAATCGTCGCAGAGCCTCACGACGATGCCTTCCCGTTCCAGTTCACGCGTGCGCCTTCGGAGGCCGCACCGGTTGCAAGAGTCAAACGGGTGGACTTCGATCCCGTCCCTTACGTCCTTCATCTCCCCGACCTCCTCTTATGCTGAACTTATCTCCCACGGCCGCCACCGTCTATCGGGCGGAGAGTTGATTTTGCGGGGGGCCTCCAGCATGCCAGCCCGCAGGCTAGTTGCTCTTCACCGTTTCCAGTAGACATCTGAAGGATGAGGGGCGACGGTCCAGGCACCGATCGGAACGGCGACCTTGGCCGCCTCCCGGTCTGCTGGTCACCACGTCACTGCTCCGCATCCAACGCCAGGGACCGCAGGGCGGTTAACGCAGTGCGCGGTCGAATACTATGTCCAGGACTGGTATGTGGTTCGAGGGGGCATCAATTTCTTGCGTGGCAGAGGGGTGATGCCCTTGAGGGGCATACAGATCATCCTTGAGCATCGACGGCCAACGCGGTCACTTCTGCGCAATTCCATCTTGTTGGGACTGTTGCTCTCCTTCACCTCCGCTTGCCAGAACCGTGCTATCGATTATACGCTGCTAGTCGGGGAGTGGGCGCAGCGGGGTCAGTGTGACAAGTTACGGAATGCGTACACGCACGACGGGCGATATCAGTGGCTGGAGAACGCGAGCGGTAAATGGCTCACCCAAAATGATGGTCTTTACGTGCCCGTTCCTGAGAAGGAATTCCGTAACTTCGGAGTGCGCGAGAGGGGCGCCATCACGATCTTCATTGCCCCGCAGCAGGACGGGTTACTGATACAGATTCAAGCGCTGAACGATTCGAGATATCGTGGCTACTGGGACACTGAGAGCGACTCCGGGGTGGTCATTTCATTCAACAATCCAAAGGACGCGTTCTTTGACTATGTACGTTGCCCGAACCGCTGAGGAGGCTCCCGCTCGCTAACACCAGGTCCAGCTCGCTCACGGGTCTGTTGCGATCCCACGTGCAACCATCGACCTGAATCTTCTAGTCCTACTAGGAGGCTGACGTGCGATTCTTCTTGATAGGTGCGGGGTTTACGATGGTCGGGCCGCGCGGATTTGAACCGCGGACCTCCTGAACCCCATTCAGGCGCGCTACCAAGCTGCGCTACGGCCCGACGTCTAACGCTCAGAATAGCACGGTGAACGCTTGCTTGGCCAGACTTACAATCCGCTGGTCGCGCGCGTCACCGCGCCGGTGTTGTTCAGCGTCACGTTGATCTGCTCCGAACCCAACAGGATGCTGCACTGCGTCCGGCCGGTCGTGTTGCCCGTCGCCCGCAGCGTCACCGACGTGACCGTAGAGCTCGGGATGGAGAACATCCAGCAGGCCGTGCCCGGCGCCTGGAACCCGATCACACCCGGGAAGCCCGTGTCCAGCCCCACGAACGTGTTGTACTGCTGGTAATAGGCCCACGACATCGTCTTCATCTCCAGGAGCGCGTTGTCCCCTTCGGCCACCAGCACGCTCTTGCGCGAGCCAAGATACCGGGGCATCGCCAGCGCGATCAAGATACCAAGAACTGCGATCACGACGATGAGTTCGATCAGCGTGAACCCGCGCTCGCTCGTACGCTTCCTGTTCCAAATGGCCTGCAACATGTTCAGTCCCTCCGGCAGATGCTCGCTGTCGTTCTCTAGATTCTCTCAAGAACACAGCCCGCCCTGCGAGGGGTTGGAGAGCCGGCGACGTATCACACTACGTGCGCGTCGTCGCCATCAGCTGCGTGAAGAACGAGGTCGACATCGTAGAGGCCTTCGTCCGCCACACCGTCGCCGTGACGGATCACCTGATCGTCCTCGACAACGGCAGCACCGACGGCACCAGGGATATCCTGTCGGCGCTCCAGCGGCGCGGGCTGTCCCTCGACGTGGTCGACGACCCATCCATCGGGCATCTGCAGTGGAAGCGAATGACACGGCTGATGCACACGGTTGCGCTCGACTGCGGCGCGGATTGGGTGCTTCCCCTGGACGCTGACGAGTTCTTCGTCGCCGGCCCGGGGGGCGGGATCTTTGCGCACGGCGCGGATGACGTTTCGGCAGGAGCCCTGCTGCACGTCTTCTGGCGCTCGTACGTGCCCCGCGCCGGCGACGACCCTTCCGAGACCAACCCGGTGCGCCGGATTCGCCACCGGCTCGTCAAGGAAGGCTATCCCTGGGCGAAGGTGGTGATCCCGGGCCCGCTGGCCCGCCTGCCGGCAGCCAGGGTGACCCAGGGCAGCCATGCCCTGGAGGTCGATGGGGCGCCGTGCCCGTCCCGCCAATGCGAACGGGCCTATCTTGCTCACTTTCCCGTCCGCTCGCCGGGACAGTACGCTTCCAAAGTCGCCATCCAACGCCTGCAGTACTTTGCCATGCCGGATCGGCATCCGTCATGGGGTTTTCAGTACGCCGACCCCTTCGAGCTCCTCAAAGCGGATCCTGAGCGCTTTGCGGCCGGCTTCCGGCAGGCGGCCACCCACTATGCTGTCAGACAAGATGAGATGGCTGATCCCCGGATCATTGAAGATCCCGTCGAGTACCTGGGAGGTCCGGTCGAGTGCACCCCGCCCTGCAACGACGGAGCACGCCTCCTGACCGACCTCCTGGCGTACTCCGAGAACCTTGCCCGCGACTACGCGAGCCTGCGGGTTGAGTTCGATGCGCAGCAGCAGGCTGGCGCTCCGGCGAAGACTCGCTGGAGGCTGCCATGGCGTCCCTGGAAGCGTTACTAGAGGGGATCCGGCAATCGCGAAGGTATCGGCTTTCTCAGCCCTTTCTTCCTGTCGGTCCCAACGCTCGATCTGCCAACACGTCGTCCAGGAGAGCGAGGAACTTCTTTACGTCCAGTGGTTTGGTCAGATAATCCCGCGCGCCTTCGGCGCGCAGCCGCTTGACCTGGCTTGGTATGGCGTCGGCACTCACCATGACCACCGGGATGGGCCGCGTCTCCGGGTCAGCCTGCAAGCGCTGTAGGACCTCTTCGCCCGGGATGTCGGGCAGATGGAGGTCCAGAAGGATCAGATGTGGCCGGTGCTCGCGAGCCAGGTCCAGCCCCAGACGCCCCTGCATGGCGGGGATGAGCCGCACCTCGGGCCGGTGGGCCAGGAGACGCTGGATGAGCTTCAGGTTTGAGAGATTATCTTCGATGTAAAGGACAATCCGGGCCTTGCGGGAGGCGTTCAGTTCAGCCGCGGCCGGCAGAGCGACGCCCGTCTGGTCCACACGCTGAATCGGGTTTTCGGCCAGCGCGAGCTCCACCCAGAAGGTGCTGCCCTGGCCGGGCATGCTCTCGACGCCGAGGGTACCACCCATAGCCTCGACCAGCCGTTTGGAGAGGGCCAGGCCGAGGCCGGTGCCTTCAACCCCGGACTGCTCGGCCCCGAGCCGCTCGAAGGGGATGAAGAGCCGCTCCAACCGCTCGGGAGCGATGCCGGGACCGGTGTCACTCACCTTGATGCGCAGCCGACCCGCGGGCATGTTCTCGAAGGACAGCGCGACCGTTCCCCGTCTGCGGTTGTACTTGACCGCGTTGGAGAGGAGGTTGAGGAGGACCTGCTTGAGCCGCTGACGATCGGCCAGCACGAACCCCGAAGCCGGCGCGGTTTCGGCCCCGATGTTTCCCTCGGCCGCCAGCGGCGCGATTAGATCGAGGCTCTCCCGGACCACCTCGTCCACCGAGACTGCCTCCAGGGAAAGGTCCAACCGCCCCGCCTCAATCCGCGCGATATCCAGCACCTCGTTGATGAGACCAAGAAGATGGCGGCCGCCCTTGAGAATGTGCGCCACACCCTCGCTTTGCTCTGGATTGAGAGAGTCCATCTCCAACAGTTGGGCGAACCCCAGGATGGCGTTGAGCGGCGTTCGCAGCTCGTGGCTCATGCGGGAGAGGAACTCGCTCTTCGCCTGATTGGCGCGATCGGCTTCGAGTCGAACTTGCCTCAGGGTTTCCTCGGCAGCCTTGCGCAGGGTGATGTCTTGACTGTAGCCGAAGACGGTGGTGGGCCGACCGCCCTCGTCATAGGCGATACGGACCACACTGTGGAGCCAGCGGGGGTCGCCGTTCTTGTGCTGAAAGCGGTACTCCAGTTCGAATTGAGCGGCCTTGTTGCTAATCGCCTCCTGCATGCCGGTCTTGAAGCTCTGGCGATCCTCGGGATGGATATGCTCTTCCCAAGACGAGAGAACCTGGATCTCCTCCCTCGTGTACCCGACGATGCGTTCGATGTTCGGGCTAGAATACTTGACGCGCCCTTCTTTGAGATCGGTCTCGAAGATGATGGAGGGGCTCATGCTGACCAGCGTTTCGAGGGAGTCTCTGGCCTCCCGCAGTTCGTGGCTGGTTCGGGCAAGTTCTTCCATGATCTGCTTGCGGTCGGTGACATCCAACACGAAGCCTACGATGTCCACCAGAGCTCCGGCTTCATCATATTCGAAGCGCACCACACTTTGCAGCCACCGGTATTGTCCGTCCGGGTGCCGAAACCGGTACTCGCGCTCGACCTGCGGCTGCCTTTCCTTCCACGCGCGCTCATTGTCGGCGTCGAGCCGCGCGCGATCATCGGGGTGGATGCGCTGGTACCAGAACCTCGGGACCCCCACAATCTCTTCCGGACGAAAGCCCAGTACCCGCTCGACGTTCCCACTCACATAGGTCATAGCCAGGTCGCCGGGCCGGCGGCGGTAGATCACCCCAGGGGTCGTCGCCACCAGCTGCTCCAGGAACCTCGTGGCCTCCCCCAGCTCCTCGGTGCGGGCGGCGACGCGTTGCTCTAGCTCTGCCGTATGGCGCTGCACAGTCTGGCGCAGCTCCGCTTGCTGAATGGCAATCCCTACCTGGTCGGCCACCTCGCGGGCAATGTCGAGGTCTTCCGGCGTCAGGACATCAGTACTGGCGAGCCCAAAATGCAGGGCGCCAATCAGTTGAGCTTCAGCGAGCAAGGGAACGACTAGCGTGGTGCGAATTCCCGCAGCACGCGCCGCTTGCACAGCAGGCACGTGCTGGGAGAACTTCACCATGTCTTGCTCGTACGTCTTGCCCTGTTTGAGGGCATTGAGCATGTCTCCGATATCCCCTAGCGTGTCCAGCGGAAAGCGTGTCCCAGGGATCAGTGACGGAGTAGCGTTGCTGGCGTGCGAAGCTAGCGCCCTGGCCTCATTCGCTTCGAGGTCGTACCGTAAGAAACTAGCTCGCCGATAGGGGACCAGGTTCCAGAGGTGGTGAAGAGCCGCTGCCGCTACGGCTTCCGGGTTTTGTGCCGTCAGAATATCTTGATCGATCTTGTGCAACACTTCGAGGCGATCCGTTTGCTTGGCCAGCGCCTGGTTGGCTTGCCGACGTGCCCGATCGGTACGATGGAGCGCTCCCGCATTCCAGGCCACCAGGGTCGCGAAGACAAGAATGTTTGAGAGCGCAAAGAGCGCGAGGCCAAATTCTGTTCCGTAGAGACCCGCTCGCTGACCCCAGAGTCGAACCCACGCAAGAAAGAGGGGGACGACGACCGCAGGGAGCAAGAGCTTCCGCGCGACCACTCCCCCGCCCGTGTCGCTGGTCAGCAGGGCCATCATGCCTTGGGTAGGTCGGGCGCAGAGCACACCGATGGCCAACAGCAGGAACGTGGCGGCCGTGTTCACGGCGACCGTGGTGTATGAGGCGGCCAGTCCGTAGAAGGCTTTAATTCCGTAGGCATGGCCCAGGACGCCCAACAGGCCGATGAACCCGGCGCCGAGGGTGGGGACTTGTGCTGCCCGGATACGTCCCCGATGCACGAGCAGGAGCGCCGTTCCCACCAGCGCGAAGGCAAGCGCCGTGGCTGGCGCCATTCGGCCGGGGAAGGACGTACCTTCCGCTTCTGTCGCCTCCCGGAACAGCCATAGGTCGATGCCCAGGTGCCGACCACCCGCATACTCTGCGAGCGTCAATACGCCCACGAGAAGGACGGCCAACGCGCATAAACCTGCCACGACCCGTCCCCGGCGGTAGGGTTCTTCAGGCCAGAGGAACTCCAACGACACCCCAGCAAGCACGAACGCCACCGCGGTATTTGGCTTCATAGTGGCAAGACCAGGCAGGATGCTCGTAAGCCACAGGACGTTGAATGACCAGCCGACCAGTGTGAGCGCGCCAACCACGATGGCGGCGGCTCCGGCCACCCTTGAAAGGCCCCGGAGTCTAAGGGTCACATCCCCGTTGACCCAGGTGCGGACCTCCTGAGACCGGTGGTGTCCAGGGGACTTCATTGGAGGTGCAGTCCCCGACAGAAAAGAATCTTGCGCGACCGTGGCGGTCGCTCGCGGAGCGAGTTCTTCGTGGTGCACGAGGCGAGGAAGGCCATCGCCTGAGCTCTCTCCCAGAAAACAACGTCCGGCAACGCTTCACCGGACGTGACCTAGAGTATGCCCAAGAAGCGGCTGCTCTAGGCCTCCCGTGGGACCGTGCTTCACTCCGGGCCTCAATGGTTTGAGAAGAGAGAGCGCGCCAGACACAAAGGCGCTAAACCCCGGCAGGGTCTCCGATGTCCAAGCGGTCGAAATCAGGCAACTCTCAGGGAGGCGATATTATGCGAACAGTCACGGCGGCTGCGCTCGCACTGGGCACGGTCCTGGCGCTGGGCGGTATTCGCGCAGGCCGGGACGATCAATCGGCGGGAGCACCGCCAGATCTATCGGATCAGCTAGCTGAGGATTGGGGCTAACAACAAAACCACCATCTCGATAGCCAGCACCATGAGCGATATCACAGCGAGAGTAATGACCGCAT
>JBGQGY010000102.1:0-13254 GCA_041497675.1 bacterium | reverse complement strand
TTGGCCGTGCACCCGCCTTCGACAACCATCCCCCGAGCGGTGTCCGCGTCGCCGGCTCCAGCCAGGTGTCCCTGCGGCACACGGGAGCGCTGACGTACCGTTGCTCCCTCCCGGGCCTGGCGGGGTTGGTCAGTTCCCGTTGCACAGGACCCGGCCTTCCTCGCTGCGTGCGCGGGCCTGGCCCCACGAGATGGCGCCTCTAGACGGGAGTTCAGTCCCGCTGTAGCGGATTGCGGGTAACAGGGAACCGCTAGCTCCCCACCTAGCACGGCCAAAGGCATCATACCACCGCCGCGGACGGCGTGCCCCAGCCACCAGCCATTGTTATCCCGCTATGCTGGCTTGCAAACAATCGCTTGCACGTAGTAGCGGTTTTCCTTGCATTCACTACCGCTGCCATCAACAATCGCTTCCGACAAGACCCACGCGCCGGAATGCCGGAAGCCGGCCGGGTTATGGAGGACACGCGACACGATGAGACGCGCGGGAGCCGTGCTGCTCTCTCTACTGTGGGCGTGCATGATCATGCCTGTCGTGGCCCGCTCGGGGTCCGACGAGTCAACATCGTATGAGGATACCCTCAAAGTCGAGATCAACCCGATCCTCAAGTACACGTCTGCGTCAGGCGTCCCCGCCGGCGGCGACAACTACAACGGGCCGGCTGGTCAATTGACGATCGGCGGCGGCGAGCTGTCGGTGCGGTTGGGGATTACTCTCGGCGAATCGGCGAGCATCGCCGCCCTGACCAAGCTCGAGTACGAGTCGGGGGGAGCGCTCGACGTCACCCTCCAGCAGTTGTACATCGAGATCCGTCGCCTGATCGGTGTCAACGGTCTCAACCTGCGCATCGGCCGCGACGTCGTCACCCTTGGACCCATCCCGCTGCTGCTCGCCGAGGAGTTCTACGAAGATCAGCGTGACGGCATCCAGCTGTGGCTGCCGGAGATCGGTCCGGTGCGGATCTTCGTGTTCGCCCAATGGGCGCTGGCCGATCTTTCGACGAGCCGATCGCTGATGGGCGCCAGGGCAGAACTCTCCATCTCACCCGCCTGGGTCGTGGGTCTGAACTACCGTGTGGACCGCGCGGGCAACGTGGATGCCGGCGTGTGCCCGGGTGTGGACTGCAACACCGGTGCGGGGATCGGGGCCGACCTGTCGGTGACGATCGTCGAGGGCGCCACGCTGGTACTCGCCTACGCGGGGTACGCGCAGACGGGCGACGTCGCGCGCTCGCACTATCAAGCCAACGTGGAGCTCGACTTGAAGACGCTGGCGAAGATGGAACGCTACGAGCCTAAGGTGACGGTCTGGTACAAGAACCTCGGGCCCTACACCATCCCCGGCGGCCCGGGCGGGACGGCACCGCGGGGCGCGTTCTGGACGCCCGACGACTTCAACCTGTTCAATATCAACGACAACCTGACCGGGTTTGGCGCGCGGCTCGACCTGAGGCTGCACGAAGCGCTCGGCGTGTTCGCGCTCCGCGAGTGGGGCGCCTACAAGGACGGCGGGCCGAGCTACAGCATCTTCTCGGCGGGTCTGACCTACGCCGTGAACACCAACGTCTCCCTGAAGCTGACGTACAACACGTACTCGGTCGCCGGCGGTACCGTGACGACGAGTCCGGTATCAGGAGTGATGCTCGGCGACGTGCGGGTCATCCACTTCGAAGCAGAGGCCAAATGGTAAGCGGCTGCTAGCAAACAGTGGTTGTTAGATGCTAGCGGTTTCCCTTGAGTTTTTGATCGGACGTGTCAACAATGAAAGCCGCGTGGAGGTGAAGCGCATGCGTCGTGTCTGGTCATCGCTGTTCGTGATCGTCATGTTGGGTCCGCTGGGATTTGGGCCGGTCGCGGCAGCGTCGGGCCCGTCGGCGGCGCCCGAGGTCACCGTCGATCTCGGCGCCGCTAAGGCATATCTGTTGGACAAAGCCTCGACCATGAAACAGCACACCGCCGATCTCTCGGATACCAGTTCGCGTTACTACGATCTGGCCAAAGCCGCCAACTTCGACTACGCAAAGCTGTGGAAAGACCGCAAGGCGGTCGTCGTCGCCCTGATCCACCAGGCGCGGCAGTCCTGGATCGCCGCCAGCCCGCTGTACGAGCAGATGGAAGGAGTCGTGGCGGGCGTCCCGTCGCTGCGGAAGTTCGACGTGATCCTCGACTCCGGCGCATCGGCGGTGGACGGGGGATCGAACGTCGTGCCCTTTGACCTCACGCTGCCCGACGGGCGAATCTTAAAGAAGCCGGGCAACCTCTTTGGCGTCACCGAGAGTACGTTGTGGGGGACGTTTGCCGAATATCGCGTCCGCTCAGTGCGCGCGGATTTCAACGGCAACGGGCGGATCGAGTTTGGTGAGGTGCTACCGGACGCGAACGTCCTCAAGGCGGGGACGGCGGCCTTGGATGCCTATTCGGGCGAACTCCTCACCGCGGCGCGCGCCTGGTCCCCCACGGTGTCGGACAACTTCACCGCGCTCGTCGTCATGGTCCCGACGATGAACGAGTACTTCGAATCGTGGAAGCATTCGCGCTTCGTGGCCGGAAACGCATCCACCCAACGTGACTTCGTGGTCGTCTCGCGGCTGGCCGACATTCAAGACATCATCGCGGGTCTCGAGGTGGTCTACGCGGGGGTGGCACCGCTGGTCCGCACCGTGGATCAGGCGCAGGCCGAACAGATCGGGCAGCGGTTGCGGAGCATGCGCATGTTTGTCGCCGGCATCCACGCCAGAGAACGCGCCGGCAAGCGGTTCACGCCGGAAGAAGCCGATACGCTCGGCGCGGAAACGCAGGCCCAGGCCACCGCGGTCACCGGCATGATCTCCCAGGCCGCCGTCCGACTCAGAGTGACCATCCAGCAGTAGGTCACCGGTCCAACGGTGTGACGCGCTCCAGCAGATTCGCGGGATTGGCCGGACTGCTGGCTTTCCTGCTGGGTCTGGCCCCCCTTGCTCACGCGGCGGGCGCCTCCCCTCTCGAGGCCGCCGAGGGGATTCGCACCGGCCTGCTTGCCGCTCAGCTCACCCTTGCCGGCGGCGACGGTCGCCAGGCGGCCGACATGCTGATCGCGCTTGCCGGCGCCTATGCCGGCACGTTTCACCCGACCTTCCGTGTGACCGCGATCGCCGCCGACCGGCGCGTCCGTACCGGATTTGACCTGGCGAGGGGCGCGCAGGCGGCGCGTGATCCGGCCGGTTTTGCGGCCGCGCGGGCGCAGATCTGGACTGCCGTGCTGGCCGGCAGCTTCGAGACGGTCGAAGCCTCGCTCAAGACCGGCCGCATCGGGGAGGCACGCCGGTGGCTCGGCGTGCGCGAGTATCGCCACGCGACGCGCTTCTCCCGACCCAACGCCGACGCAACCGTGGCCCTGGCGGACGTGGCTGCCGGCGCCATCAGCGCCGATGAGGCGCTCGCGGCAGTTCGGGCCGATGTTCTCGACACCTATCAGGCCCGATTCAACGAAGCACTCAGAGATGTGGCCGCGGCGGCTCAGCGTGGATTTCCCACTCGCCGGGCGGAGACGGCGGCGCTGGCCCAGGGGTACTTTGCGATCCTCGCACCGGCGTTTTCGGCCCAGCGCGGACCCGGCGAAGCGGCCCGGCTCGATCGGCGGCTAGAGCAGTTGCGCGATCATGCGCTCGCGGGACGCCCCCTGGACGAAGTGCTCACACAGATCGCCGCGACCCTGCGCGGATTTCGCGCGGCGCCGCTGAGCCCGCGCGAACAGGCACGGCGTGGAGCGCAGCTCTTGCGGTTTCTCGAACTCGTACCGGTCGAGTATGCGCGGGGCGTGCGCGGCGGCCGCGTGACGATCGATTTGGAGTTACGCGAAGCCATTGCATTCCGCAATGCCGCCGCATCGGCCTTTGCCGACGTGCGGGACGTCCTCGAGCAGCGAAATCCGGCGGAGACAGCCAGGATCGCCGAACTCCTCGACGCCTTGGGACGCACGCTGGCCGATGCCGACCATCGGATCCCGGCTCCGGAGCCCCAAGCCGTGCGCACGCAGGCGCTGGACATCCTGACGCTCATCACCCAAGTCATGCCGCCGTCCTGGCGCCGCAGGGAAACCGCGGCCGACTTCGACCTCGTCGCCGCGGCGCTCGACCGCATGGAAGCGGCGGTGCGCGAGGAGCGCTACGATGTCGCGGAAACGCCGCGCCTGGAGGCGTACGCGCTCATTGAAGCCGGACCCGAAGCCAAGCTCAAGGCGTTTGCGCCGCACCTCGTGGTGCCGATCGAGGACCTGATGTGGTATGGAGGCACGGCGGGCCATGGGCTGGCGGAGCTGTTGTCTCGCCGCGCCGCACCGGCGGTGATCCGCGGCGCCAGCGCCGCGCTCGACGGGTATCTCGACGCCGCGCGCCGCGCGATCGCCGGCACCGCGGCACCGGGCGCCGTCCTGATCAATGCCGCCGTTGTCGTGTTCCGGGAGGGGCTCGAAGCGGTGCTCGTGCTCGCGTCGCTGCTTGGCAGTCTCAAGCAGGGAGCCCGCAGGGAGTTGCGACTGCCGTTGTGGTGGGGAGCCGCCGCGGCGGGCGCGGCGACACTGTTGACGTGGGTGGCAGCGCGCCATACCCTCGCGACGTTGGCCGGGTACGGCGAGCGGCTCGAGGCCGTGGTGTCGATCATCGCCATTGTCGTCTTGCTCCTGGTGACCAACTGGTTTCTGCACGACCTGTATTGGACGGACCGGCTGGCCGGTTTTCATGGTCGGAAGTCGCGCCTCTTGCGCCGCGAGGTCGGCCGTACGACCGGTCTGGTCGCGCTGGGATTTGCCAGCGTGTACCGCGAGGGCTTCGAGAGCGTACTGTTCTTGCAGGCGCTCGGGGTTGAAGCCGGTATTGGCCCATCCGTCGCGGGTGGTCTCCTTGGGCTGGCGGCGACGGTCCTGGTCGGCGCCGTCCTCTTTCGCCTTCAGACACGGCTGCCGTACAAACGGATGCTCATCGCCACGGGAATCCTGATCGGCGCCGTCCTGCTTCAACTCGTCGGCCACGCGGTGCGCTCGATGCAGGTGGTTGGCTGGCTCCCGATCCACCCGTTGCAGGGCGTGGACCTGCCGTACTGGATGGGCCTGTGGTTCGGCGTGTTCGCCACGTGGGAAGGTGTCGCGCTGCAGATCGCGGCCGCGAGCTTCGTGATCGGCAGCTATCTACTCGCTCGCCGGCTTCACAGCGTGCGGCTACCGAGCCCGGGCACGAAGACGTTCAGAGGTGCTCGGGCGCGTCGATGACCTTGACGTTGGGAAGTCTTCGGATGCCTCGATCGAAGGAAATCACCGGACTCTTCCGCTCCGATGCTACGGCCGCGATGTACGCGTCGGCAAAGTGAACGGTTCCGAATTCCCGGTACCAGCGCAGCGCCTGAGTGATCGTCTTCTGCTCAAGGAATTCGATCACGGAGGCGGACACGATGGCCAGGAGCTCAGTAGCGACCCGATGTCGCTTCCAACCGTACACAGACTCCAGGACGAACACAACTTCCCCCAACGTCAGCGCGGCGACAACTGGGCGGACTCCCCCATCCTCCAAAGCCTCCAAGATTCGCGCCGCCCTATCAGCAAGCTCGCGGGGCTCATCGGTCAGATATCGCAGGATGATATTGGCGTCGAGCAATGCTTCAGCCACGGCGCTTTGGGACTCCTTGTCTGAGCCGTCCAGTCTGCGCCGCCCAGGCCCGAGCGCGTTCTTGCTCAAACGGGATCGCTTGTGGCACGCGGAATACGCCCCGAAATTCTCTCAGGCTGCGGCGTTTCACGGCCCGCACTTCCAGGCGTCGCCCGTTGTCGATGAACTCCAACACATCGCCAGGTTCCACGCCCAACTTCTCACGAATCGCTTTGGGGACCGTGATCTGCCCCTTGGATGTCACGCGCGCCGTGGCCATTGGGATCCCTCCGGTTCCTTACTTTTCTAATATATTCCTTACATTCTACTTCCCCGCGACACCATGGGCAAGAGGCCGCGACTCCAGAACTGAACATCGGCGAGCGTAGACGCCGATTGCGGGTGCCCCTGCAGGATTTGCTGACCTGCCACTTGAACCTCCGCCCTACCGTTTCGCCCGGGAGGGAACATCGTGCAGGCCCACGAGTCGCCGGCAGACCGGTCTTGGTATCGGTTCTATGAGCCGGGCGTTCCCCGGACGCTTCAGTTGCCCACGCATCCCGTCCATGGATTTCTCGCGCACAGCGCAAAGACGTATCCCGGCCAGGACGCGCTGATCCAGGTTGGCCCCAACTTTGACCGGCGCATCACCTATGCGCAGCTCGACGAGCTGACCGACCGGTTCGCCCGCGCGCTGATCGACCGTGGGTTGAAGCCCGGCGACCGCGTCGCCATCATGCTGCCCAACTGCCCGCAGTACGTCATCGCGGCCTTTGGCGCCTGGAAGGCCGGCGGCGCGCTGGTGCAGGTCAACCCGCTGTACAAAGGACGAGACCTGGCGTTCAACCTGAAGGATTCGGGCGCGACATTCGCGGTCACGCTGTCGAGACTGTATGGGACCCTGAGTGACGTCCGCGCGCAAACGGACGTGCAGGCGGCCGTGGTCACCAATCTGCACGATTTCTTCCCGACGAAGTGGCGGCTGCTCTACGGGCTCTTGAAGGCGAAGAAGGAAGGGGACGTCCTCCCGACGGGGCCCGGGATCGTCCCGTTCATGGACCTCCTCGGCGGGCCCAGGCTCGACCAGCGCCCGATCGTGAGCCAGGAAGACGTCGCGGTGCTCCAGTACACCGGCGGGACCACGGGCGTGCCAAAAGCGGCGGCGCTGACCCACCGCAACCTGGTGAGCAACTGCCTGCAGTGCCGCAGTTGGCTGACCGACGTCAAGGAAGGTCAAGAGCGCATTCTCTCGGTGGTACCGTTCTTTCACGTCTTTGGCATGACCGTGTGCATGAACCTGTCGGTGGCCATCGGCGCGGTGAATATCATGCTGTTGATGAAACTCTTCGACGTGAAGACCGTCGTCGAGGCCGTGCCGAAGTACCAACCTACTATCTTCCCCGGCGTCCCGGCCATGTACCTGGCGATCAATCAGTTGCGCGACGTGGAGAAGTACAACTTGAAGTCGATCCGGGCGTGCGTGTCCGGATCGGCCCCCCTGCCCGCTGAGGTACAGCGGCGGTTTGAGGAGCTGACGGGCGGGCGGATCACCGAGGGTTTTGGGATGTCCGAGGCCTCCCCGCTGACCCACGCCAATCCAGTGTATGGCACGCGCAAGGTCGCCTCGATCGGGATCCCGGTGCCGTCGACAGACGCCAAGATCGTCGACGTCGAAAGCGGCACGCGCGACCTCGGCCTGAATGAGGTCGGTGAACTCGTCGTGCGCGGCCCGCAGGTCATGAAGGGGTATTGGAACAACCCCGGCGAGACCGACCAGACCCTCCGCAACGGCTGGCTCTACACGGGCGACATCGCCAGGATGGATTCAGACGGCTACTTCTTCATCGAAGACCGCAAGAAGGATATGGTCATCATCGGCGGGTTCAAGGTGTTTCCGCGCGAGATCGAAGAAGTGCTCTACACACACCCCAAGGTAAAAGAGGCCGCGGTGGTCGGTGTCAAACACCGCATCCGCGGCGAGGTGCTGGTGGCCCACGTCGTCCTGAGGAACGGCGGCGACGAGCGGACGTTCAAGCGCGAGTTGCGGGACTACTGCGCGCAGCAGCTCTCCACGTACAAGGTGCCACGCCGGTTTGAGATCGTTGCGGAGATCCCCAAGACGTTTCTCGGCAAGGCGCTGCGTCGCGAGATCCGCGACCGCGAACAGCAGAAGGACGACACCACCGACGACGCGTGACGCGGTCTACGGGCTATGGAGCAGCCGCATGCGCTGGGGCGGCCAGTAGATCAGGACCGCCCGGCCGACCACCTGACTCCGCTTGAGGAACCCAAATGCGCGGCTATCCTCGCTGTTGTTCCGGTTGTCCCCTAAGACGAAGTACGAACCATCCGGCACGGCCTCCGGCCCGTAGTCACCTGAGGGCTGCCCATTGATGTAGACTTCTTGAACGGAGCTATTGTTGATGTACAGATGCCCGTTGCGGATCTCCACACGGTCGCCGGGGAGCGCGACGATACGCTTGATGTAGTTGCGGCTGGGGTCGCGTGGATAGTGCAGGACGATTACGTCGCCCCGCTGCGGTTCGCGGACCCGATAGATGAATTTGTTGACCAGCACCCGGTCGTGGGGCAGCAGCGTGGGTTCCATTGAGTACTGCTCGACCTGAAACGCCTGGGCGACCGACACCATGACGAGTTGAGCCAGCAGGAACGCGATCACTAGGGTCTTGGCGAAATCGAGCGCGCCGCGCCCGGCCCGCCGCCAACCCGCCGCTCCAGCGATCACCTTCGAGCTGGGTAGTGGTTCGTTGCGGAAATCCTCTGACATCGCGTCTCTCCGACCCTCAGGGTGGTGGCTGGCAGCATGCATGGCGGAGGGGGTGGGATTTGAACCCACGAGGCGGGTTCCCCCACCTACACGCTCTCCAGGCGTGCCGATTCGGCCGCTCTCGCACCCCTCCGCGGCCCGTGGCACCCAGTATACCTTACGTCTGCCCGAACCGGTATCCGAACCCGCGTACCGTGACGATGATCTTGGGATCCCCGGGGTCGCGTTCGACCTTGTTTCGCAGCATGTGGACGTACTTTTTCACGTCCTCGGCCGCGGCGGCGTCGCGGTTGGGCCACACGGCGGCCAGGATCTCGTCGGTCGAATAGACCTTGCCTGGTTTGGACGCCAGCAGCCGCAGCAGCTCATATTCCTTCGGGGAGAGGGCGATCCCCTCGCCGCGGACGACCACCTCTTTGCGCTCGTCATCGATGACGAGCTCCTCGGTGCGGATCACCTGCGGCACCGTCGCCTGGTACCGGCGCATGACGGCGCTGATCCGGGCATCGAGTTCGCGGAGATCGAACGGTTTCGTCACGTAGTCGTCGGCGCCCAGATCGAGCCCCGCGACCTTGTCCTGCGCCGCGTCCCGCACCGTCACCATGATGACGGGCACCTGGCTGAACTTGCGGACGGCGTCGAGCACCGCCCACCCATCGAGTTCGGGCAGGTTGACGTCAAGCAGAATCAAGTCGGGCGAGACGGAGACGACCGCCGTGAGCGCCCGGCTGCCGTCTTCGGCCGCCGAGACTTCATGGCCCTTGGCGCCGAGGTATTTCGTCAGCAGGTCCCTCGACCGGGCGTCGTCTTCCACCACGAGGATCTTCATCCGTCGCTCCCTTTTGGCATCGTGAAGTAGAATGTCGTCCCGCTGCCGCCGCTCTCGAACCAGATCCGGCCGCCCAACAACTCGACGTAGCGTTTCACGACGGCCAGACCCAGACCGATCCCGTCGATCTCGCGCTTTGCGGCGTGACCGGCCCGCCTGAACGGTTCGAAGACCGCCCCGGCGTCCTCCGGCGGGATGCCGGGACCTGTGTCGGCGACGGCGAACGTTACCTGCCCGTTCTGCACCGACGTCGTGACCATGATCCGCCCGCGCGGCGTGTACTTCAACGCGTTGTGCAGCAGGTTGATCAGGATCTGGCGCAGCATCGTCTCGTCGGCTCGCACGGTCGCCGCGCCGTCCGTGCGCACGTCGATGGGCAGCCCCTTGGCCCTCGCGACGTGGTCGACATTTTGGCGTGCCGCCTCCAGGGCCTCGGCGATCTTGACCTCACCGATCTGCGGGACGATGCCGCCGGCCTCCAGCGCCGAGTAGCGCAGGATCCCTTCGATGAGGTGGAGCAGGTGATCACCCGCCGCCAGGATCGCGTCGAGGTCCTTGCGCTGTGCGTCGGTCAGCGGCCCATCGATGCCTTCGAGCACGAGTTGCGCATACGCGCGAATCGCGTGCAGCGGCGTCTTCAACTCGTGGCTCATCGCGGCGGAGAACTCGTCCTTGATGCGGTTGGCCTTGCGCAGCGCCTCGTTGACCTCGGCCAGCTCACGATTGATCCTGGCGAGCTCGAGGTCGCGCACCTCGATTGCCGACGCCATCGTGTTGAATTCCTCGCCCAGGAGCTGGAGCTCATCGCTCATCCGGGCTTCGACGCGCGCGGAGTAGTCGCCGCCCCGCAGCCGGCGGATGGCGCCGGTCATCCGGTCGACGGGCCCGAGGATCGCGCGTTGGAGGACGAACGCTGCGATGATGCCCGCCGCCACGAGACCAAGGCTGGCCAGCGCAATCAGGCGGGTCTCCTTTCCGATGCGCGCGTACACGGCGGCCAGCGGAAAGCCGACGCGGACGTACGTCTGCTGGTCGAGCGTGAACTCGGGGATGGCCCGCATGAGGTCCATGTACGGCACACCGTCGAGCGTCTGCCGCTCGTCGACGACCAGTGGCTGGCCGATCAGCGCGGCCGGCCCGGCCATGTCGGCCTGTCCGTCGGTAAATCGCAGTTTTCCGTCCCGCACGATCTGCGCGTAGAGAATCGTGCCGGCCACCAGCCGGCGGGTCGGCCGGCTTGAGATGGGCGTGTCGGTAATGCCTTCAGGCGTGACGATAAAGCGGCCGGCTTCGCTCGCGAAGTCCTCGACAACGATCTTCGCGCGGATGCGTACCTGTTCCAGCAACACTTCGCGCAGCCGCCGGGTGGCGAGCGCGCCGAACGTCGCGGCAAACAAGACCGTCAGGCCGACGAAGGCCAGGATGAACTTGACCTTCAGGCTAATGCGCGTCACGTCAACAGTATACCCGCACAAAAGCGGCGGGAGGCGCGCCGAAGCGCGCCTCCCGGGGGTCGCGCGGCCGATCGGGGATACCGATCGATGCCGGAGCCGCGCGGCTTGAAACTACCGATCGATCGCGATCTGGACGATCTTCTTGGCGGTCTCCAGCGTCCGGACCAGCGACTCCATCATGCGGGTCGCGTCATCTGATGCGTAGGCATGCTGCACGTCGCCGTCTGATACGCTACCCGACGGGCGGACGGCGCTCGAGAGGCGCATCGCTTCGATCGCATGTTTGACCGCGCGGTTGATCAGATCGTTTGCCTGCTCCTCGGGCCGCATCCCGCGCGTCCCGAGCACGCCGCTCGGTCCGACGGTCGCATTCAGGTCGAGCACGGGGGCCTGGGGCTGGGGCACGGTGCCGTTGCTCTGCCCGGCCTGCGCCAGCTCGGCGAGCTTCTTGGATCGTGCTTCGAGCTGCGCCTGCACTGCGGCGATCCACTGGACTTCAGAGGCCTCGCGCTTCACGCGCGCTTCGACCAACAGCGGGGACACGCCGCGGTAGGTCGTTCCGTTGGGATCGGACTGGGCTGTGAGACGGAAGTTGGGCTCCTCGCGGCCGGCGATCAGGTTCAGGGTCTCCTGGATGTAACGGCTCTGCGAGGCGGCATCGACCGCCGTGACGGACAACTTCGCCTGCTGGATCGCCTTGTCGAGATCGATCAGCGCGGACGTCAACGGGGTCTTATCCACGACGAGTTCCGGAAGGGGCTCGACTTGGTCGGTGTCTTCTGCGACGACGGCGGGCTGTGTCGCCTGGTCGGACGGTGCCGGTTGCTGTGTCGGTGCCTGGGCTGTGATGGTCGTGGATTCAATCGCGACCGAGGAGGGGACCCGCGGCGCGGTCGCAGTCGAGGAAGGCCGTGTGGCATCCTCGCTGCTCGTGATCGTGGTCCTGAAGTACGGCGCGTCGATCACGTGCGTGAAGGCCAGTGATGCGGTGGCGAGCAGCGCGACGGGGATAAGGGCGAGCAGAACGCGCTTCATGAATTCACGTCACCTCCGAATGAATTGACTGGCTTTTGTGCAAGCACAAGTGTCACATCAGGGCGTCTAGGGGGCCATACAAGGGGGGTGGTGGCCAGGTGGAAATTCGGTCAACCGGGGGTGGCGGGGCCCGTCAGATTGCCAGAACCTGATCAGAAGATTTAGGGCATACGGGTCTGCGTCACCGCCACGACGCGGTTCATCACGGGGTATGAGTCGTCGGACAGCAATTCCCGCCGGACCACCCGGCCGTCCATGGAAAACGTCCTGTAGGTCACGACGCGGTAGCCGGTGGCGCCGGGCGTTCGGAGATAGCTGCGCCCCGAGGCCCCCTCCGGGCGGTCGATCCGCTGAACCATCCGCGCCGGGACGGTCGCCGACAGGACGTCCGTGATGATTTCAACCGCCGTCCGGGGCCGTTCTCGGCCAAAGACCCGGACTTCAAGCCGGTCACCCTGTGCCCGGGCCTGGAGCCGCAGGGGCCAGGGGTACGGATTGCCGAGCCTGAGGTCGATGTCGTACTGCGCGACCGCGGCGTCACGACCCGGGGCAACGTAGGTAGGGGCGAAGACGTGCGAGTGCCGCTCCATGATCGTCAGGCCGGCCAGTAGGGCGACGTTGTACAGCGTCGTTGAAGTCTGGCAAACCCCCCCGCCAAACGCCCGCACGAGTTCGCCGTCGTAGCTGACGGGTGCCTTGACGTAGCCGCGGTCCATCGTCCACGAGCGCACCGTCCGGTTGAACGAGAACGCGGCGCCGGGGGCGATGATGACCCCGTCCAGCGCGCGGGCCGCCAGACGGGCGTTGTGCCGCTGGCCGGGCGTGCGGCCGACGAGCGTCGTGGCGTACCCGGCCAGTTCGACCTCGCTGGGAGGGGCGCCCAAGCGCACCACCATGAAACCGCCCACCATCACGAGCACAAGCGCGAGAGCCACGGGGGCCAGTTTCACTTGATCACCACCTTCGCGCCGGCCGACTCGGCCCGCCGGTCGGGGTGGTACATGCCCTGCAAAACCGCGGGGAGCGTCTGGTAGGTCCCCGGCGTCTGGGCGCGGAGGTTGTACTCGATGACGTGCCGCCCAGCCGGGAGCGATCGCACGAAGAAGGCGATCCGGTCATCCCGGACATCGGTCCCGGCCCACCAGTACCGCCACTCGTCGATTTCGGCGCTGCCCCGCTCGGTGACCTCGAGTCCTGACGGGAACGGGTCCTCGAGGACGACGTACGCCAGCTCGCGAGACGCCGTGACCGTCAGCCGGACGCGAATATGCTCGCCCTGCCGCAGTTGGTTGCCGGTGGGTTCCGCCTCTTCTTTCCACTCGCCCTTGTCGGTCTTCGTGGGACGCACGCGTAGATACTCGCGCGTCACGCGGATGTCGGGACTGTCCAGGGACGGAATCTCGTCCATGGCGACGACCTGCCGCAGTTGCATGGTGTAGAAGACCCGGCTGGCGCCGCCCGAGCGTTCCAGCGTCACGGTATTGCGTCCCGGGCGTAGGGACGAGCCGGGGATTCGCAGCATGAGGTCGGGGGC
>JBGQGY010000101.1:0-13688 GCA_041497675.1 bacterium | reverse complement strand
TCGACGGCCGCGATGAAGTGGTGATTGAGGAACCGGGCCCGGAGGGCTAGGATATCTTGACAAGTCGCGCTCAGTCGATACACTCACAGTAACAAAGTTCACGCAAAGTTCAGGTAAGGCGACAGGGCCACGACGCCCCCACCTTATGGTGGTGTGGGCGTCGTCGTGTTTTTCAGGAGGAGGCGAGAGAGATGTCCAACCGCCGCGACGATCCGATGCGACTGTGGATTGGGAAGTGGACGCCCGAACGTCCGTCCCGTCCGCTGCCCGCCGAGCAGAGCGACGAGAAGCGGCCCGCGACCGACGACGACCGCCGGCCAATCACGGAGTAGCGAGTCCCGCCGGCAGTTCGGGGACGACCACGCGCGTGCGTTCGTTGGTGTAGTGGACCTGCCCGGGTCGGCCCCCGCGGATTCTTCGCACGAAACGCCGTCGCGTCACATCGACCGGCACCTTCCCTGAGGCGCGGGCCGCACTATAATAAGCGGCTACGCGCGCGGCCGCCTCGATGACGTCGTTGGAGGCTTGTGGTCCCGCCGTCTTGAGGATGACGTGGGCACCCGGCACGCCGCGCGCGTGCAGCCACAGGTCGTCGGCCCTGGCCACTTCGAATGTCACGTAGTCGTTCTCCCGTGCGCTGCGACCGACGATGATCTGACTACCGTCGGCCGCGCGGAACACACGGTGCGCCGCCACCGCCGGCGGCCGGGTCGTTGCGCGGCGCGGCCGGCGCAGCCGTGCCGCGATCAGATCCTGTTCGATCTCGGCCAGATCGTCCTCGGTCTCGGCCTGGTTGATCGCCGTGGCGGCACCGTCGAGGTAGGCCACCTCAGCCTCCAGGTCGGCCCGGCGAGTAGGGAGCCGCTTGAGGGCGGCCTGTGCGCGCGCGTACCGGCGGAAATAGGCCTGGGCGTTTTCCACACCGGTGCGCACCGGGTCGAGGGCGATGCGCACCGGTTCTCCCCCAAAGCCGGGCACCTCCACGCTGTCGGCGCCGGGCGTCACCTGCGTGAGATAGGCGAGCAGCAGTTCCCCGTGCTGGCGATACCGGTCGGCCTCGCCGGCCGCCGTGAGATCCTGCGCGACGGCGGCCAGCGCGCGCCGCGTCCGCCCGATCGCCTGCGTGACCGTCGATGCGAGCCCCTGGCGCAGGTGGTCGAGGCCGGCGCGACCCGCTGCGCGGGCCGTGACGGCCTCGACGGCCGCGCTCATCGACGTCGGGGCTTCGCGCAGGCCTCGATAGATCTCGAGCGGGAACGGGGCGTAGGCGACGGGGTCGCCGCCCGCGCTGTAATACAGCGCGGGTGCGAAGCGCCGCTCCGCGACCGCCACCGCGATCTCGCGGAGCCCGGCGACCAGCGCGTCTGCTCCGCCGGCGGCAGGCGGTGCCTGCGGATCGTAGCCGGCGCGGACGCACACCTCGTGGGCGAGCGGTGGACCGATACCCGCGACCGCGATGAGGATCGCGCGCCAGGTCTGCCCTGCGTCGGCGGCTGCGAGCTGATCCGCCGTGATGGTAGCAGGCGTGGGCCGCGTCTGCGCCGGCAGCGTGTACGGCCGGCCCGGCAGGATCCCGCGGCTGGGGACCTGCCGGTGCGCGCCGACGATGACACCGTCCTCGCACATCATGATGTTGGCGTGCCGGCCGGCGAGTTCGGCGATCAGCTGAGCGGAGCCCTCGAGGGTGTCAAACTCCAGCGTCACGATCCGCTCGAAGACCGGCGCGCTGATCGCGCGCAGCACGCCGCGCTCCAGCCGCCCGCGCACCATGTTCGCAAACGGCGTGGCCGTTGTCGGGGACACTTCGCCGGCAAGATGACAGCGCGCCCACTGCGTGTGCGCCGAGACGACCAGCACGCGCTGACGACCGGCGGCGCGCAACACGATGGCCAGATCCGCGGCCCCGGTCTGCACCACGCGCTGCACGCGGCCGCCGATCAGGGTGGCACACTCGGCGATCACGGCGGCCAGCACCACGCTGTCGAAAGAGGGCGGCGGATAGGCCGGTGCGCGATTGGACCGCTGCATGCCGGTGTCACGATACGACAACGTTCGCAACGCTGCAACGGGCAGGAACGCTCTTCGAGAGAGCCGAAGTGTCGCCCCGTGATCCGCAGCATGACCGGGTTTGGCACCGCCACTGCGCAGACCCCGGGTGGGCGGCTGGCGGTGGAGGCACGATCGGTCAACCACCGGTTCAGCGAGATTCTGGTTCGCCTCCCCCGGGACCTCACCGCGCTGGAAGATCGCATTCGATCGCTGGTCCAAACCGCCGTCCACCGGGGCCGCATCGAAGTCGTGGTCAGCCGGGACGATGGCGCGCGCCGGCCTCGTGCCGTGCGCGCGGACGCGGACTTGGCGGCGGCCTACGCGCGCGCCCTGCGTGACGTCGCCGCGGCGGTCGGCGTGACTGGCGAACTGACCCTCACACAGGTCGCGGGACTCCCCGACGTCCTGCGTGTCGAAGACGACCGCGTCGACGTCGAGAGCCTGTGGGGCGTCTTGCAGCCGGCGGTGACCGGCGCGACCGAGGCCCTGGTCGCCATGCGACAAGGCGAGGGTCGGCGACTCGCTGAGGATTTGGTCGCCAGGCTGGCGACGATGAACTCGCACCACGCGGCGATCGCGGGACGCAGCCGCCAGGTCGTCCACGGGTACGGCGAGCGCCTGCGTGCCCGGCTCGCGGAGGTCCTCGGGCAGGTACCCATCGATGAGGCGCGCCTCGCTGGCGAGCTGGCGCTGTTTGCCGAGCGCAGCGACATCACCGAGGAGCTGACGCGGCTGGCAAGCCATCTGACACAGTTCCGCCAGACGCTCCAAGAGGACGCACCGGTGGGTCGGAAGCTGGAATTCATCCTGCAGGAGATGGGTCGCGAGACCAACACCATCGGATCGAAGGCGAATGACCTGGAGATCACCCGCGCGGTCATCGCGATGAAGGGTGAGCTCGAGAGCCTCCGAGAGCAGATTCAGAACGTCGAGTAGCCGCACGCGAGGACGGGCATGGACACGCGTCTGATCAACATTGGCTTCGGCAATATCCTGGCCGCCAACCGCATCGTGGCGATCATCAGCCCGGATTCAGCTCCCGTGAAACGGATCATTCAGGAGGCCCGCGAGCGCGGGACGCTGATCGACGCGACCTACGGGCGCCGCACGCGCGCCGTGGTGATCACCGACAGCGGGCACGTCGTGCTGTCCGCGGTGCAGCCGGAAACCGTCGCCCATCGCTCGAAGGGCGAGGAGGACGAGGTCGAGTGAGGAGCCGCCGGCGTTGGTAGTCGCCATCGGCGGTCCGATCGGCGTCGGGAAGAGCACCGTCGCGCGAGCGCTGGCCGCCAGGCTGCACCTGCCTGTGGTCTCGGCCGGCGGCGTGTTCAGAGAAGTGGCGCGCCGCCGCGGTGTGTCCGTCGTCGAGCTCAACCGGTTGGCCGAGAACGATTCGCAAATCGACAGGGATCTTGATCGACTGCAGGGCGAGCTGGCGCGCGGCGGACCGTGTGTGGTGGAGTCCCGGCTCTCTGGCTGGATGGTCGAGGCCGACCTGAAGGTCTGGCTGGAGGCGCCGCTTGAGATACGCGCCGCCCGCGTGGCCGCGCGCGAGGGCCAGCCGGTCGAGATGGCGCGCGGGGACCTGCTCGTCCGCGAGCACAGCGAGTGGTCGCGGTACAAGAACCTGTACGGTATCGACATGGCGGACCGCGCGCCCTTTCACCTGGTGATCGACACCAGCCGATGGGACGTCGATGTGATCGTGGACGTCCTTGAGCGTCTCGCGCACGCCCTACGCGCCACCACCAGCGCCCACTGACCTCTTGAATCGTTCGATCCGCGTGGCGCTCGACGTCCCGCTTCGCGTCGGCGATGCGGCGTTGACGTTCAGCGCGGGCGCCGCGCCCGAGGCCCGACGCGGCGACGCGGTCGTCGTCCCGGTGGGACGCCGTCTGATGCCCGGCATCGTGCTTGGCGATGATGAGTGGCGGCCGGACCTCAGACCGGTGCTTGCCGCGGCGGGTTCGTCGCTGATACCGCCGGCCGCTTTGGATCTTGCCGAGTGGGTGGCCGGCGAGTACCTGTCGTCGATCGGCGAGGCCCTCGCGGTTGCCGTGCCCTGGGACGCCGTCTGGGCGCGGCTCCGTCTCACGTCGACCGTGACGCCGGTGCCGGGAGCCCCAGCGGCGCTGGATGCGATGGCCCGGCGCCCGGTGTCATTGACGCGCGCATCCCACCTGTTGCGACCGTCGTGGAGCGCGCTCGACTCCATCGCCCGCGCCGGGGCGTTGACGGTCACGTGGTTGCCGGAGAAACAGCCGGGGCACACACCGGGCGCGCCGTCCCCGCCCGGGTCTGTCCAGGGCGCGCCGTCGCCGGCCGGCACCCTGCCGGGCGCGCGTTTCGTCGACGCGGCTATGGCTGAGGCGATGGCTGGTGGGATGCGGAGGGTGTTGGTCGCCGGGTGGCGCCGGGCACCGGCCTATCTCGCGGTACTACGCCGGGCGCGCGCCGCCGGCTGGTCCGCCGTCGCCGTCTTTCCATCGCTCGAGACCGCGTTGATCTTCGCCGACGCCGCACGGTGTGCAGGCGTGGAACCGACGGTCCTCCACGGCGAGCTTGATCCCATGCACCGGCTGGCCGTGTGGCGCTCCGCGATCGGCGCGCGCGGCGCCGTGGTTGTTGGGACGCGAAGCGCGGTCTTTGCGCCGGTGTCCGGCCCCCTGGTCATGATCGTCGATGACGAGGATAACAGCGGGCACAAGGAGGAGCGCGCCCCGCGCTACCTGACGCGCGGGGTCGCCGCCGCCCGCACCGCCGCCGCCGGCGTGCTGGTGCTCGGCGGGACCACGCCGACGGTCGCGTCGTACGGCGACGTGCAGGCGGGACAGATGCGTCTGGTCGCGCTGCCGTCGCCGCGGCCTCGCATCGGCGTTGTCGACATGCGCCGGCGGTCGGATCCGGACCAGCCGGTCAGCCGGCCCGTCCTGGAAGCGGTGCGCGGCACGATCCGTCGGCGCGGCCGAGCCATCATCCTCATCGACCGCAAGGGGTATGCGGCCCTCCAGTGCCACGAGTGCGGAGCCGCCGTCCAGTGTCCGGTGTGCGCCGTGCCGATGCGCTACGACCGCGAGCACCGGCGCCTTCGGTGCCGGCTCTGCGGGCGGACCGGTCCTGCCCCGGACGCCTGCGCCCGATGCGGCGGGACGCGGTTCGTGCCGGTGGGCGCCGGGACCGAGAGGGTCGCGGCCGCCATGCGCCGCCTGACCGCGAACGTGTGGCGACTCGACCGCGACACGGTGCCGCAGCGTCATGAGCTCGCCGGGCTGCTTGAACCGTTTCGCCTCCGGGGCGGCGTGTTGGTCGCCACGCCGCTCGTGGTGCCCTGGATAGAGTCCCTGCAGCCCGACCTGGTGGCGATCGCGGCGGCCGACCGATGGCTGCACCGGCCAGAATATCGCGCCTCAGAACGTGCGCTGGCGCTGATGCGCGCCGTCGGATCGGCGGTCAGGACTCCGGTTCTCGTCGAGACCGCCGATCCCTCGCACCCCGCGGTGACGGCGGCGCAATCCGCGTCGCTGCGACCCTTTTACGCCGAGGAACTTGCGCTACGCGAGGCGTTGGGCTATCCGCCCGCCCGGTCGCTGTTAGTGCTGACGGTGAGATCGCGGACGGCCGGTGCGGCGCACACCATCGCCGAGGATCTGGCGCGCGTCGCGCCTCAGGGCACCGAAGTGCTGGGGCCGGTGCCGGTGCCTGCCGTGCCCACCAGATTGGAGATCGTCATCAAGACGGTGGACCGCGCCGCCGCCCACCGGCTGGTGTTTCCCCTCTTGATCGGGAAGGGGCTGCCGCGGGGGGCACAGATCGCCGTCGACGTCGATCCGATCGAGCTATGAACGCGCGCCTCGATCGCCGCGCTCGGTGGACAGCACGCGGCCCACGGGGTCGATGATCCGCTCGACGTCCCCGGCAGTGTTGTGGCCCGGGATCGAATCATAGCGCGTTGAAGCGTCGTGCTCCCGCATGGTATCGTGAGGAACGAGATGCCCGCGACCGCAACCCTCGATATCGTTACGGTGAGCAGCCCCAAGGCCGGTGTGTTGCGCCGCCGCGCGAGGCCTGTGGGCAAGGTCACGGCAGAGATCCAGCGTCTCATTGAGGACATGTTGACGACCCTCCAGGCCGCCAACGGCCTGGGTCTGGCGGCGCCGCAGGTCGGCGAGAGTCTGCGCATGCTGGTGGCGAAGGTCGAGGACCGGACGGTCGTGCTGGTCGACCCCGAACTAGTTCGCGCCGAGGGCAAGGAGATCGCGACCGAAGCGTGTCTGTCGATTCCCGGCGTCGTGGCCGATGTCCCGAGGTCGGCCGTCGTGACGATCCGCGGCAAGAATCGGCGGGGCCGCAAGGTGACGATCGTGGCCCACAAACTGCTGGGGCGAGTGCTCCAGCACGAACTGGATCATCTCGACGGGATTCTCTTCCTCGACCGCGTCAGTGATCCCAACACGATCCGCTACATCACCTCCTCTGACGACGACGCGCCTGCTGCCAAATGATCCATCCTGAGACCAGGGCGCTCCGGGTGATCTTTCTGGGCACCCCGGACTTTGCGCTCCCATCCCTGCGCGTCGTCGCGGACGCGACGACGCTGGTGGCCGTGGTCACGCAGCCGGACAAACCCGCCGGACGCGGCAAGAAACTGACCACGCCGCCGGTGGCGGAAGCGGCCAGGGGTCTGGGCGTGCCCGTGGTGCAACCACGCACGCTCAAGGATCAAAACGTGGTGGCGGCGCTGGCAGCGTATCATCCCGATCTGTTAGTGACCGTGGCCTACGGACGGATCATCCCGCCACCGGTGATCGCGTTGCCCCGGCTCGGCTGCATCAACGTCCACCCATCGCTGCTCCCGTTGTATCGCGGCGCCTCCCCGATCCAGCGCGCCGTCGCCGACGGCGTGACGACCACGGGCGTCACGATCCTGTATATGACCGAAGACCTCGACGCCGGTGACTTGATCTTGCAGCGTGAGGTGTCGATCGGCGCAGAGGAGACAGCGGGTGATCTTGAGACGCGGCTGGCCGACGAAGGCGCGGCGCTGTTGCGTGAGGCGATCGAGCTGATCGCGCGCGGTGCCGCGCCCAGGCGGCCCCAGGATCACGCCCGCGCCACGTA
Organism: bacterium; assembly: GCA_041497675.1. Taxonomy (GTDB): domain Bacteria; phylum Sysuimicrobiota; class Sysuimicrobiia; order Sysuimicrobiales; family Humicultoraceae; genus JBGPNN01. Next base: position 6,521 of record JBGQGY010000101.1, on the reverse strand, counting down.
CGTTGGGCGTCTCACGAAAGAAGATGGTCAGATCGATTGGAACCGTCCGGCCCGCGAGATCGTCAACATTGTACGGGCGATGCATCCCTGGCCCTCCGCGTATACCATCTGGCGCGGCACGCTGTTGAAGGTGTGGCGCGCGCGCGCCGGCCAAGGGTCGGGCGTCCCCGGACAGGTGCTAGTCGTTCGCCCAGCGGGCATCACCGTCGCCGCCGGCAGTGGTGCCGTCGATCTGCTCGAGGTGCAGCCCGAAGGCGGCCGGCGGATGACGGTCGGTGAGTTCTTGCGCGGGCATGCGGTGCGGGATGGCGAACGGCTTGGAGCCCCGGCGGCTGTGGCCTAGCCCGAAGGAGTGGTAAAATAGTCAGGATAGTGGAGGAGGGACGACGATGTTTCCTTATTTTGGACTGGATCCCACGATCATCTTGCTGCTCCCGGCGCTGCTGCTGGCGGGCTACGCGCAGTGGAAGGTGAGCAGCGCGTTCAAGAAGTTCAGCCAGGTGGCCACCGCCGGCGGCCGCACGGGGGCCGCGATCGCGGCCGAGATCCTGCGGCGGCGCGGGATCCCCGACGTGAAGATCGAGCAGGTGGACGGCATGCTGTCCGACCATTACGACCCCCGCAGCAAGACGCTGCGTCTGTCGTCCGCCGTGTACGCGAGTAACTCGGTGTCCGCGGTCGGCGTGGCGGCGCACGAGTGCGGGCATGCCCTCCAGGACAAAGAGCGCTACGCGCCGCTCGCCCTCCGGTCGGCGATCGTGCCGGTCGCGAATATCGGTACCAGCGCCTCGTGGATCCTGTTCTTCATCGGGATGCTGACCCAACGAGGCATCCTGATGGACTTGGGCATCCTGCTGTTCCTCGGCTACGTCGTCTTCGCGCTGGTGACGCTGCCGGTGGAGTTCGACGCGAGCCGTCGCGCCGTCGCGGTGCTGCAGGGCGAGGGGCTGGTCATGCCCAGCGAAGCCGAGGGCGTCAAGACGGTGTTGAACGCTGCAGCATTGACATACGTCGCCGCCGCCGCGATGGCGGTGCTCCACCTGGCACGCCTGCTGTTGATTCGCAATATGCGTGACAACGACTAGGGCGGCGCGCGCCGTCCCGACGTCAGCCCGCGAGGCCGCTTTCGCCGTTTTGCACCGGGCGGAAGCGGCCGACGCATTTGTCAGCATCCTGCTGTTTCACACGCTCGAACGCGAACGGCTGTCCCCGGCCGACCGGGGTCTCGCCACGGCGCTTGTGCTCGGCGTCCTGCGCCACCGGGAGCGCATCGACTACGCGCTGGCGCCGCTGCTGCGCCGGCCGTTGGAGAGCCTTCCGGCGGCCATCCGCACCGTCTTGCGCATGGGCGCGTATCAACTGCTCGATCTCGATCGCATGCCGAAGCCGGTGGCGGTCTCCGAAGCGGTGACCCTGGCGACGCGGCATGGGCACGCCGGAACCGCGCGTCTGGTGAACGCGGTTCTCAGGCGGCTGGCCGGTGAGGGGCCGCCCGCGCCGCCTGATGCCACGGCGGACCCGGTCGGCCACTTCGCGGTGGTGTATTCACATCCCCGGTGGCTGATCGCGCGCTGGATCTCGCGATGGGGCGTCGAGGAGGCGGCGGCGCTGGCCGCCTCGCAGCTGCAGCCGGCGCCATCGGCCATCCGCGCCAACACCCTGCGTACGACGGCCACGGCCCTGTTGGAGACGCTTCGCGAGCGCGGGATCCCGGCATCGCCGGGACTCGTGCCCGACGCCGTCAGGGTGGGGGGGCCTGTGAGCGATCGGTTGCCGCTGGTCGATCGCGGCCTCGCGATCATCCAGGACGAGGGCGCGATGCTCGTGTCTCTCGCCGTGGGGCCTGCGCCGGGGCAGACGGTCATCGACGCCTGCGCGGCGCCTGGCGGGAAGACCACCCACATGGCGGCGCTGATGGCGGATCAAGGCCGCATCCTGGCGTGCGACGTGCACCCCAAGAAGCTGCAGGCGCTGGCCGCGCGGTGCGCGTTGGTGGGCGCCGGGTGTGTTGAAGCCTATGATCTCAACGCCCACGCGATCGGGAGCCGTTGGCCGGGTCTGGCCGACGCCGTCCTGGTTGACGCGCCGTGCTCCGGTCTGGGCACCGTGCGGCGCCGGCCCGAGATCAAGTGGCGGGCCGCCGAGGCGGATCTGCCGCGCCACGCGGGGCTGCAGCGCGCGATCCTCGATGGCGCCTGCGGCGCGGTCAAGCCCGGCGGGGTTCTCGTCTACAGCGTCTGCAGCTTGGAGGCAGAGGAGGGGCCGGAGGTGACAAGGGAGTTTCTTGGACGCCACCGCGATTTCGCGTTGGCGCCGTTCCCCGACGCCTTTCCCAGGACCGTCGGCGGCCGAGTGGTTGACGGTCCTGAACGGGGCGAGGTCTTCCTCTGGCCCCACCGGCACGATACCGATGGGTTCTATGTCGCCGTGCTTCGACGAGGCTGACACCGCGGCCACGAGCGGTTGTAGAATCCGGATGCTATGATCAGGAGGCCGCCCTGTGCGGCGGCCTGCGAGTACTCATGCCGACCGAGTTGATTGGGCTGACGCTCGAAGAACTGGAACAGGTGGCCATCGAGTTGGGCGAGCCGCGGTACCGCGGCCGTCAACTGGCGCGTTGGGTGTACAAGCGTCGGGCCGGGACATCCCAGGTCATGACCGATCTGCCGGAGCCGCTGCGCGCGCGCCTCGATGAGGCCGTGACGCTGTCCAAGCTTCGCGTGATCGGCCGGCAGGATGCGGGCGATGGGTACACGACGAAGTTCTTGCTGGGTCTGGCCGACGGCAACACCATCGAGACCGTGCTCATGCGGTACGACGACGGGCGACGCACCGTGTGCATCTCGACGCAGGTCGGTTGTGGCATGGGGTGCACGTTCTGCGCCACCGGTCTGGCGGGACTCACGCGCAACCTGACGCCGGGTGAGATCGTTGATCAGGTCATGCTGGCGGGCGAGCAGACCGGCGACCGCGTCACGCACGTCGTCTTCATGGGGATGGGCGAGCCGCTCGCCAACTTTGCGGCGACCCTGCGGGGCGTCGAGCTGATGAACGCGCCCTACGGGCTCGGCATCGCCATGCGAAGCCTGACGATCTCGACGGTCGGTCTGGTGCCGCAGATCAGGCGTCTGGCGGACGAGCGCCTGCAGCTGACGCTCGCCATCTCGCTGCATGCGCCGACCGACGAGTTGCGCTCACAGCTCGTGCCCGTGAACCTGCGCTGGCCGATTGCGGAGTTGGTGGCCGCCGCGCGCGACTACGCTGCGGTGACGCATCGCCGGGTGACGTTTGAGTACGTGCTCATGGCGGGGGTCAACGATCGTGACGAGGACGCGCGCCTGTTGGGGCGCCTGCTCGCCGGAGGCGGCATGCACCTCAACGTGATTCCGTGGAACCCGGTGTTTGGCCTGCACTACCGGCGGCCGACGGGTGACGCCGTGCGTCGGTTCGCGCGTCTCGCACGGGACGGCGGCGTGGCGGTCACCGTTCGGATCGAGCGTGGCGTCGACATCGACGCCGCATGCGGCCAGCTGCGCCGCACACGCGCCGCGGGCGTGCCCGCATGATCGTCGGCGCCGGCGCCCTCATCGCCGGCCGCTACGAGATCCTCAACCGCATCGCCGACGGCGGGATGTCGACGGTCTACCGGGCCCGTCGCACGGACGACGACAAGATCGTCGCCCTCAAGGTCCTGCGGGACCAATATGTGGCGGACCGCGATTTTATCGAGCGATTCGTCCGCGAGGCCCGGGCCGCGCAGACGCTGGTGCATCCCAACATCGTACCGGTTCTGGACTCGGGGCAGGACGGCGACGTGTACTTCATCGCCATGGAGCACGTCGACGGTCTGGATCTCAAGTGGCACCTGCGCCGCAACGGCCGGCTCGAGGCCGCCGATGCCGAGCGTATCTCGCGCGCGGTGTGCGATGCGCTCGAATACGCGCACCGTGAGGGGATCGTCCATCGTGACATCAAACCGCAGAACATCCTGTTGGCGGCGGATGGGACGGTCAAGGTCACCGACTTCGGCATCGCCCGCGCGCTGGCTTCGGTGACGATTACGCAAGCCGGCACGGTCTTCGGGTCGGTGCAGTATCTGTCGCCCGAACAGGCGCGCGGCGCCCCGGTCGGCCGGACGTCCGACATCTACGCGCTCGGCGTCGTGCTCTTCGAGATGCTGACCGGGCGGCTTCCGTTCGAAGGCGACAGCCCGATCGCCATCGCGCTCAAGCATCTTCACGAACAGCCGCCCTCACCGAGGGCGCTCGAGTCCACGGTGCCGCGCCGACTCGAAGGCATCATCCTCAAGGCGATGGCCAAACGGCCGGAGGATCGATACCAGTTGGCGAGCGAGATGGCGGCCGATCTGGCCGGCGAGACGGAACTGTGGGCCGAAGCGCTCGACGACGAAGGATCGACGCGGACGTTCGAACTGGCCGAGGCGACACAGGAACCAACGCGCCGGCGCCGCGTGTTCCTGCGATTCGCCGTCGTCCTGATCCTTGGTGTGGCTGTCGGGTTGTGGGCCGGCTGGCAGGCCGTCAGCGCCTATCTCAACGTACCCGAGGTGGAGATGCCCGAGCTGATCGGCCGCACCGTGATCCAGGCCGAGCAGATCGCGCGGCAGGCGGGTCTGTCGCTGGAGATCGGGGAGCGAACGTACAGCGCTACCGTGCCGCAGGATGTGGTGATCGCGCAGGAGCAGCCCGCGGGCAAGCGCGTGAAGCAGGGACGCCGCGTGGGCGTCACCGTCAGCCTCGGCCCGCAGATGGCCACCGTGCCCGACCTGGTGCAGCAGACCGTTCAGGCCGCGCAACTGGCGCTTGACGGGCTGCGTCTGCGCGCCGCGTTGCAGGAGGCGAACGATGAAGTCATCAAGCCCGGGTCGGTGGTCCGGCAGACCCCCCCGGCCGGGAGCCGCCTGCCGGTCGACTCGGTCGTGACCCTAGTGATCAGCCGAGGGCCGGTGCAGACCGAGATGCCCAACCTGGTGGGGAAGCCGCTGCCGGACGCGCGGCGGATGCTCGAAGAGCGGGGGCTCGCCATCGCGCACATGCGCACGGTGACCTCCGTCGATCAAGATCCCGGCACCGTGGTCGAGCAGGCGCCGTCGGCGGGGGTGAAGATCCGCCCGGGTCAGGCGGTCATCACTGTGACCGTCACCGTTCGGCCGGGTGAAGAGGGTGCACCGCCGCGCGCGCCGGTCATCACCGCTGAGCCACAGCCGGCAGAGACGCCGACACCTGCGCCTCGTGCCGAGGTCACCCCGCGGCCGGGTCCGTCTCCGCCGCCGTCCGCGAGGCCGTCGACGACGCAGCCCGGCGGTGTCGTCCGACGGACGAGACTGCAGGTCGTCGTGCCGGAGGGGCCGCAGTCGCAACAGGTGAAGATCGTGATTATCGACGAGACGGGTGTGCGGACCGTGTACCAGGCTGTGCACGCGCCGGGTGATCACATCGACCAGACAGTGCGCACCCAAGGCTACGGGATCATCCAGCTGTACGTCGACAACCGTCTTGTGCAGGAGGTGCGGCCGTGAGCGTCCGGATCGCCCCCAGCATCGTAAGCGCCGACTTTGGTGATCTGGAAGCCGCGGTGCGGGCCGTAGAGCGCGGCGGCGCGGACCTGTTGCACGTTGACGTGATGGACGGCCGCTACGTCCCACCAATCACCATCGGTCCGCTCATCGTCGAAACGCTGCGCCGCCTGACCGCGCTTCCACTCGACGTCCACCTGATGGTCGTGCAACCGGAGCGCCACGTTGAGGCGTTTGTGCGCGCCGGGGCCACGAGCATCGCGTTCCATCCCGAGACCACCGACCACCCGCACCGCGTGCTAGCGCATATCCGTTCGCTCGGCGCGCAGGCCGGTCTCGCCCTCAACCCGGGCACACCGCCTGAGGCGTGCGCGTGGGTGGCTGAGACAGTCGACTTCGCCATGGTCATGAGCGTGAATCCTGGCTACTCGGGGCAGGCGTTCATTGCCTCCGTGCTGCCCAAGATCGCGCGGGTTCGAGCCCTCGCAGCGGGTCGGCCGATCTGGATCGGCATCGATGGCGGGATCTCCGCTACGACCGCCGCTGCTGCTGCCGCCGCCGGCGCCGATACGTTGATCGCTGCGACGGCCATCTTCGGCGCTCCGGAGGGTATCGAGGCCGCGGTCCGACGGCTCCGCGCCGCCGCCGGGGTGTGAGCACGCTCTTTGTCACCCACCCTGCGTGCGAGCGCCATCAGACAGGCCGGGCGCACCCTGAGCGCCCGCAGCGTCTGACCGCCGTTCACCGTGCGGTCGAATCCGCCGGTCTCCTCGATCACCTCACGCCGATTGAGGCGCCGGAGGTCGATCGGGATCTCCTCGAGACCATCCACGCGAAACCATATATCAGCGCGATCGAGAACCTCGCCCGCGGGGGCGGCGGCTGGCTGGATGCCGATACCGCGGTGAGCGTGGAATCGCCCGCTGCGGCGGTTCGCGCCGCCGGTGGAGCCCAGCGCGCGGCGGAGGCGGTGTGCGGCGGACAG
>JBGQGY010000100.1:0-13836 GCA_041497675.1 bacterium | reverse complement strand
CGCGTGATCGGACTGGAGCCGGCGACGAGAGTCGAACTCGTGACCTGCGCATTACGAGTGCGCTGCTCTACCACTGAGCTACGCCGGCTCGCGGCACACCTAAGTCTATCTACCCATCGACGGCCCGGTCAAGCCGCGCCCACGTTTCACCACAACGTCATCGAGTCGAGGAAGAGTTGCTTCAGCTCCGCCTCACCCGCCGGCCGCGGTGAGAGCTTCGTCACCCGGTGCTGCGGCAGTGTCCCGGTCACAAGGGCGTCCACGTCGTCGGGCCCGTAGCCGATCGCCCGCAACCCGTTGGGCAGTTCGAGTTTCCGCATCAGCCCGATGATCGTCTCCGCGAGCACCGCGCCCGCGCGATCGGCTGGTATGCCCCGGACGTCGGCGCCCAAGAGCAAGGCCGCCCGGAGGTGCCGCCCGGGATTCGCCTGCGCCGTGAACCGAAACACCGCGGGCGCGCAGAGGATCACCGACAGGCCGTGCGGCACCATCGGGTGATCGACCCGGTACCCCTCGGGCCGGTAGGTCTTCACCAGCCCCGACACCGGATAGGACATGCCGTGCGGAAGGTGCACGCCGGCGTTGCCAAACCCGATACCCGCAAACGCCGCGGCGAGTAGCATCTGCGACCTCGCCTCGTCGTCGGCCGGATCATACACGGCGCGCAGCAGATAGTCTGAGACCATCTCGATCGCCCGGCCCGCCCACAGGTCGCTGATCGGATTCGCCCCCTGATACGCCGGGCGCAGTGCGGGGCTGTCCGGCGCCGGCCGCTGATCATACGGGAGCGCCGTGAACGACTCAATGGCGTGCGAGAGGACGTCGAGCCCTGAGCAGGCCGCCACCATCTTCGGGAGCGTCCGGGTGTTGTCGGGATCGATGATGCCCATCACCGGGCGCAGCGCGCGGTGCGCGATACCCGTCTTCGCGTGCAATTCGGTGAAGTCGAAAATGGCCACCCCGGTCGTCTCGCTGCCGGTACCGGCCGTCGTCGGGACCGCGATCAGCGGTCGCAGGCGTCCCGGGACCGGGCGACCTTCGCCGATCGGCGGGTTCACGTAGGCGAGAAGCGGCGCGGGGTGCGTCGCGTAGAGGTTGGCAGCTTTCGCGGTATCCATCGTCGAGCCGCCGCCGACCGCGACGAAGCCGTCGAAGCGGCCGTCCACAGCGAATCGAATCGCGTCTTGAAACGACGCGTCCGTGGGCTCGACCCGGACGCGATCGTAACGTACAGCTTCGACGCCCGCGGCCCGCAGCGACTCGAGCGAGACGGCCACGGTGGCGCTCGCCGACAGGTTGGGATCCGTCAGCACCATGACGCGGCGCGCGCCCTGCGCGCTCATCTCGTGTCCGACCTCGCGGGTCGCACCCGGCCCGTACTTGATGCTCGAGGTATCCATGGTGAAGATCGTTTCGTACGTCATCGCCTGCTCCCAACTTGTCGCGACCGAAAGGAAGGAATATCACGCGGCCGCTCGAACATCGCCACTAATCGCAGCGGCGAGGGACGCCGATGAGTGAGCGGCTGTGGGAAATGTACGAACAGTGCTGTCAGGTCGAGATGCGAAGTCTCGACGAGTTCGTCCGCCGGCTCAAGGCGGGGGAGTTCGGCGAGTTCTCTCGCGACGACATCATCGCCTTTCTCCGTGAGATCGAAGCGAACATGGTCGAAAACATCCACACCAAAGCCATGGAACATCACCGGTACGCCGAAATGGAAGACCAGGTCAGCGACGAGTGGCATCAGTACTTCGACGGTCTGGTCGAAGAGTTCGAGCGCGCCTGACCCGGCGTCACAGCAAGAACTTCCCGTTCCGGTAAATCACCTCACCATCCGCCCGTACCTCACTGTCCTGCCGCAGGTCGCAGATCATGTCCCAGTGCAGACCTGATGTGTTGGCCGACCCGGTCTCGGGGTAGCCCGCGCCGAGGGCCATGTGGATCGTCCCGCCGATCTTCTCGTCGAAGAGGATGTTGCGCGTAAAGCGCTGGATGCCGTAGTTGAGCCCGAACGCGAATTCGCCCAAAATACGTGCCCCGGCGTCCAAGTTTAACATCGCCGTGAGAAACTCCAAACCCTTGTCGGCCGTCGCGTCCACGACGCGCCCCTCCGCAAACCGCAACGTCACCCCCTGCACCTCGCGGCCGCTGTGGATGGCGGGAAAGGAAAACCGGACCCAGCCGCGCGTCTCCCCTTCGACCGGTCCGGTAAAGATCTCGCCGTCGGGGAAATTGTGCTCGCCCGCGGCATTGATCCACTTGCGGCCGCCGGCGCGCACCGTCAGATCGACGTGCGGCCCGCGCAGGACGAGCTCGTTCCTCGTTTGCAGGATCTTGATGACCCGGTCTTGCTCGGCCCGCACCCGCTGCCACGAGGCGATGGGGTCAGGGTGGTCGAGCAGCCCGGCGCTGAAGACGAAATCCTCATACTCGGACAGCGACATGTCGGCTTCTTGCGCGTCGGCCAAGGACGGATATTGGGTGCCGACCCACCGCAGTTCGCCGCGTGAGGCCCGCTCGAGATAGCGGCGCTGGAGGTCGCGCGTGGCCTCACGGCGCATGGCCTGCCGCTTGGGATCTACCCCCGAGAGTCCACGCGTATTCCACGCGCCCCAGATGCCGACATCACCATCGAGCACGTCGTATTCGTGCGGCAGCAACGGTGAGACAAAGCGCAGCTGCTCGTCGCTCGCGTGTTTGTAAAAGATCTCGTCAATTTCGTCGATCGTGACGCGGGTATACGCGTGCGCGCCGGCGGCCAGGGCCTCATGATATGCGGCGGTGATCAGCGGGGCCGCGAAAGCCGGCCCGGCAACGCGGACGAGCGTGCCGGGTTTGACGTCGATCGAGTAGTGCACGAGCACCTGCGCGAGGCGGGTAATGCGCGGATCCTTCATCCTTTCACACTATCTTGAAACGGCCCGGACTGTCCAGATTTTCAGGGTCGGCGGGCGCGGCGTCGAAAGGTACATGGGCGGGAGTTGCACACCGGGCCCCAACGAGGAGACGGGCGTGGCTGCGTCAGTACAGGTCGTGTTTTTGGGAACCGGAGATGCGTTTGGCAGCGGCGGGCGCCTGCAGACGTGCGTCCTGCTGCGGGCCGAAGACCGAAGCGCCCTTGTCGACTGTGGCGCGACAGCACTGATTGCCATGCGCCGCCTGAGCATCGATCCGAACACGATCGGCCTGGTGCTCCTCTCGCACCTGCACGGCGACCACATCGCCGGCCTCCCGTTCCTCATCCTCGACGCCCAACTCATCAGCAAGCGCACGACGCCGCTGGTCATCGCCGGACCGGACGGTACGCACACCCGCCTCATGCAGATGATGGAGGTCATGTTCTCGGGGTCGTCGACCGTCGAGCGTCGCTTCAGGCTGGACGTCGTCGAGATGGAGCCGGGACGCCGCCAGCCCTTTGAGGGTTTCGCGGCGACCCCATATCTCGTCAACCATCCATCCGGAGCTCCGGCACACGCGCTGCGGATCGAATGCAGTGGGAAGGTCATCGCGTACTCGGGCGACACCGACTGGACCAACACCCTCATCGTTGCAGCGAGAGATGCCGACTTGTTTATTGTTGAAGCGTACGCTTGCGACAAGCCAGTCAAGTACCACCTCGACTATCAGACCTTGTCGGCCCACCTGCACGAGTTGCGACCCAAGCGCTGGATCGTCACGCACATGGGCGCAGAGATGCTGAGCAAGGTCGCAGCTCTTGGCTGCGAGTACGCCGAAGATGGGAAGCGAATCGACGTCTAGTCAGTGATAGAGTACAGGGCCGACCGTCGATCCTCGTAGAGGAGTTTCCAGTGAGGGCAGGTGTCCATGGGATACGGCGCCTCGAGATTCGCCGGCGGGGCCTCGTGATCCGCGTTGCGTGATGGCCGTCGTGTTCCCTCCGGGATGGGTTGGGCCATCACGACGTGCGTCACGCCGTACTTGCTGACAAGTTCGCGCCCCTTCTGACAACGGAGCTCGGCCCCCGTATGATAGAACTCATTCGCCAGGTTGATCCGATGATACCACTCGATGACGGCGGTGTCGTTGTAAGGAACAAACCGGTAGTCGACAAGCACCGGGACACCGGCGAACATCCGGAAGTTTCGCCAATCGACGGGGACCACGTACATTTGCTTCGCCGCCCGGTGCGTCTCGACGTACCGCAACAACCCGACGGTCTCATCCCCTTCGATTTTCTGCCCGAACCGCAGCACGGTGGTTCCAATCCCGGCGGCCACGAGCGCGATCGACAGCGCGGCCGCCAGCAGCGCCAGCAGGGGCACGCGTGTTGGCGCGCGGCGCTCGATGGATTCCACGAGCGCCTGCCCGCCCCACAACAGCAGAAGCGACGACGCCAGCGGGACCACGAGCACGGACATCCGCCACGGGTAGAGCAGCGCCAGCACCGTGTTTCCGGTGGCTACCTGCAGCAACGTGCCACCGGCGCCCACGACCAGACCGATCCCCAGCACCCACGCCAGCGGCGTGCGCCGCAGCGCGAAGATGCCAGCTACCACAACTGCAATCTTCAGATACACCGCGAACCCCAGCCACGTTGAGGGGAGCGCATGCCGGGCCAATCGGAAGTGCACCAGGATCTCGCGCGCCTCGGCCCAGAGCTGCCGATCCGTAGGACGGAACGCCAGGTAGCCGTGGATGAGCACCGGTAGGATGGCGACGAACGACACCAGCCCTAGACCCGCCGCCTTGCGCACCCCATCGCCCCTCCGGACGATGATGACCATATAGGAAAGGGTCAGCACGCCGGCCGCCAACGCGTAGGTCGGATTGAATGCCGCCGCAAGAGGAGGCAACACGGCCGCCGCGACCCATCGTCCCCGCAGGAACAGATGGATGGACAGGAGCATCAGCGCTCCAAACGCCCCGGGTTGGAACATCTCCCAGAGAATACGCTGGGACGCCACGCCACCGATCAACTCCCTGGTCAGCGGGAACCCAAAGAGCCGCCTCGACACAAAGGCCGCGATGGGCGCGTGCAATGCGGTGAGCAGCGCCAGGGCTACCAGGTACCGGGGCCGCGTCTTGTCGATGCCAAACAGCGTGGACGCGATCCCCAGCAGCGCGTAGGCGTAGATGCCGAGGACGACGACGTAGTAGACGTACACGAGGCGCAGATCGAGATACTGGTGCGTCGCCTGGATCAGCATGCTGAAGAGCGGCCACGAGTCGGCGGACTGCGCCAGCCAATCGTCTTTGATGAACCCGTAGCCCGCGCGGGCCAGCCCGTAGAAGAAGTACTCGTTTTGTGCCAGGAAGAACAGCGAGAACTGGCTGTAGGCGATGCCAAAGACCACGGTGACCAGAAGAAACCGGAGCCACCAGGGATCGTTGCTAGTGGTAGGGCGTATCATTAGCACTCCTCAAATCAGCTAGGTGGGGACGTCTGACGAAATCCGGCCTCGTGCCCCTTCGATAGAGTGTGCCCAAATGCTACCGAACCTGAGACCAGATGAAGTTTTAGGGAATATGGGTGTCGAATTCCTGCTAATTCCCTGGAGATTCAAGGAAGATTATAGAGTAATGGTGGGCGGTACAGGTCTTGAACCTGTGACCTCATCCGTGTGAAGGATGCGCTCTACCACTGAGCTAACCGCCCACAGAGGGTATCCTCCATTATAGCAAACCGCCGGTCAAGGAAACCGCACGCCGTCGCACGCAAAGATCTTGACGGGACGGCCAGGCGTGCGGTCCGGTGCCAGGTCAACCACCTCGACCTGCCGGACGTTCGCGCACATCGCGCCGATGGTCAGCCCGGGATGCCCCGGGTCATCCTGGACGTACAGCGCATGCCACCCTGTCCACTCCTCCGGGCGCTGCCAGACGAGAAATGCACCATAGAACGTCGTCACTGGGATCCGCTCACGCAGCCGGTAGGCGATGTGGCTCGCGGCCTGGTAGCGGTCGGTGAGGATGACTGTACGGCCGGGGTGCGCAGCGGCCTGCTGGGCGACCGCGTCAGCGAGACGATCGAACAGACCGATTCCCGTCGTAACCTGCGCTCTGGTCCAAGGAAGCAGCAGGGCGACCGCAAGCGTCGCCGTCACCCCCGCGGTCGCAGCGGCGGTCCCCCAGAGCAGCCGCGGTCGCGCGCGGACCCAGTGCGGCCACAGCGCGCCCAGTGCGATGACGGCCGCCAGATAGCCCGGGGCCGGCCAGTGCGGCTTGGCCCGTGCCTCCGTCGCCGCGGCGAGCATCACCAGAAAGACGGGAAGACTCATCCACGCCAGGTATCGCCAGGCCGACCCCGCCCGCCGCAGCGCCGCGAGACAGGCCGCCCACAAGATCGGCGCGAGCAGGCCATAGTACAACACCTGCCCCCCGGCGAAGAGTACGAGATTGACCGGGATCGATCGCGGCAGCACCCACCGCTCGCGGTGGAGCGTGATGTCGGCAAGCAGCCACCGGTGCTGCATGTTCCATATGACGACGGGCGCGAAGAGCGCCGCGGCGATGAACGCGCCGGCGTACACCCACCGGTCGCGCAGGACACGCCGCCCGCCGCCGGTCGCCGCCGCGCCGGCCAGGCCGAGGATCAGGCCGGCGGAGGTCAGCTTGCACAACAGCGCCAGCCCGATCGTCGCGCCGGCTGCCACCCACCACCGGCCTCCGCGTTGCAGGGCTTCCCACCCCGTCCACAGGCTCAGCGCCCAGAACAACGCCATCGGGACGTCGGGTGACGCGATGAGGGTGCCGAGACCCAACACGGGCAGCGCCGCGATAAGCACACCCGCGCGCGCGCCGGTCTCAGCGTCGAAGATGCGGCGGCCGGCGACGTAGACGGCCACGGGCAGCGCCGACGCCAGGACGACGTTGATGGCCCTGATCCCAAAGACCCCATCGCCAAACATCCTGGTAGATGCGGCCACGACGGCCGCCACCATCGGCGGATGATCCGGGTAGGACCACGCAAGATGCCGCGCCCACAGCCAGTAGTACCCTTCATCGTCACCGACCGGCAGCAGCGCCGCCAGGATCAGGCGAAGCAACACACCCGCGACCACGACACGGATCAGGAGCCGCTCCGCGCGCGAAGCGGCCATCAGCGCAGCAGCTGTCGGGCGCGGTGGAAGATCCGATCGAGCATCACGGGGGTGAGCCGTCCGGTCTGCGTATTTTGCTGGCTGGGATGGTAGGCGTCGAGCAGCACCAACCGGCGCAGCCCATGCGTCAGCGCGGCCTCCGCGCCGTGCGCGAACTTGGGTCTGGGATCGGGGATCGTGATCCCCGCGTCGCGCGCCGCGATCAGCAACGCATCGTGTCCCAAGCGGCCCAGCGCCACCACCACCCGCACGCGCGTCAACAGCTGCAGTTCGCGTACCAGATAGGATCGGCAGTTGGCGATCTCGACCGGCAGCGGCTTGTTGTCTGGTGGGGCGCAGCGAATCGACGCCGTGATGTACAGGTCGGTCAGCCGGAGGCCGTCATCGCGCGCGGTCGACTCGGGCCGCGAGGCGAAGCCCGCGCGATGGAGCGACCCAAAGAGCGTCGCTCCCGATGAGTCTCCGGTGAACATCCGACCGGTCCGGTTGGCCCCGTGCGCGCCCGGCGCCAGCCCCACGATCACTACCCGTGCCCGCGGATCGCCGAACCCCGGGACCGGTTTTCCCCAATAGTCCGAGTCGCGATACGCGCGGCGCTTCGTGCGCGCAATGGCACGGCAGTGCGCGATCAAGCGCGGGCACTTTCGGCAGGCGATGATTTCGGCGTCGAGACGCCGAAGCGAGGTCACGCGGTCAGGTTGGCCGAAATGATGGCCAGCGACTCCAGCGCCCGGGCCAACGTCTCGGCCCGTTCGGCCACGATGGTACACAACGCCCCGGGGTGTTGGCGACGGGGCGCGCCGCGCCCGTAGGGGGCATCGATCGTCGCGCCGTCGGTGTCGGCGAGCACGTCTCGCAGGACGGCAATCGCGGCGGCAGACAGCTGTGCGCCCTGGTCGACGTCCATGTGGGCCTGCCGGACCGGCCGGACCGCGGCCTCGCTCCGCGCGGCGATCGCCGCTTCATCGTCCGCGCGCTGGGCGGCGCCGCGCTGCAGGTCGTTCAACACCTGGGCCATGGTGTCCAGCGCGGCCGTCAGTTCGGCGCCCGCGCGCGGCTTCTGACCGGTCGCCGGATGATACTTGAGCGTGCCGGCTTGACCGCGCAACATGACGGCGGCCCGGCGGAGACGTGCGGCCCGCGCTGCCTCGACGACGGCGCGCTCGACAATGAATTCTGGCATGGCTGAAACCTGGGGTATCGTAGCATCCACGGCGAACATACTCAACGTGCTCCGCCTGGTCGCGAGGAGAAGACTTCCACCATGGACATATCCTCATTCCTCAAGCCTTTCGTTCCCAACGTCGTGCTGTGCTTCTGGGTGGCGCTCGCCGTCTTCACGGTGGGGATCACCCGGTCTCACCGGCGGGCACGGTGGCTCGGCGCCGTGCTCCTTGCGGGCCTGTGGTTGCTGGGCACCAGACCGGTGGCCGAGGCGCTGCTGCGCCCCCTCGAAGACCGCACCCCGTCATCTTCACCTTCGACTCTTCGGGCGCAGGGCGTGCGGCAGGTGGTCGTCCTGATGGGTGGCAGTTTCCCCTTGAAGGGGGAAATGCTGTCGTCGGGCATTGGTGGGAGCTCGCTCCCCCGGTTCATGAGCGGTCTGGAACTCTGCGCGCGGCTTGGCGACGACTGCCGGCTCATCTTCTCCGGATCGGCCAGTGCGCAGCACGCTCAGTCGACCGACGCGGTGACGCTGCAGCAACTTGCCCACCTGCTGGCGCCACACCGCGAGATCCGCGCTGAAACCCAGTCGCGACGCACCGCCGACCACCCCGCCAACGTCGGGCCCTTGGTCGGGCATGACCCCTTTGTCTTGGTGACATCTGCGGTACACATGCCTCGCGCGCTGCGCGCATTTCGCCGCGCGGGTCTGTCTCCAATTCCCCACGCCGTGGAATTCCAGGTGCACGGGGACTATCGATGGGACGATTGGGTGCCTTCGGGTGGGAATCTCGAAACGGTCGACATTGCGTTGAAAGAATATCTCGCTGGAGTCCTCTACGCGGCGCGCGGGCAGTAGACCGGCGGATTCGATCCGCAGGACATCCGTCGCCCGATCGCGTAAACTGTTCTGATGGCGTTAAGGATCGCGACAGCGGTTGACACCGCTCGCTTTGCCTGGGGTCTGCACGGGTTCCTCCGCGAGCGTCTAACACTCCCACAGGCCGAAGAGATCGTGCGCCGGCGCATGGACACGCGCGACGTGAATTTTCTTTCGGTGGTCGAGCGCGCGATCTTCGCCAACCCGGCGAGTCCCTACCGGCAACTGCTGGCCCTCGCCGGCTGCGAGATGGCGGACCTCCGCAATTTGGTGCACAGCAAGGGAGTCGAACCGGCGCTGCGGGCCCTGCGCGACGCCGGCGTCTACGTGACCTTTGAGGAGTTCCGGGGACGGACGCCGATCGTCCGCAGCGGGCGCGAGATCCGCACCGAGCGCACCGCGTTCGACAACCCGCTGCTGCGGCAGTATTACATGGCCTCGAGCGGGGGTGTCACGGGACCGGCGACCGAGGTGCGCCCCGACCTCACGCACGCGGCGAATCGAGCCGCGCAGGTAATGCTGGCGTACGCGGCTCACGGAGTACTCGACGCGCCGATGGCGCTCTGGCGGGGAACCCTGCCGGACGGCAGTGGGATCTCCAACATTCTTCGCGAGTGCCGGTTTGGCCACGTGCCGGAGAAATGGTTCTCTCCCGCGATTACACCGGGCGGGGGCCCGTCCCTGAAGCATCGTCTCGCCACCGCGTACATTGTCCTCAGCGGGAGGCTTCACGGATTGCGCATCCCCTGGCCCGAGGAGGTGCGGTTGGACGACGCGGCGACCGTCGCGCGGTGGGTCCATGAGACGGTCGCGACCCGCGGTGCCGCCTTGCTCCGGTGCCATGTCAGCATGGCCGTCCGGGTCGCCCTCGCGGCCCGCGATCTCAACCTGAATCTGGCCGGCGCCGTGTTCATGGGCGGCGGCGAGCCCCCGACGCCGGCGAAGGTGCGCGAGATCACGCGCTCCGGGGCGCGATGGATCCCAGCGTATTCCTTCAGCGAAGTCGGGTCGGTCGGTTTTGGCTGCGCAAATCCGGCTGATGGCAACGACATCCATTTCTTTAAGGACGCCCTGGCGCTCATCCAGCACCCCCGCCAGGTCCCGGAGTGGGACGTCAGTGTCGACGCCTTCTACTTCACGACGTTACTCCCGACGGCGCCAAAACTTCTCCTCAACGTCGAGAGCGATGACTACGGCGTCGTCGAGCAGAGAGCGTGCGGGTGCCCGCTGGAGCGCCATGGATTCGTCGAGCATCTCCGGAACATCTTCAGTTTTCGCAAGCTGACGAGCGAGGGTGTCACGATCATGGGCAGCGACATGCTCCACCTCCTCGAAGAAGTGCTGCCGGCGCGCTTTGGAGGCACGCCGCTCGACTATCAGCTGAACGAAACGGAGGACCCACAGGGCTTCACGCAATTGACGCTCCTGGTCAGCCCGCGGGTCGACGTCCAGGACGACGCGCTGCTGGTCGAGGCCGTCAACAGCGCGCTGAGTGGCCGCGTGCGCACGCAACTGGCCGAAGCACGCACCATCCACGTGCAGCGGGCAGAACCGATCTGGACCGACCGAGGAAAACTCCTCCCACTGAACCTGCTGAGACGCCCGCGCGGATCCCACATCCGACCGGCGTCAGGATGAGCGAAAGCGCCGGCAACATCCCATCCATTGTCTGCGCATGTTGTGCGCATATTCCACGAAGCGTCCTCCCCGTGACACGATGTGGAGACGTGGAACTGATGTTCCCAATTGCGTTCCGCGGGTGGCAGTGCTCTAATACGATGTAACATCCGACAAAGGCAAACCCGCCGCGAGGCGGGGACGCAAAGCCACGGAGCTCCTTGAGCCAGCCGGGTTGCCGAAGGTGGGCACCCACTTTCCGGCGAGGAAGGTGGGTGCGGTGTTTTTGCCCTCACCGCGCTGATCGGCCTCATCGGCCTCACGAGAGGGGGAGGCACGATGACCACGCGGTACAGCCGTCGGCAGTTTCTCAGTCGCGTCGGCATCGGCACGGCGGCGGTCGCCGGCAGTACGGGTCTGTTCGGAGGGTACACGGCCGAGGCCCTCCAGTCCCTCACCGAGCGGGCGCGGCACGAGGCCAACCGCGCCGATCGATTCGGCCGTATCTTCGATCGCCTGACGCCCTTCGCCGAACCCTCGCCCCGTCTGATGGCGGCCTTGCTGGACATCGGCAAACCTGGAGGCATCCTGGACGCGGGCGACAATCTAGCCGCCGGTCCGGTGGCGCTCTTCGAAGATGCGTCGCTCAGCCCGAACAACCCCGACAACCCGACGCACACCGCCGGTACGACGTTTATGGGACAGTTCATGGATCATGACATGACCTTTGATCTGACCTCGCGTCTGGGCGTCCCGACTGTTCCGGAACGCTCTGAAAACACGCGGACTCCGGCGTTCGATCTGGATTCGGTCTACGGGGGTGGCCCATTTCGGTCGCCTAATCTCTACGAACACGGTGATCGGGCGAAGTTCAGGGTCGAGTTTGGAGGGGAATTCGAGGATCTCCCTCGGGACGCGACCATGAGAGCCATCATCCCGGACCCTCGCAACGATGAGCAGGTGCTGATCTCAGGATTTCAGGCGGCGTTCCTCAAGTTCCACAACAACGCCGTCGACCTGATTCGATCGCAGACGCGCGGCCGGCGGACGGAACGGGGGTCGGACGAAATCCGCCGGACCTTTGGAGAGGCGAACGAACTTACGCGGTGGCACTACCAGTGGATGATCCTGCACGAGTTCCTGCCGCTGTTCGTGGGGCGAGAAATGGTGCGCGACGTGCTTCAACGGGGACGGCGCTTCTACGAACCGCGGCGGGGCGAGGCGTTCATTCCGGTCGAGTTCCAAGGTGCGGCCTACCGCTTCGGGCACAGCATGGTTCGACCCTCCTACCGGGCCAACGAAGAGCTGACCGGGTTCATCTTCGACCCCAGATCGGAGGGGATGGCCGATCCCGATGATCTGCGCGGCGGGGCACGGGCGCCCCGGCGCTACGTCGGTTTCGAGGTGTTCTTCGACTTCGGGGACGGGCGGGTGAAGCGCAACAAGAGGATCGACGCCAAGATCTCGACACCGTTGTTCCGTCTGCCCCTGGGCGCCATCGCGACGGGCGATCCGCCGACGTCGCTTCCCCAGCGAAACCTGCTCCGCCAGGTCACGTGGTCGCTTCCCTCCGGGCAGTCGATCGCCCGCGCGATTGGGGCTGCGGCGCTGGACCGCGACGATCTCAGGGAACTCGAGCCGTATCGCCTGGGGCTCGACCGCAGCACGCCGCTCTGGTACTACGTCCTCAAAGAAGCGGAGGTCATGGAACAGGGGTTGCATCTTGGGCCCGTGGGGGGTCGGATCGTCGCCGAGGTGATCATCGGACTGTTGCAGACGGATCCGGACTCATTCCTCAACGCCCAGCGCCACTGGCGGCCTGTGCTTCCGCAGCGGAACGGCGCGACGGGTGATTTCCGAATGGTCGACTTCGTGACCTTCGCGGGAGTCGATCCAACGAGCCGGGGCGAATAGGCTCCGAAAGCGTCCAGGGTGAGCCTTCGTGAGGCTCACCCTGGGTATTCACGCTAGGTCGCGCTGGTTCGGTTAGGCAAACCGCGCGTCGACGGGCAAAACCTCATCGTCGGCCTGCGCGGTACGGGCATCCACCGGCAAGAACTCGTCCTCGATCGCCGCCTGCCGCACATCCACCGGCAGGAACTCATCCTCGATCTGGGCGCTCGTCGCTTCGACCTGGAGCAGCTCGTTCTCGGCCATTCGCGCTTCCGTCGGGAACCAGTTGTTCACGCTCACGACCAGTGCACCACCGAGCAACAGCCCTGCAAGAATCTTGTTCATCGTCGTCTCTCCTCGTTGAGGTTTTCTGGTTTCGTCCTCTGATACTAGTAAACACCTGCGGGGTAGCCCCGGGCATCATCCCGGCGGCGGGTCTTTGACCTGGTCAGGTGACTAGGTGGGTATCGTTGGGGAGAGCGTTGACTCTATGGCGCTGATGGCAGCCTGTCTACGAAGTCGATCATGCGCCTTCGCGTCGCTTCGTCCGGGAGACGTCCGACGGCCCCGCCGATATTGTCGAGCATGTTCGTCGCCTGGCTGGTGGCCGGCGTCACGACGGTGACCGCCGGATGGCTGGCGACGAACTTGAGGAAGAAGTGCGCCCAAGTCTGTGCGTCAAACTCCTTTGCCCAGTCGGGCAACGGGCGGTCGCCGACACGGCGAAAGAGCCGCGTCCGTCCGAACGGTGCGTAGGCCAGCACGCCGATCTTGCGGTCTCGCGCGAGCGGCAAGATTGTCGTCTCGGCTTCGCGGTTGTCGATAGCATAGTCGACGCCGATGAAGTCGAGGGGTTCGCTCCTCATGGTGCTTATGAGCTCTGCGTACTGCTGCTCGAAGGTCGTGGTCACACCGAGGTAGCGAATGCGCCCCTGCTGCTTCAGTTCCCTAAGGATCGGTAGTTGCGTGGCGACGTCGCCCATGTTGTGGACTTGGATCAGGTCGATCTTCGCCTTCCTGATCCGGCGGAACGAGGTCTCGATCTGGGCGCGCGCCGCGGCCGCATCAGCCGGTCCGCCCTGGCGTGCGACGTTGAGTTTGGTGGCCCAGAAGATCTTGTCCGTGAGACCCAACTCGGCCGCGATACGGCCGGACACTTCTTCGGACGAGCCGTACCCGGGTGCCGTATCGAACACCGTGCCGCCCTGTTCGATGAAGGTT
>JBGQGY010000099.1:0-13938 GCA_041497675.1 bacterium | reverse complement strand
GATGTCGGGCCAGGGGCCGAAGACCGGGACCACGGAGAGCTCCACCGTGACCCGCCGGTTGGTGCCAGGGAAGAGGCGAAAGCCTTCGGCGTCCTTCCGGTTGAAACCAATTCCGTCGAGCAGCCTGTTGGCTTCGTCCGGCCGGTACTCGGTGTATTTCTTCGCCCAGGCATCGCCCGGGTAATACGGGTGCCACGGCGCAGCCACAGGCTGGCGCGGCTCGCCGAGGCCGAGGAACGCGGACTCCTTGATCTCGTTCCGGTTGATGGCGTAGGACATCGCGATGCGGAAGTCCTTGGTCGCGAACAATTTGCCGAGGTCGGGATCTTTGGCGTACGTCTGGTTGAACGTCACGTCGGCGTCCGCCCCGCCAAAACCCGGCCACAGAAGAACGCGGTACTTGTGGTCCTTCTGCTCGTGCTCTTTGAGCACGGGATAGTTCAGGAGGTTGATGTGCCGCTCTTGCTGGTCAAGCTGGCCGGCGATGGCCGCCAGGTTGAGGGCCTGCGCGTCGGCAAAAAACTTGAACTGGACCATGTCGATATAGGGGAGCTGATTGCCGGCCTTGTCCACGCCCACGTAATACGGGTTGCGGCGCAGGATGAACAACTGGTCGCTGACCCGTGTGACCGGCACCCAGGCCGCCATTGATGGCCGTTCGGGGTTTTCCGGGGGATGGGCCTTGGCCGCGAGCAGTTCCACCCACGTCCGGAACTTGGCATCGGTCGCCATGCGATCGAGCTGGGTCCGGTCCGCGTACTTCGCGTGAAACTGCTTGAGGTATTTTGACGGTAGGAAGACCGCGAATTGACGGTCACCGCTATCTTTGTTGGCCAGCTCCATCAGAAACGTGGTGTTCGGCTCCTTGTACACCCAGCGCAACGTGTAGTCGTCCACCCGCTCGACGACCACGGAGGACCCATCCCGATTCCGCATCCACGTCGGAATCGCCGGTGTGATGTCCTTGTTGAGGAGCACGTCGTTGTACCAGAACATGATGTCATCGGACGTAAACGGGCTGCCGTCCGACCACTTGGCACCCTTGCGCAGCTTCACGGTCCAAGCGGTGAAGTCTTTGGAAGGCTCCACGCCCGAGGCGAGCTTTGGCTCGACTTTCGTGCCGTCCGGCGAGTAGCGGACGAGCGCGTCGTAGACGATGCGGTGATAGTTGTTGAAGTCACCGGGGCCCAGGAACCCCCGGCGCCACACGCCCCCGTACTGCCCGATGCTCTCGAACGTTTCTACGACCAGCGGATCTTCGGGGAGTCGTTGGGCCACCGGCGGCAGCTTGCCGGCCTTGACGAGGTCGGCCAGCATGGGGGCATCCTTATACTTGGCCCCCTGCGCCAGCGCCCGCGTGGGCACCGGCACGTAGGCGCCGACGCCCAGCGCCAGCATCACGATCGCGACGATCATCAGACGATGCGGTCTGCCTCTCATCCGTGCACCTCCTCGTTTCGTTGAGGTCCTATCGTCGGCCTCAGGTCGCCTGCGGGCGCCGGTCCGGTGGACTCGCGGACGATCAGCGGGCTCTCCATCAGCGTGTAGCCCTCACCCGGTGACGGCTGCCCCTGGATGATACGGCGCAGGAGTTGCATCGCCAGGCGCCCCATGCGGTACTTGGGTTGCGCAAGAGTGGTGAGCGGCGGGTCGGCGTGCGCCGCCATCGCGATATCATCGAAGCCGATGACGGAGACATCCTCGGGCACGCGCCGGCGGTGAGCGCGCGCTGCGTGCAGGGCGCCCAGCGCCATGATGTCGTTGTAGACGATCACCGCCGTGGGCCGATCCGCCGGCGACAGCGCCAGTAGCGAGCTCATCGCCAGGAATCCGCCGTTCACGTTCGGGAGGCTGCTCACCGACCATTCGGGTCGCAGCCGCAGCCCCACCTCTGACAGTGCCGTCTCGACGCCGCGTCGCCTCGACTGTGCGGCCTCCGACGCGGTCGGCCCCGCGATGAAGGCGATACGCGTGTGGTTGAGGTCGAGCAGGTGACGCGTGGCGCGGTACGTGGCGTTTTCAAAATCCACGATGACGCAGGGGATATCCGGGTGCTGGATGCTGCGATTGATCACCACCATCGGCACCTTGTAGCGGCCCTGGACGGCAATGAGTTGCTCGGTGGGAAGACGCGGACCGCACGCGATGACGCCGCCGATCCGCTGCCTAGCGAGCGTGCGCAGCAGTTGCTCTTCTCTCTGCGGGTCTTCCATCGTATCGAGCAGGACCGGTATCCATCCCGTGGTGCCAGCTTCATCCTGAACCCCGCGCGTCATTTCCGCGAAAAACGGGTTGAGGATATCGGGGATGATGAGCACAACGGCGTCTTGCAGACCCGATGCGCTTGGACGTACGGACGGCGGCTCGTAGCCGAGGGCGGCGAGGGACGCGGCCACGCGCGCGCGGACACCCTCACGTACGGGCGCGCTGTTGTTGAGCACACGGGACACGGTTGAAGGAGAAACGCCGGCGTGGCGCGCGACGTCCGACAGTGTGGGGCGAGGTTCGCTCGTTGTCACGCCTGTGGTGGCAGACATCGGCCTTCCAGCCATGCTTATCTTTTCGAAAGATTCGCCGCTTATTCCTGAAAATCCTGCAATATCTTGCAGTCCCGGAGATACCCAGCGGAGATCGGAGCTTTGGAACGGTCAATCAGCGTGGGGTGAGAGAAGACCGGGATGGGTCAACTATCAAGATTGACAGGTAATTCGGCAGGATTGAGAATTGTTGTAGAGTTCTGAGATTCATTCCTTTGAATTGAAAGAACTTAGTTGACCGGCAGAGGTGAACGGTGCGGAGAGACCGGGCGCTCTTCGACCTGCACGCCCAGATCTGTCAGGCTCTGGGCAATGGCAAGCGGCTGGAGATCCTGGATACCCTGCGCCACGGTGAGCGATCCGTGGGGGAATTGGCTGCAGCGCTGGGTATCCGTAAGGCCAATGTCTCACAGCACCTGATGGTCTTGCGTGCCAAGGGGATCGTCACAGCTAGGCGGGAAGGCCAAACGGTCTTCTACCGCCTTGTCTCGCCGAAAGTGACTCAGGCGTGCGACCTCATGCGGCAGGTCCTGCTCGAGCGTCTGGCCCAGGGGCGCCGCTTGGCCCAAGTGGTCCGCGCCTAGTTGGTTTCGATTCAGGTCCGGCGGCTGCGCTTGGGCAGCAGGAGGCCACCAATGATAGGGCAGACCATCGTTATCCTCGGCGGCGGCGTGGGCGGTCTTGTCGCGGCCAACGAGCTCCGGCGCCTCCTGCCACCGAAGCACCGCGTGGTCCTGGTCGAGAAGGATCTCCGGCACGCGTTCGCGCCATCATTCCTCTGGGTCATGGTCGGTGATCGGCAGCCTGAACAGGTCATCCGTGACCTCCGCACCCTTGCCCGCCGAGGCGTCGAGGTCGTGGAGGCGGAGGTCGTGGGGCTTGATCTGGCTGGCGGGCGCGTGGAGACCGTCCGTGGCCCGGTCAACTACGACTACCTGGTCGTCGCGCTGGGGGCTGAACTCGCGCCGGAAGCGCTTCCTGGCCTCGCTGAGACTGCTCACACCTTCTACACCTGGGAAGGATCGGTGCGCCTCCGAGATGCTCTCCGCGCGTTTCCCGAAACGCGCGGCAACGTCGCTGTCGTCGTAACCGCGCTGCCCTACAAGTGCCCCGGGGCGCCGCATGAGGGCGCCATGCTCATCGCGGACCACTTCCGCAGGCGCAGGCTGGCCGACAAGGTCGAGGTGCACCTGTACACCCCGGAACCCCAGCCGATGCCCGTGGCCGGGCCCGTCCTCGGCGAAGCCGTCACAGTGATGCTCCGCGCGCGGGGCGTGGTGTTCCATCCGCTCCACAAGATCACGGCCATCGATGGGAGCGCGCGCGAACTCCGTTTTGATGGGCAGCCGCCTGCGAGGTTTGACCTCCTGGTGGCCATCCCGCCACACCGGAGTTCGCGAGTGGTCCGTGAGGCCGGATTGGCCGGTGAGACCGGCTGGGTGATGGTAGATCGGCGGACGCTTGCCACGCGGTATGAGCGTGTGTACGCGATAGGCGATGTGACCGCGATTCCGCTCCCAGGCCGGTGGAAGCCCGACGTCCCGCTCATGCTTCCGAAGGCCGGCGTCTTCGCCCACGCCCAGGCTGAGACCGTCGCCCATCGAATCGTCGCGCAGATCACCGGTGCCGCTGTGGCCGCCGAGTTTGGGGGGCACGGCTATTGCATGCTGGAGGCGGGCGAATCGATGGCCGGATTTGCGTTTGGAGACTTTTTCGGCGAGCCGAGCCCGCGGGTCGAACTGCGCCGGATGGGGCGCGCATGGCACTGGGGTAAGGTGCTCTTCGAGCAGTGGTGGCTTGCGTCACCGGGCCCGCGCCGTGAGACCCTCCGCGTGGCGCTCTCCCTGGGAGCCAAATGGCTTGGTGTCCCCCTGGTGGTTTGACGTGGCGGCGCTGATGGTTGGTCCAAGGCCTCGGAGTTCCGGGAGCGTGGGATGAGTCACAAGACGCTGACGATCTTCCTGACCGCGGCTCCCTACTCGGGTCAATCGGCCTCCACAGCCATGCGTCTGGCGAAAGCTGGCGGGCCCGGAGGGAATCGAACCCCCGACCAGAGGCTTAGGAGACTCATCCAAGGTCGTCAACGACGGTCTTGCCACCATCAGACACCAGTCCGCGGCGCCTGGCACTGTGGGGCTCCGGTGCGCGGGCGCTGCGATCGCCGTCGTGACGAGTTGGCGCGAAATACCTTGATCGCGCGAAGCACAAGTGGAGCACCTCGAGTTGTTGAGCGAGCAGCGCGAGGACAATGCGCTCGCGCCGCAATTGTCCGACCATTCACGATGACCGGCTGCCAAGAGTCTTCGCTTTGGGTATGCGGACGCCGGGGCGATACACTCGGTGTCTGTATGTCGACGCACGTCAGCGTAGCCTAGCGAAGAACTCTCCTCCCGCTGCTGGGTGCCGCCTCATCTCGCGTGAGGTCAAGCCCGCACCTGATGGTCTTCGTGGGGGGACGACTGCTACTCTGAGGGCGGCGCGGCGTTCACGCAGCCCGCGTATCCTCATCGAGGGTGAACAAGGAGATGTGCGCCTCTTAGTGGGCGGCTTCGGCGGAGACTGAATGATATCGCTGCACTATCTCACTACCGCGTTGCGTTATCGTCCCTCACGGACACTTGCGAGCGTGCTCAGCATCGCAATTGGCATCGCGCTGTTTCTGAGTCTCCAGGCGTATGCGGACGGGTACCGGCACGCGGCCCGCGCGCCCTTGACCGAGATGGGGGCGGACCTCACTGCTTCGCGCCAGGGAGACGTCCCTGACAAGTTCGCGGGGATCGTCTTCCCGCATTCGGTGGCGCCGATTCACCAGAATGACGTCGCTGAGATCCGCCGCCTGCCGAGCGTGCAGGCCATCGCGCAGGTGATCTTCTTCTGGGATTTCGAACCATACGGCTTTGTCGCGGGACTCGGATTCAACCCATCCGACACCTTCGGCCCAGGCCGCCTCGGAGCGGCCATCACGGCCGGGCGCTTCCTGCAGCCGGACGAGCGTGGGGCAACGATTGTCGACGCGACCTACGCGCAGCAGAATCGGATAACGCTGGGCGGTACGGTAATGCTTGGGGGCCGTCCCTTTGCGGTCGTGGGGCTGGCGGACACGTCGCGTACAGGCCAGTTGGCGAACGCCAACGTGTACATCTCGCTTACGGACGCCCGCACGCTGATGAACGAAGCGCCCCAGGTGCGGTCTCTCTTTCCGATTCGCCCCGATGATGCGAACCTGCTGTTCATCAGGACGGACCAAACGCAAACTGAACAGGTGAGCGCGCGTGTGAAGCAGATTCTCGGCGCCAAGGCGATTGTGTCCTCGCCGCAGTCCTTTGCCGCGCAGTTGGGCGCGCTGTTCGCCTTGATCGACCGGTTTGGATGGCTCGTCGGAGGGATCGCCTTTCTGTTTGCGGTGGCGCTGCTGCTACGCGTGCTCGCGGCGAGCGTCTGGGAGCGCCGGCGCGACCTCGCAATCATGCGCGCGGTGGGCTGGCGGCGGCAGGATGTGATGGTCCAGCTTTGGAGCGAGGCGGTGGCCCTCGCGCTGGCTGGCGCACTGATCGGTGTGGTGCTGGCGGCGGCGGCGATTGGCGTGATGCGTCTCTCGACCGTGACCATCCCGGTCCCCTGGGAGCTCGCCCCGTCGCCACACTTCTTGCCTGGCGGGGCCCGCGCAGTCGCGGTGACAATTCTGTTCCCCGCACATCTGACACCGGGGCTGCTCGTGTGGGCGGTGGTGCTGGCGGCTGCGGGCGCGTCGCTGGTGGGGCTGTGGCTGCCGGGGCGGATCGCGCAGATCCGTCCTGCGGAGGTGTTGCGCAGTGAGTGAACTGCTGCAGGCGGATGGGTTGAGGCGGTCGTTCGGCTCGGTGCAGGCCGTCAGCGGCGTGAGCCTGCGCATCGCGTCGGGCGAGATCGTCGCGATCGTCGGGCGCTCGGGTTCGGGCAAGACGACGTTGTTGCACCTGCTGGGCGGTCTGGAACGGCCGACGGCTGGCCGGATCGTCTATCGCGGCCAGGAGGTGAGCGGGCTCGATGAGGACGGGCTGGCGTTGTGGCGGCGTACCAATATCGGCCTCGTCTTTCAGGCATTCTACCTCATTCCCACGTTGTCGGCCCTGGAGAATGTCGCGTTCCCGCTCTACCCGGTGCACCTGGATGCGCCAGAGCGCCGGGCGCGCGCGATGGCGCGGCTTGAGCAGGTTGGCCTGGCGGACCGCGCGCATCACCGACCTTCGCAGCTCTCGGGCGGCGAGCAGCAGCGGGTCGCGGTCGCGCGCGCGCTTGTGAACAACCCGCCGCTGGTGCTTGGGGACGAGCCGACGGGCAACCTGGACAGTGCGACAGGAGCCGAGATTCTTGCACTCTTGCAAAAAGTGCGCGACGAATTCGGGACCGCGTTCTTGCTGATAACGCACGACGACAAGGTCGCGGCCACGGCGGACCGCGTCCTGCGCATGGCAGACGGCGTCCTGCAGGAGGAGTGACGGTATGCGAACGTTTGGCTGGCTCGTGCTGATGCTGGGTGTGACGCTGACGGGGGTCGGCTGCGGCCGGGCGGCCCCGCCCGCGCCTGGCGGACAAGGAAGCGCGCCAAGTGGACAGGCCCTGGTGCGCGTCGAGATCGGCTTCCTCAATCACGGGCCCCTCCGCCCGGTGCTTCGACAGATCGACTCGGCGCTGGCGCCATACAGTCAGGCCATCCAGGTGATCCGCTATGACTTCGAGACATCCGAGGGCGAGGCGTTCGTTCGGGGGAAGGGATTGCAGGGCCACACCCCACTCGTGATTTTCGTCAATGGCACGCAGACCTTCAGCGTGGGAGGCCGGACGGTCACGTTTGAGAGCTTCCCGAAGGGCGAGGGGACGGGGATGGTGCCTGACGGCACGTGGACGATCGCCGATCTGGAGGCGGTGCTGAAGCAGGCAACCGCCCACTAGCATGGCCAGCTATCTCCTCGCGGAGTTATGGGGACGCAGGGGGCGCACGATGGCTACCGCGCTCGGCGTCGCCATCGGCGTGGCGCTGTTCGTGACGTTGACCGCTGCGGGCGAGGGGTTCCGAGAGGCGGCGCGCCGCCCGCTGGCCGGCGTGGGCGCCGACATCCTGCTGACCCGGCCCGTCAGCGGAGGGGAGGCCGAGGCGGCGGCCCAGAGGACGCGCGGCGTGCGCCTGCCGTTTGGTACATCCATCCTGCCTGGCGAGGCGCTCGCGCAGGTGCGCCGCGTCTCCGGGGTCAGCGACGCAGTGGGTGCCCTGCTTATCTGGGATTTTGGCGCAGCCAGCTACGTCACCGTGCTCGGTGTGGATCTCAGCCAGGCGACGACCGGCCCGGGGCGGGCGCGTGACTGGGTCGTGGCAGGGCGGTTCCTGCAGGCGGACGACGCGCGCGCCGTGGTCGCGGACAGGCATTATGCCGCGTTTTTCCGCCTGCGGCCGGGCGCGGAAGCGCGCATCGGCGGCGAGCCGTTCCATGTAGTCGGGATCGTCGAGGTACGAGAGGGTAGTCAGATCGCGGCGGCCAACCTGTACGTGCCGCTCGCCGCCGCGCAGACGTTGGCGCGCATGTCCCCCGGTGCGATCAACCAGATCTACGTCCGCGTCGCGCAGGCGAGCATGGTGGACGCGGTCGTGCGGCAGATCCGTACGGAATTGGGCGATGTGAACGCGACGACCGAACAGAGTATCGTCCAGGTGATGGGAGGAATCGCAGAGGTCTCCACCCGGTTCACGGCGCTGGCCTCCCTTGTGGCACTCCTCGGCGGGTTGCTGCTCACGGGCCTGGCGCTCGCCTCGACCGTCGCCGAGCGGCGTCGCGAAATCGGCGTGATGAAAGCGGTCGGCTGGACAGCGGCAGACGTGAGGCGATCCTTTGTCGTCGAAGGCCTCGCGTCCGCCGTGCTCGGTGCGGTGGTCGGTATCACGCTGGGCGGTGTGGCCACGTTGGCGCTCAGTTGGATTCCCATTCGCCTCGATGGATCGAATTCTAGCACGCCGCAGGGGTTGTCGGTCGCGGCTGGTGTTGGCACCACGTTGACGCTGCCCGCGCGCATCACCCTTGGGCCAATCCTCCTCGCGCTTGGCGTAGCGATTGGCGGGGGGGTAGTGGCGAGCTGGCTGGCAGCACGCCGCGCGGCGGCAATGGCACCTGCCGAAGCCCTGAGAGATTGATACGTTCCCGCCCAGGGAGCCCACCCCAAGCTCATTCAGGAGGCGATGGGGCACTCGTCGATCGCCGTGACGATGAACACCTATGGGCATCTCTTCCCAGGACTGCTGGAAGAAGCCGCAGACCGCCTGGAAGCCTCTCTGTTCACTGGCGGTAGTCAGGCGGTAGACGGCGTGTTCCCGCTGGCGGGGCTAGAAGGGCTGAAACCCGCGTCAGGACTGGCGGGCCCGGAGGGAATCGAACCCCCGACCAGAGGCTTAGGAGTCCCCTGCTCTATCCACTGAGCTACGGGCCCCGCGAGAGCATTTTACCAGATCGAAGCCTTCAGGTTTCGTTGGCGTGTCGGTGCAGAGAGACCGCCACGTCGCCCTTCTGCATCTTCCCCTGGGCCACGGACAGTACCATGTCCACCAACTCGTTCTCGTTCGGCGTGATCTCAACGCCATTGAGCTCGAGGAACACGAGCGCCGCCACCGCGCCTGTCCGCTTGTTGCCGTCCACGAACGGGTGGTTCCTTACGATGTGGAACAGGTAGGCGGCCGCCATCTCAAAGAGATCACCGTGCAGGTATTCTCCGCCCATCGTCGCCTGCGGCACCGCGACAGCTGACTGCAACAGACCAGAATCCCTGATGCCCGGACGCCCGCCGTACCGCTCAATCTGGTCGCGGTGAATCTCGACAACCTCGGCGAGGGAGAGGAAGATCGGTTCCAAGGACTAGCCCGCCAGCCGTTTGAGAGCCCTCGCGTAACGCGTGTTGACCTTCTCGAGTGCACGGCTAAACTTCCTCTGGTGGGCGGCGCGACGCGCGGGGGAGATCAAAAGACATTTCCCGTCGGTGGTGATTGAGAGCGGAGTCTCCGCGTCGATCCGCAGCAAGTCGAGGATGCTACGGTCAATGATGAGAGCCAGGCTGTTACCGTGTTTGGTCAACCGTTTGATCATGCGCCCCCCTCTGAATACAATGTGTCACCATTGTATCACCCGTATACTGTCAGCAGAAGCGAAGAGTGCGGGGGGCTCTAACCGTCTGTCGCCAGGCTCGCCTTGAGCCGATCCCGAAATTCCAGGACCGGATGCGGACTCACGTCCGCCGTGGCGCCCTCGATGTAACCACCCGCGTACTCGAAGGGATTGTCGAGGTCGCGGATCAGTTGCAGCAGATAGAGATAGATCAGCGCCATCGTGCCGACCACGAGAAACTGTACCTGCCAGTTCCTGAAATTGGAAAACACCAGCAGCGCGATGCTCGCGATCACGAACATCTGCAGCAACGCATACCCGGTCTGGATGAACTGCGTCCGGCGGATGACGTCGATGCGGGTGATGATCTTGCGCAGGTTGTGCTGCTCTGACAAACAGCGCGACACGTAGACCGCCCCCAAACCAGCGCGCTCCAAATCCGCGACCAGGTCATTCATGCTGTGCAGCGCGTAGAAGCACGTCGTGGTGACCCCGCGGTTCATGAACCAGTCGGTGACCACCGCGATCACGGCATGGTAGCGGCGCCGAAACTCGCGCGCGTCAAACGGCTTCCCCGAGCGCGAGCCGGCAATGATGACGTCGTCAATGGTTTCCAGCGTCGTCGCCAGCTCGCCCGGCAACCTCTCGCTTTCCTTGTAGTCACTGATCACGCCCGCGAGCATGAAGCCGATGATCAGGGCGGCGCCCGTCAACACCGCCCCGATGTCGCTGAAATCGACCACCGATCGGATGTCGAGCACGTATTGACGCACGAACATCACGCCGAGCACAACCAGCACCCAGGGCAGCGTCTTGACGACCAGCCGCCACTTGGCCATGTCAGTGGACTCCGCCGCGTTCGGCGATCGCCCGGATGACGTCGGCGTCGCCGACCACGCCGATGACCCGGCCGGCCTGGACCACCTGCAGTTCTCTCACGCCCGCTTGGGCCAATCGGTCCGCGCATTCCCAGAGAGACAGTTCCGGCGCGACCGCGTCCCCGCGGGCGGGCTGGGGGCCCGCAGCAGCGGGCCGCATGATGTCGGCGACGATGGCCGACGTCGGACCCTTCAGGTGACCGGCCCAGCGGCGCGCCGCCGTCGCCGCCAGGATATCGCTGTCGCTGACAATACCGATGATATCGCCGGCGCGGTTGACCACCGGGAAGCGGCGTACCCGTGCCGCCGCCATGCGCGTCGAGCACCCCTGGAGCGTCACCTCCGGGTCGACCGTGAAGACCGGGCTCGACATGAGCGCCTCGACGGCGATCAACCGCGGGTCCTGCCCACCGGCGACCAGCTTCGTCACGATATCGCGCTTCGTCAGGATCCCCTGAGCGTGCCGGGCGTCGGGTGTCACGAGCAGGCTGCTGATACCGGCAGACACCATCTTGGCGGCGGCGCGGTCCACCGTGGCGGCCGGATCGATCGTCAGCACCGGTGAGGACATCAGATCGGCCACCGTCCCGGCGGGGGTGGTCCGTGAGGCTCGCTGCAGCGCGCGTTCTTTTCGGATCTGCCGCATGTGGTCCCATTCCTGGCGGGGGATCAATGAGGTGAAAATGTCGGTGTCGGTGACAAGACCGGTGATCTCCTCGTGCTCGACGACCGGGAGACGGCGGATCTTTGCCTGAGCCATGACCTGGGCCGCCTGCTGGAGCGACCAACCTGGCTGTGCGGTCAACAGCCGCCACGTCGCGATCTCTCCAAGGCGAACGGTTCTCACGTCGAGACTCTCCGCGATGACCTGGGCGACGATGTCACGCATCGTCACCATGCCCCACTCGGCCGAGCCGGGCATCAGGAACACCAGGACGCTCGAGATGCCGCGCTCCCGCATCGCCTCCAGCGCGCTGGCCACGGTGGCGCCCGCCAGCAGCGAAAAGGGCTTCCGCGTCATGACGTCGGCAACTGTCGGCATCGGACCCTACTTGCTGTAATCCTTGTCAAACTTGTAGAGGCCTCCGTGCGCGACGAGCGCGGCTGCGAGAACGATGACGGGCCAGGACGGACGCATGATGTTCCCTAGTATCGCACGCGCCTACGAGGCGGGCCAGAGCAGTTTGTGCAGGGCGGAGTGGTCGAGGTCACCGTCGCCCTGCGCCACCAGACGCTCGTACAGGGCAACCGCGCTCTCGAGGTGGGGAAGACGGATACCGGCGCCCGCCGCAAGCGTCACGGCGTGACGCAGATCCTTCAGCTGCAACCTCGCCCTGCCACCCGGGATATAGGCGCGCGTAATCATTCGCGTCCCGTGCATCTGCAGCACCTTCGAATCCGCAAACCCACCCCGCAGCGCCTGCTGCACGCGCTGCGGATCGAGGCCGCACTTCTCGGCCAGGGTCAGCGCCTCCGCCACGGCTTCGATCGTCAGCCCCACGATCAACTGGTTGATGACCTTTGCGGTGTGGCCGGCGCCCGGCCCGCCCACGCGCACCACGTTGCCCCCGAGCACGTCGAGCAGCGGCTGCGCGCGGGCCACGTCCGTTTCGACCCCGCCCACCATGATGGCCAGGCTTCCTGCCCTGACGCCCTCAGGACCACCGGACACCGGGGCGTCGACCCAGCCGATTCCTTTTGCCGCCAGTCTTGCGGCGTGCACCTTTGACCGCGCCGGATCCGAAGATCCCATATCGAGGATGAGCTGCCCGGCCCGCAGGTGGGGTTCGAGCCCTGCCAGCACGCTATCGGTGGCCGGCGAATCCGCCAGTATCAGCAGGCAGACCTCCGCACGCGCCGCATCTTCGAGCCTGGTGCACACGGGGATTCCTGCGGTGGCATCGGCCGGCAGGGGCGAACGGTTCCATCCGCGCGCGTCAAAGCCCGACTGAAGCAACGCCAAAGCCATGGGGCGGCCCATCAGCCCAAGCCCGATCACGCTGACCGACGTGCGCGTCACGATGATTGTCCCGCCCGCGCCGCGAGCAGACGACCCAGCCGCCGGTTTAGGGCCTGCAGGGTCGCCTTGACGACGGCCTGCCCGATATCGTCTTCTACCATGACGCAGCCGGCGTACGGCCTCGACGAACCCTCCGCCTGACCCAGATGCACCGTCACCGTCGCCAGCATCTGCGAGAACGCCCGCACGATGCCGACGTCATCCACCGCGGCCATCCAGCCGTCCGGGAGCACCTGGTTTACGGCCAGCACGGTCGATTCAGCCAGAGCGCGCCAGGGCGCCACGCCGATGTTTGGGGCTCGCGACTCACCGACGAACTGCTCGTCGCCAACACCCAACTCGACGACTGCGCGGGCCTCGCCACCTTCGCTCGAGAGGGTGACACGCCGCAGCCGCAGGCGGGGTTGCGCCCCTGCGCCGGCCCACCCCGGCGTGCCGCCGGCCTTCTGAACTTTGGCCAATGTCGTCTGCCGGCTCGCAAGCGTGATCAAATCGTCGACGGTCGCTTCGTAGTGGATGTCCTGACGCTCGGTCGTACGCTTTCCGCCGGCGATCCCCATGGAGGCCGCCAGCGCGATGTCTTCGGGGGCACCCGGCACGGACAGCTTCTCGATGATCTGGACCGCGCGCCGGCCCAACGCTTCCGCGTCGTCGCGGTGACGCGTCGTCAAGATCGCAAACTCGTCGCCCCCGTACCGGCAGAGGAGTTCTCGCGACGGGTCAACCATCGCCTGGAGCGCGTGGGCCACCGCCTGGATATACCTGTCGCCCATCACGTGACCGTACTGTTTGTTGACCGTACCGAAGTTATCCAGATCGATGAAGATGATCGCGATCTCGAACCCGCGCTTGAGCAGATCGACGGCGCGCGCGCGTAAGGCCGCGCTCCACGGGAGTTCGGTCAGCGGATCCGTTGGCAGCCCGAGGGCCCGGAGGACGTCCTCGATTGTGATCAGACCAACCACGCGGCCGTCGTCCGCCACGGGCAGTTGCCCGGTCCGCTGCCGCTCTAAGAGCGTGTACGCCTCCGCCAGCGGCATATGGGGCGAGATCATTTGGATGTCCTGACGCATGACTTCCATGACAGGCCGGTAGGGGAGCGCGCGGAGCAGGTCGCGCATCGTGATCAGGCCGACCAGGCGCTCACCGTCGTCGACGACCGGCAACACGGCGACATCGCGTTCGAGCATCAGCGCGATGGCATCCGCCGCCGTCCTCGTCGTGCCGATGGTGATCACGTCGGACGACATGACCTGCTCGACGGTTTTCACCCAGGCATCCTCTCCGGCAAAGGCGGGTCAGGGTGAGTTATTGGGCTGAGAGGGCAATTCTAGCACGGATGGCGTTCTAAGGGCACATCGACCGCAAGGCGTGGGTGG
>JBGQGY010000098.1:0-14201 GCA_041497675.1 bacterium | reverse complement strand
TCTTTGCCAGCGCTGCAGGGTCGTCGGTGAGCCGTCCCATCGGCTGCGACTTCACAACGGTCTTCGCCCGATCAAAGATCGCGACGGCTTCCTTCGAAGGATCGTGGCGCGCCCGGTAGGCAATGCCGTCCGGCTTTGATGGATGGTGCCACAGCGCAAGAGCCCATCGTTGCGCCAGCGTCCGATCCCCCGACGTGAGCCGCGCGTCTGCGCCGATCTGCCGGAGACCTTTCGCAGTCAGGTCGACCAGGCGGAGACGGCGTGTGGAGGTAATCCTCGCAAGGCAACGTTTGGCCAGGTCGGCGCGGCTGACCAGCCGGATATCGAGCGGATCACCGAAGGTCTCGACGAACGCGCCGAGCGCATCCTCCGCGGCGTGGAGGACTCCATAACTTCCGTCCGGCGCGTCGAAGCGATTGTCGCCGGTCCGGCCGAAGAAGAGCGCCTGGCGGTTGCGCGCGTGAATGCGTGTCCACGGCCCACTGGATTCTTTGAGCGGGAGCGATCGCGAGGATAAGTCTGCGGGAGGACCGGAATGAGGTTCCGGTCTAGGCCGCGCCATGCTCGCCGTAGGTGTGGGCGGCGCGCATCACGTCATCGATGCGGCCTTGCCGCAGCAGGTCAAGCGGTCTCTTCTCACCTAGACGTGCATTCCGGCTCACGAAAAATGCCGCTTTGAGCCAGGGGCTTGCAGCTGCAAACGCCGCCAGCACACCCGTCAGGCCGGGCAGGATGGCGCCGTCCTTGAACTGCCAGACCGGATAACGCTGCCGCGCGCCGACGGGCAGCGCGAGCAAGTGGCCCCCGCGGCGCTTCTTATCGACGGCCTGTCGGGAGATCCCAAGCAGGCGCCCGGCCTCTTCCCCAGACACGGTTCCGCCATCAGATTCGAGCAGCCGGCGCTTGGCCTCGACGGCGCGAATCTGCGCGGCCAGCAGGGGCGTGGCCCCGGTGACGCGTTCGAGTATCTCGGGGTGGAGCACCGCCGCAACCAGGACGCGCTCTTCATCACGAGCGCGCAGCAGCCGCCGGAGGTCGGCGCGGGGCATCCCGGCCAGCGTGCGGCTCAATGCGGCCACGCCGCGGCCCAGCACCTCCGAAAGCAGCTCGGCGCCGGTTGGCGCTTTCCTGGGTTCGTGACGTACTACCGACACGGGCATGTCCTCCATATTGTTTACTGAGTTTACAGTATCAGATTATTGTAAACTTTGTCAACTGATCCATACGAACGCCGAGCGCGCGCGAGACCTGCCGGGAAAACGAAACCGGCGCGGAACATGTCCGCGCCGGCCGACCCGTGGGGTTCACCCACGGTGATGCTGCGTGTCGTCGTCTACGTTCGCGTTGACAGATACTCCAGCAATGTCCGCACACCGAAGCCCGAGGCGCCTTTCGGCTGAAGCGGCGTCGTGCCTTCGTCGCGTGACAGAAATGCCACCGGCGCGATATCGAGGTGCGCCCACGGTACGCTGCCGGCAAACTCGCGGATGAAGATCGCGCCCTTCTGCGCTCCGCCGTGCCGCCCGCCCGAGTTCTTGATATCCGCGATGTCGCTGCGCATCGCTTTCCGGTACTCCTCGTAGAGCGGGAACGGCACCAGCCGCTCGCCCACGCGGCTGCCGGCCGCGATTAGCCGGTCGACCAGTCCCTGATCACTGCCCATCAGCGCCGCCGCAAAGGGTCCGAGCGCGACCGACGCCGCACCGGTGAGCGTCGCCAGGTCGATGATCTCGTCCGGGTTGCCGGCGGCCAGGTGCGCCACCGTATCCGCCAGGACCAGCCGGCCCTCGGCGTCAGTATTGTTGATCTCAATCGTCGTGCCGTTGACCGCCGTGACCACGTCCCCCGGTCGCATCGCGCGGCTGCCGATCGCGTTCTCCACCGCCGCGATCGCGGCGATCACGCGCACCGGCGGCGCCACCAGCGGCAGCGCCCGCATCGTCGCCAGCACCGCGGCGGCCCCCGCCATGTCGGTTTTCATCGTCTCCATACCGTCGGCGGGTTTGATGTCGACCCCGCCGGTGTCAAAGGTTACCCCTTTGCCCGCCAGCGCCACCGTGCGGCGCGGCTTCGAGGGGACGTACTCGATCACGATGAAGCGGGGCGTGTGGGCGCTCGCGGCCCCCACGTGCATGATGACCTCGAGACCGCGCTTCTTCAGATCCTGCGGTCCCCAGACCTGGACCTTGAGCTTGGTCCCGCGCGTGACCCGGCGTGCTTCCTGCGCCAGCGCCTCAGGTGTCATGACGTTGGGGGGCTCGTTGACCAGATCGCGAGCGTAGTTGACCGCCTCGGCGAGCACCTGCCCGCGGCGGCGGCCGGTCTCGACCGCCGAGGCCTCGGCGCGGTTGGCGGCTAACAGGTCGATGTTGACATCGGCCTTCTTGTCCTTGCGATACTTTTGGAACGTGTACGTGCCGAGCAGCACGCCCTCGGTGCGTGCAGAGGCGATCGCGGCCGGCTCCCACTCTTTCTGCTGGAGCGGCGGGAAGGCGACCCGACCCAAGTGTTGGTCCTGCGCCCTGCGCGCGACGGCCGCCGCGCCAAGCCGCAGACGGTCGAGGCTGAACGTTGCGCGGTCACCCAGACCCACGACGCCGATGCGGGCGGCGGGCAGGCGGCCGTGCGTGTGCACGATCATCACGGTGCCGGCCTCGCCCGTGAAGCGCTCTTCTTGCATCGCGCGCGCCAGGTAGCCGCCGAGCGCCTGATCGACCTTGGCGCCCAGCCCCTCCAGGCGGCCCGGCGTGCTGAACACGCCGATGGCCAGTACGTCACAGCGGTGAGTCGTGGGATCGGCAACGACCACGCGAACGGTCACAGACAATCCTCCTCGTCAGATGTCCTACCGGGGGATGGGTACGGCCTCGCGCGAAAGCGCGATCTCCTGCCCGGCGCCGGACGCCCGTGCTCGCCGGTAGAGCAGCTCCATAGTCACGACGTCTTCGAGGGCGATGCCCTGTGATTCGAACAGCGTGATCTGGTCGTCCCGGGTCCGGCCGGGGGTCTTGCCGGCCACGATGGCACCGAGTTCTACCACTCGTTCCCACACCGGCTCGCCGGCGCGGGCGGGCGCGATCAGGTCGCCGCACTCGATCTTTGCCTGGTCGAGCGCGTCGACCGCGATGACCTGGCTGCGGCGCACGGCCTCGCCATCGATCTCCTGGCGGGACGCCGCATTCGATCCGGCCGCGTTGATATGGGTCCCGGGGCGCAGCCACTCGCCGTGAAGCACCGGCTCGCGGGCGGACGTGATCGTAATGGCAATGTCGACATCGCTGACGGCGTCGCGCGGGTTGTCGACCGCCACGACCTCCGTGCCGAGGTCCTCCACCATCTCGGCGGCAAAGGCTTCGCGACGCTCTTCGGACCGGCTAAAGACCTTGACCAGCGCGACCGGACGTGCGCGCGCCACCGCCTGTACCTGGCTGCGGGCCTGCCAGCCGGCGCCGATGACGCCCATCGTGCCGGCATTCGCGCGCGCCAGATACTTCGTCGCCACGCCGCTCGCCGCGCCGGTGCGAATCTGTCCGAGTGTGTCGGCCTCGACGATCGCCAGCGCCTCCCCGTTCTGCAGGCTGTAGAGAATCGCCAGGAAGCGCGCGCCCTTCGGTGTCGTCGCATACGTCTTCACACCCATCACACCCAGTGACGGCACCGCGGCGTGCATGACGTTCAGCGCGCCGCCCGACGTGATCGACCGGGTTCGCGGGTGATTCGTGGCGCTGCCGTCACCGAGAAAACGAAAGCCCTGCTCCACGGCCGCCATCACATCGTCCATGGACAACAGCGCGCCTACTTCGGCTTCACGCAGCCACAAAGCCATCAAGAACTCCGTTGGACGCTCCGCGGAATCACGGAGGAATCGTGACGTTCCCGGCCCGTTCATTCTTCCCCAACCTGAAGAGGGCTTCCTCCAACCACGCTCGAAGGCCCCATCAGGAGGCGAGAGATGATCGAACAGATGTTCGGATTGATTGAGGGCCGGCAGCGGGACCTGGTGGACCTGCGCCGGGATCTGCACGCGCACCCGGAACTGGGATTTCAGGAAACCCGGACCTCGGGGATCGTGTCCGAGCGGCTGAAGCACGCCGGGCTCGAGGTGCGCACCGGCGTCGCCCGGACCGGGGTGGTCGGCGTGCTGAAGGGGGAGAAGACCGGCCGCACCGTGATGGTGCGGGCCGATATTGACGCCCTGCCCATCCTGGAAGCCGAAAACCGGCCCTATCGGAGCCAGAAGCCCGGTGTCATGCACGCCTGCGGGCACGACGGGCACACCGCCGTCGCCGTGATCCTGGCGGAAGTCCTGGCCGGGTTCCGGCGCGAGCTGCCGGGTTCAGTGGTGTTTGCCTTTCAGCCGGCGGAGGAGATCACCTCGGGCGCGCTGCCGATGATCGAGGCGGGGGTGATGGACAGCCCGAAGGTCGACGCGGTCGTCGGGCTGCACCTCTGGAACGACCTGCCCGCGGGCATCGTGGCGCTGCGCGCCGGGCCCATCTTCGCCGCCATGGACCGGATCGGGATTGCGATTGAAGGGAAGGGCGGCCACGGGGGGATCCCCCACCAGACGGCGGACCCAATCGTCGCGGCGGCCCACGTGGTCACCGCGCTGCAGACGATCGTCAGCCGCGAGACCGCGCCGCTGGACGCCGCAGTCGTGACGATCGGCACCATTGCCGGGGGCACGGCCTTCAATATTATCCCCGACCGGGTGGAGATGCACGGCACCGTCCGCACCTTTACAAAAGAGGTCCGCGAGCACACGATGCGGCGCATCGAGGAGATCACCACCGGCACCGCGGCCGCCCTGAGATGCCGCGGCACGGTGAGCAGCCAGTTTGGCTGCCCGCCGGTGCGCAACGATCCGGCGGTGACCGATCTCGTCCGACGGGTCGCGATCGAAGCCGTCGGTGCCGCGCGCGTGGTTGAGATGGAGCCCACGACCGGCTCCGATGACATCGCGTACTTTCTCGAACGGGCGCCGGGCTGCTACTTCCTGGTTGGGTCGGCGAACCGCGAGCGGGGGCTCGACGGCCGGCACCACACGGCGCAGTTCGACTTTGACGAAAGCGCGCTGCCCATCGCCGCCAGGGTGCTGGGCGGCGCAGCGTTGAGACTCCTGGGAGGTGAGGCATGAACCGCCGGCTCGTGATGTACTCGCTCAGCGATTGACCGACCTGCGTCCAGGCGAGGCGTGTCCTCGTCACGCGCAACGTGGACTTCGAAGAAATCGCGGTCGACGATGATGAGGCGCTGATCCAGCGCGTCATCACGATGAGCGGTCAGAACACGGTACCGGTGTTCGTGCACACGGACGGCCGCGTTGAAGTGGGGTTCGAAGGCGAGCGCGGCTGACACATCTAAGCGCCGGGCCGTGCGCTCGGCGTCACGACCACGTTCACCATCGCGTCAAGCGCGCGCGGCGACGGCGTGCCCGCAGCCAGGAACGCTCTCCACGCGGCGCGCACCTCATCGATCGCATGCGGATCGAGCGACGACCCAAGCGGTGGCTCGGTCCAGGGCAGGGCGTCGACCTGCAGCGCCGCTTCGTCACAATAGTCGAACGCCGCGTCCAGATAGTCGCGCAGCGGACGGCCGTCCAGTTCGGGCAGGTCGGGTATCGCCCCCCAGCGATCTCGATACGATGCCGACAGCACCGCCACAAGCGCGGCGAGCCCGCCGAGCGCGCGCGCACCCTCCCAGCGTGCCTGGATGTGATCGGCGGCCACTCCCGTTGCCGACGCGCTCACCGTCACGGCTTCGGTCGCGGCGGCCGCAAGGGCGGCGCGGATCGCGGCGCGGAGCTTGGCCGCGGCGTCTGGCCCGGTCATCGTGTGACGCAGGATGGCGACGGCGGCCTCGCGGGCCTTCAGCGAATGCTCCGGCTTGGTGAACCGCGGCATGGTGACCTCGCGGGCGGCAATGTCGCCGACGACGATGGGCAGCAGTTCGGGCCGCTCGAAACGCCGCGGGTCGCCGCCCAGGCTGTCGGCCACCCGTCGGCGCATGCGCGCGCCGAACGGCCGCAACGCCTCAACCACGATGCGCAGCGGGATAAAAATGAGCACGGCCCACACGATGAGGATGAACACCCAGCGGTCGAGGCCGTACCCCAGCATGCGCAGCACCGCGAGCGAGACCACAAAGCCCGCCACGCACGCGACAAGCAGATAGCGGCCGAGCGCGTCGCGAACCCCGCCCTCGGCCAGCCGGCTCGCCAGCAGGCGCACGTTGAGCGCGTTCACGGTGCTTATGGTACCACAGGGGATGAATCGTCTCGTCGAGAGGGGTGCGTGTAATGCTACGATGGCTCGCCGCGGCGGTCGTCCTGGTGCAGGCGCCGTCCCTGTTGCCGATAGGGACGTTTCGCATCGAACCGGGTGAGAGTCGGGTCGAGTTCGTCATGCGCGACAACCGCGGAGGATTCACGGGCAGCACGGATCGTGTCGAGGGCACCGTGACCGTCAGGGGAGAAGGCGAGACGTTTAGCGCGACCGTCGACGGCCGCATCGACGCCCGCACGCTGATCACCGGCAACGGCATGCGAGACGCACAGATGCGGCGCGACTTCCTGCGGACCGAACAGTTTCCCTTCATTACCTTCAAGGGGACCATGATCAACCGCGACCGAGCGATGGCGACCATGATGCGGGTGCTGATGAAGGGGCAGTTGACGATTCGCGACGCCGCACGCGAGATCGAGCTGCCGCTTGAGGTCACTGCGCTCGCCGATGAGTACCGCGCCTCCGGCGAAGTCGTCGTCAAGCTGAGCGAGTACGGGATTCCCATCCCGCGCTTTCTGATCTTTGCGGCCGAGGACCCGGTCACCGTGCGCCTGCGGGTACGGCTGCGCCGCAGCGGATAGGAGCGCTGCGGCGGCCGTCGAATCCTCCGCGACATGGATGCCGCCATCACCTACGCGCGCGAGCACCGCGCGTCCTTCGTCCGCGAACTGATCGATCTGGTCCGCATTCCCAGCATCAGCACGGCGCCCGATCGCGCCGGCGACGTGATGCAGGCGGCGCAGTGGCTTGCCGGCCACCTGGAGTCCCTCGGGTTCACTGCGCGTGTCGAACCCACAGAGCGCCACCCGGTCGTGCGGGCCGACTGGCTCAAAGCTGAGGGGCGCCCCACACTGCTCTGCTACGGGCACTTCGACGTGCAGCCTCCCGAGCCGCTCGATCTGTGGCGCCGCCCGCCGTTCGAGCCAACCATTGAAGGCGACACGCTCTACGCCCGAGGGGCTTCCGATGACAAAGGACAGTTGTTCATACACATCAAGGCGTTCGAGTCGATCCTCCGTACCGCGGGCCGGCTTCCGGTGAACGTCAAGTTCTTGCTGGAAGGAGAGGAAGAGATCGGCAGTCCATCACTGCCGGCGTACCTCGCAAAGCACCGCCGCCGGCTGCAGGCCGACGCGGCGCTCGTCAGCGACGGGTCGCTCTTCGCGCCGAACCTGCCGACGATCACGACCGGGCTGCGCGGCATTCTCTACACTGAGATCGAGGTCACGGGCGCGCGCCGCGATCTGCACTCGGGGCAATACGGCGGGGTGGCGCCGAATGCCGTGGGCGCGGCAGCGGAGATCGTGGCGGCCCTCAAGGACAAACACGGGCGCATCAGGATTCCGGGCTTCTACGGTCGCGTGCGCATGCCCGACGCGGCCGAGCGCGACGCGTGGTCGCGCCTACCGTTTACCGATGCGGACGTGCTGCGCGAGACCGGCGCGGACGTCGCGCCGGGGGAGGCCGGCCATCCGGTCCTCGACCGGATGTGGGCGCGCCCGACCCTCGACGTCCACGGGATCGCCGGAGGGTTCGTGGGCGAGGGGATGAAGACGGTCATTCCAGCGCGCGCGACGGCGAAGGTGAGCATGCGGCTCGTGCCGGATCAGCGACCGGAGCGCATCTTCTTACAGCTCACCCGGTTCGTGCAGCGCCACGCACCACCGGGCGTCCGTGTCGACGTCCGGCAACTGGCCATGGCGCCGCCCGTCTTGGTATCTCCCGACGCGCCGGCGGTGCGGGCCGCGG
The DNA here is from genome assembly GCA_041497675.1 of bacterium. GTDB lineage: Bacteria > Sysuimicrobiota > Sysuimicrobiia > Sysuimicrobiales > Humicultoraceae > JBGPNN01. The sequence continues at coordinate 6,168 of JBGQGY010000098.1, read as the reverse complement.
CGCGGGCGCTGGAGGCCGTCTATGGGACGCCTCCGGTCTTCACGCGCAGCGGCGGCAGCATCCCGATCGTGGCCGGATTCTCCAGCACGCTCAAGATCCCGACGGTCTTGATGGGTTTTGGTCTCTCCGACGATAACCTGCACGCGCCCAACGAGAAGTTCGCCTTAAAGGACTTCCACCGGGGCATAGAAACAGTGATCCGATTTGCCTACAATTTTGCCGACCGAACCTAGGCACGCGTCACCGCCGGCGATGCCGCCCGCGGTCGTGGCCGCACCATACCCTCCGGCGTACAGGCTCGCCGCCGGCGTGCTCGGCGTTGTCGGGGCGGCGCTCGTCGTGATGGCGGTGACGCAGGCCCCGGCCATCCCCTGGCGCACGTGGCTCCTGTTTGGATCGATGTCGGTGCTCTCAGCGGTCATCGCCTTTCAGTTGCCTGAGGGCATCACCTTCATACCTCAGAGCGGCATCTCGCTGGCGGTGCTCTTCTTGTACGGTTGGCAGGCCGCGGTCATGCTCACGGTGGTCAGCCTCCTGGTCTTCTGGATTCGCGTGCGGCGGCCGATCTGGCGCGCCGCGTACGATCTCGGCAATATCACGGTGAGCATCGCGGCGGCGGCTGCGATCCTGCCCGTCGTGCTGTCCCGCTTCACCGGTCAACGCTTCGACATGTTCATGCTGGCCGGTGTCATCTATGCGCTGGTCAACACGGCGTTCACGCTCGGCGGCCGCGTGATGCAGACCGGCGAGGTCCGGTTCGTCCAACCGCCCGTGGTCGCCCGGACGTTCCTGCTCTCGGCCAGCATGGCGCCGATGGGCTACATCATCGGGTTGCTGTTCGCGTCGCTCGGAGACGTCGGGGCGCTGCTGGGTTTCTCCACGTGGTTGTTGGCCAGCCTGGCGCTCAAGGGTACCTACGACGCCCGTGCGGCCAGTGAGCGTCTCGCCGACGCGAACCGGAAACTGGCCGACGCGCTCGTCGCCGTCGAGCGGCTCTCGATTACCGATCCCCTGACGGGCCTCTACAACCGCCGTCACTTTCGCATCCGGCTCGAAGAAGAGTTCAGCCGCGAGCTCCGGTCGGTGACGCCGTTCAGCCTGGCGCTGCTCGACCTGGTGGGCTTCAAGGCGGTCAACGACACGCACGGCCACCTGGTTGGCGACGTCGTCCTCCAGCAGTTCGCGCGTCTGCTCGACGGCGCGGTGCGGCCGGGCGATCTGGTCTTTCGATTTGGCGGCGATGAGTTCGCGATGATCCTGCCGCGGACCGAGCGGCACGAAGCCGACGTCGTCGCCGAGCGGTTGATCGGGCTTGTGGCCGAGACGCCTTTCGTCGTGGGCACCCGGCGCATCGAGTTGGGATTGGATGCCGGTGTGGCCACGGCCCCGACCGACGGCGGTGACGCCGACACTCTTATCGCCAGAGCCGACGCCGCGATGTACCGGGCGCGCAATCAGCGCCGCCGCGCGGAGCCCGGCCGGGTCGCGCAGCCGGGATAAGCGTGGAGCTGCTCGCGCATGCGGTCGAGTTCATCCTGCACCTCGACCGATACCTCGACCTCTTCATCCGGGACTACGGGACCTGGGCCTACGCCCTGCTGTTTCTGATCATCTTTGCCGAGACCGGACTGGTTGTTACGCCTTTCCTGCCCGGGGATTCGCTGCTGTTCGCCGCGGGCGCCATCGCCGCGCGCGGGTCGCTCGATATCGGGCTGCTCGCAGTATTGCTCGCCGTCGCCGCGATCGTTGGCGATGCCGCCAACTACTGGGTCGGTCACGCGCTCGGCGATCGTCTGGTCGGGGGCAAGAGGATCCGGTTGATCAAACAAGAGCATCTCGACCGCACGCACCAGTTCTACGAACGGCACGGCGCACGGACAATCATCCTGGCCCGTTTCGTCCCCATCGTGCGCACGTTCGCCCCGTTCGTGGCCGGGCTTGGGCGCATGACCTACCGGCGATTCGCCACGTACAATGTCCTCGGCGGCATCATGTGGGTCGCGTTGTTCGTCCTCGGCGGATTCTTCTTCGGCAACCTTGCAGTGGTGCAGCAGCATTTTGGGCTGGTGATCATCGGGATCATCTTGATCTCCTTCCTCCCGATGGTCTTCACCATCTGGCAGGAGCGGTCGGCCGCAAGAATGCGTTGACACCCCGGACGGCGAATTCTACCATCTGATCTCGGACAACTCGTCGCGTTCACGCGTGATCGGGGAGGTGGGAGATGGAGCCGGTCGGGCACCATTATGTCGCCGAGGGCTCGGGGTGTGCTCCCGAGATCATCGGGAAGGTTGAGACTGTAGAGCAGATCCTGGTGCGCGCAGCGGAAGTTGCGGGCGTCACGGTCTGGTCGATCTCGTTTCATCGCTTTCCGCCCAGCGGGGTCTCGGGCGTCGTGGTGATCTCCGAATCGCATCTGTCGGTGCATACCTGGCCCGAACACGGCTATGTGGCCCTGGACATCTTCACCTGTGGGGATGAAGCGAAGCCCGAAGCCGCCGTCGAGTACGCGCTGAAGCAATTTGGCGCGACCAAGATGCACATCACCGAGATCACCCGCGGGCTGGAAGAAGGCGATAAGGTCTTCTTCCACAGCATCGTGACCTGGGAGGAGACCCTGCCAACGCGCGACGGTCGTCGCCGGGCCCGAGCCATCAAGCGCCCGCGCCGCGCGGTGCGCGCCCGCTGAGCACCCGACCACCCGTGCGCGCTTCCGGCGGAACCTACAGTCACACCAACGAGGTTTTTATCCCGGACAACGGCCGATGAGCGACGGCGCCGTGCCGGTCCCTCAGGACACGCGCCGCGCGGCGACCCTTCCGCGCCCTGAACGCCTTGCGTGGTCCGTGCTCCTCACTATGGCGTTTGCGCACTTCCTCAACGACGTCTACGCGGCGTTTCTGGCGCCCATGCTCCCGCTGGTCGTCAGCAAGTTCGGCCTGTCGCTCACCCTCGCTGGTCTTACCGGGACGACGTTCAACGCGTCGGCGGCCCTCTCCCAACCGTTCTTCGGTCTGGCCGCGGATCGCACGTCGCGACCGCTGTTCACGATCCTCGGCCCCCTGCTCACGATCGTGGGGATGGGGCTCGTGGGGCTCGCGCCATCGTACGGCTTGATGCTGCTGATCCTGTTTATCACCGGTGTCGGCGTGGCCTCATTCCACCCGCAATCGTTCGCGCTCGCCGGATCGCTTGGGGGTGCGCGGCGGGGCACGGCGTTGTCCGTGTTCGTGGCAGGTGGAGAACTCGGATACGCGGTGGGACCACTCTATGTGGCGCTGATCGTGGGCGCGGTCGGACTGCACGGCACGGTGATCGCCGCCATACCGGGTTTGATCGCCTGCGCGTTCCTGTGGCGGCACGTGCGCTCGCTGCGGCCGGCCCGCGTGCCCGCCCCCGACACGCTGAGGAGCGATTTGCGCCAGCACGGCCGCGTGCTGGTGGTCATTTGGCTGATCGCGGTGATCCGCGGCATCATCTCGCTCTCGTTCATCCTCTTTCTCCCGCTGTTGATGCGGGAGCGCGGCCAATCGCTGATTGCCGGCGCGACCGCCGTCTTTTTGTTTGGAGGCATCGGTGCATTTGGCGGGTTTGCCGGCGGGATTCTGTCTGACCGGGTCGGCCGCCGTGCGATTTTGGCCGCCTCATTTATCTTGAGCCCGCCGTTGCTCTTTCTCTTCACGCAGACGACGTCGGCGTGGGGCTTGGTGGCGCTTGCCCTCGGCGGCCTGACGCTCTACCTTGGAGCGCCGGTCAATGTGGCGATGGCGCAAGAGATGCTCCCGCGCCGCGCGAGCCTCGCGAGCAGCATGGTCACGGGCATGGCGTGGGGCATTGCGGGGGTCTCGCTCACGCTGGTGGGGGCCGTCGCCGATCGGATCGGGCTGACCGGTACACTAACGGCGAGCCTGGGACTGGCGCTCCCGTCCTTGGTCTGTGTCGCGCTGCTGCCGCGTCAGGTGTCGCGCTCGTCGTAAGACACGTCGGGCACCTAGGCGCCGCTGACCGGCGTCACCACACACGTGGTGGTACGCGTGACACCGGGCGTCTCTTGAAAGCGCGAGACGATCAGCCGCCCAAGCGTGTCCATACTCTCGGTCTCGACGTAGGCGATGATATCCGTCGGACCGGTGACCGCGTGCGCCATTTTCACGCCGGGCGTCTTTTGGATTTGTGACAGCGCGTCCCCCAATTTTCCAGGCAGAATGCGGATCAGCACGTAGGCCTGCACCATTGCTGTGTCCTCCCGCCGGCTCCCCGCTCAGGGGAGCATGCTCAACAGCACCGTGTGGAGAAGCTGGTTGGCGACCTGGAGCAGCAACAACGCGATCAGCGGTGACAGGTCGAGACCACCCGCCGGGGGCATCACACGTCTGATAGGGTCGATGATGGGCGCGGTGAGCTGATGGACCGCCCGATCGACGGTGCGCACGATCGGTTGATTGAGACCGAAGACTCCGGCCCAGGAGAGCAAGACGCGAATGAGGATCAACGCCGAGACAACCTGGAACGCGCGGTCAAGGAGTAGGAACAGGAGCCCCATCTGTCTCCCTCGCCTCGAAACGACACGAGGCGCGACACCACCGTAATTGTAACATAGCCGTATTTCCGAGGCGCGCGGAAGGAGGGCCAACCGCGCAGCCGAAGAAAGGCCGCGTGACGAATTCATCCTCCGAGTTCGGCAGTCTGGCGCGCACGCTCACCGCGTCCGTCAAAGGCGACGTTCGCTTTGACGCGGTCTCCCGCGTCCTCTACAGCACCGATGCGAGCATCTATCAGATCATGCCGATCGGCGTCGTCGTCCCGCGCGACGCCGACGATATCGCCGCTACGCTTCGCGCCTGCGCGGAGGACGGGGTGCCGGTGCTCCCCCGCGGCGCCGGCACCAGCCTGGCCGGTCAGACGGTCGGCCGGGCCGTGGTACTCGACTGCTCCAAGTACATGGACCGCATCCTGGAGCTCGATCCCGGTCGGGGCATCGCGCGGGTGCAGCCGGGAGTGGTCCAGGACGTGTTGAACGCGGCCCTCGCCCCGCACGGCTTTCGCCTGGGTCCAGACACCGCCACCAGCAACCGCGCGACGCTCGGCGGGATGATCGGCAACAACTCGTGCGGGGCGCGGTCGATCGTGTACGGCAAGATGGTCGACCACGTCCTGGGGCTGCAGATGCACCTCGGGGACGGCACCGAGCTGACGATTGGGCCGCTCGATGACACCAGGCTTGCGGCGAAGCGGCAGGAGTCGTCACGTGAAGGACGGCTCTATCAGGCTGTTCTTGACACCTCCGAAGCGAACCGTGACGAGATCGAGCGGCGGTATCCGAAGCTGCTGCGCCGCGTCGCCGGGTACAACCTGCCCGAGACGTTCATGCGGCCGTTCAACCTGGCCCGGCTTATCGTCGGATCGGAAGGCACCCTCGGGATTGTGACCGAAGCGACGGTTCGCATCGTGCCGCGACCACCGCACGCGGTCGTCGCCGTCGTGCACTTCCGCGATCTGCGCCAGGCGCTCGAAGCGGTCCCGTTGATCTTGCCGCTCGGGCCGTCGGCGGTCGAACTGATCGATCGCATGATCATGGAAATGACCCGCACGCAGCCCGAATTCGCCCGGCGCATGACGTTCGTGGAGGGTGACCCGGCAGCGATCCTGGTCGTCGAGTTCTCCGGCGACACCCTGGACGAGGCGCGCTCGCGGCTCGACGCGATGGAGCGCACGCTGGCCGGGGCGAAGATGGGTTATGCGGTATTGCAGGCGCTCGATTTCCCCACCCAGGACAACATCTGGCGCGTCCGCAAGGCCGGACAAGGGTTACTGCAGGGCGTCAAGGGTGACAGCAAGCCGATCGCCTTTGTCGAAGACACCGCTGTCCCGGCGGAGCGTCTCGCCGCCTACATCGACCGATTCCAACAGATCCTCGACCGGTACGGGATCCGCGCCGCGATCTATGCGCACGCAAGCGTGGGGTGTCTCCACGTCAGACCGCTGATCAACTTGAAGGACGCGCAGCAGGTCGACACGATGCGCGCCATCGCCGAGGCGGTCGGCGAACTGGTCATCGAGTTCGGCGGCGCGTTCAGCGCCGAGCACGGCGACGGGATGGTGCGCGGCTGGTTTCTCGAGCGATACTTCGGCCCGGCGATCTACCAGGCGTTTAAGAACATCAAGACG
>JBGQGY010000097.1:0-14627 GCA_041497675.1 bacterium | reverse complement strand
CATTGGATACCCTGACGATCCGTGAACTGGCGCGTGGCATCCGCTCGGGTGCTGTGTCTGCGGTCGCCGCGGTGGAAGCCTGTCTCACGCGCATCGATCAGGTCGAGGCAGCCGTCCGCGCGTGGGTACACGTGGACAGGACTGGCGCGCTCGATGCTGCGCGGGCGATGGACGCGGAGGCAGTCCGGGGGGTGTTTCGCGGGCCGCTGCATGGAGTTCCGGTCGGTCTCAAGGACATCTTCGATGTCGTGGGTCTGGTCACGACGTCCGGCGCGCAGGCGTTCGCCCACAGACGTGCCCCGGCCGACGCGCACGCCGTGGCCAGGCTGCGTGCCGCCGGTGCCGTGATCATCGGTAAGACCACGACGACCGAATTCGCCTACGCCGATTCGACGGTGACCCGCAACCCGTGGAACCTCGACCACACGCCGGGCGGCTCGTCCAGTGGATCAGCCGCCGCCGTGGCCGCGCGGATGATCCCGTTGGCCCTGGGATCGCAGACGATTGGCTCGACGCTCCGTCCGGCCGCCTACTGCGGGATCGTCGGGCTGAAGGCGACGCACGGCCTGATCAGCGCGGAGGGTGTCACCCCACTGGCGTGGAGCCTCGATCACGTGGGCATCTTCACCCGAAGTGTTGATGATGCGGCCCTCGTGCTGTCGGTGCTGGCGGGGCCGGCGGCCGCCGGGGGCGCACTCATGGAGGGTCGACCGCCGCGGCTGGGAATTCCGCGAGCGTTGTTCGCCGACAAGGCGAGTCCCGACGTGAAGGCACACCTCGACGCAGTAGCGGCGATGTTCTCGCGCTCGGGCGCCACCGTGGAAGACGTTTCCCTGCCGCCGATCGCATCCGTCCTGCACGACGCCGGGCAGGTCGTCCTGCGTGCGGACGCGGCCGCGTATCACGCCGCGCAGTTCGCCGCGCACGCGCAGGACTACCGGCCCAAGATCCGCGCGCTGGTCGAGGCCGGTCTGAAGACGCCCGCCGTCGACTACGTCAACGCCCAGCGGGTGCTCGCCCAATTCAAGCGAGAGATGCAGCCGGTCTTCGGCCTCTTTGACGCGCTGCTCATGCCCGTGGCACCGGGCCCGGCGCCCAGAGGATTCGAGACGACCGGCGACCCGGCGCTCTGCGCGCCGTGGAGTTACGGCGGGTTCCCTTCGGTCTCGTTGCCCAGCGGGCTGGCGCAGGATCGATTGCCGATGGCCATCCAGTTGACCGCCGGTGCCGGCGCCGAGAGCCGGCTGCTGGACGTCGCCCGATGGTGCGAGGGACGCCTGGCGTTTGGAGCCGCGCCCCCGCTCTGATCGCCCTCGGTGCTAACTCCGATACCAGAAGGCGTCCCACGCCTTCCAAAAGTTGTCGCCCGTGGCCCGCACGGTCCGCGGGCCGACGATCTCGACGTTCTTGCGGCCGTGGTAAAACGTCGTGTGATCGGGCGTCGCCAGTTCGACCTGGAACGTGACGGGAGCGGCGAACGTCAGCGGCTTCGGCCAGTTCGCTCGGTTGCGAAGCGCGGCCTCGGCCTGTTGTTCGATCAACGCCCGGGCGTCCGCCGGCGCGAGGTGCCGCGCACCAAAGCGGCCGAGCCCCTTCTTGACCGGCACCGCGACGGCCGTCGCACCGACCAGCGCCTGCACTTCGCGGCACGTCACCTCATCACCGGCCACGAAGATCGCCGGCGTCCCCCAGCACCCGGCGATGGCGGCGATGATGCCGGACTCGCCGACCAGCGTGCCGTTGATCGTGGCGTTGTACCATGATTCCGACGAGACCGTGTGCGAGAGCACGCCGTTCGTGGTCCCCGCCATCGCATGCGCGCCGACGAACAGCACCGCATCACAGCCCTGCTCGAACGGGTCGACGTGGCGCGCCCACGCGAACCCGAGCACATACTCCGCGCCGCGCTCCAGCCGTTCGGGGATCAGGCTCAAGAATCCCAGGCCGCGCTCGTACCCGCCGCCGTGGCCGTCTACGACCACGATCTCGGTCGCGCCGGCGCGCCTGCACGCACGGACGGCAGCGTTGATCTCCTCGGTGTAGAGCTGCCGCCCCTCGTCATAGAGGGGCAACCGGCCCGCCACCTGCTCCCACCGCGAGATGCCGGCAATGCCCTCGATGTCCGCCCAGATCATGACCCGCATGAACTGCTCAGTTCGAGAGGTTCTCGAGGGGTTCCTGGCCGAGGCTCACGTCATGAAGGGGACTTCCGTGGCGAGACGGAACGACTTGCCAGGGGGGTGACCATCCATGGTCCGTCGACTCGTTCCTGCGCTTGTGGGGATCGCCATCGCATTTGGAGCCGGCGTGCGGGTCGGGCGGGCCGTCCTGCCCCCGGCCCCGATTGCGCGCGTCGCCTGCGTCGCGAACATCGTCGAGGATTTGGAGGACGCCGAAAAGGTCGGCAGCGCGGCGGTGCAGATCATCAATGAGATCGTGTTGGGTCGGGCGAGCAGCGATGAGGTGGGCATGGTGTATCTCCGCGATTCCATGCAGGAGATGACCGTGGGGCTCGGAAACGTGCGCAGCCGGATTGAAGCCCTGAAGACCGATGGCCGGCCGCCGCGCTGTACCGCGGCCCGGTCGCTCGGGGCCTGAACCCCTCGCCACTTGGGAAGATCACTAGAGACACCCTACGCAGTCCAACTCCCCATGCGACGTGGCCGGGGACGCGCACGGCGAGGCGGGAGGACCGGTTGTGAGTCTTTCACCAGAGTTCCGGCTGCGGCTGTACGAAGAGGAGCGGATCCGGGTCGAAGCGCAGACCCGGTTTCGCGAGGAAATCCGTCTGCGTGAGCAGCGGGTCGCCCTGGCCATCAGGGTGGTCATGGTTATCGTGTTCTTCTCGGTCGGGTACTACGTATCAGATCACTACCTGAGGGACTCGCAGTCGGTTCCGCAGATCGGTTTGCCCATCCAGACCGCGCCCCTTCAGGTGAGCGACCAGGTGTTGGACGATATCACCGCTGGGTTGAAGCCTGACGTCGAAGGGAACGTCTGCGTGGTGGCGCTCGACCGGCCCCGGCTCCAGGTCAAGGTGACGATGGACCTCGCGCGCGACGTCCCGAAGGAGACGGCCAGACGGCTGGCGCTGGCCGGGGCCAAGACTGCGGGATCGACGCTGCGAAAGAACGGCTTGGCGATTCCCGCGCAGGTCGAAGCCTTCTCCGACAAGCGGTGGTATGGGACCGCGGTCTACGACAGCGAGACGCTGAAGATTTCCTGGGACAACTGCCCCGGGCGCTGTGAAGAGGAGGCCGCTCGGCCCCCCAAGAAGTGCCGCGGCTAAGCGATTCCGACTAGCGAGGCCCCATCCATTCCTCGGTCGTCTCTACTGTGGCATTGATCTCCCAGATCGCCGCCCGCTCCGGGTGGAAGCGAGACCCGATCGGGACCGAATAGATATCCCGCGCGACGTAGGACCGGTCGCGCTCTTCCAGCCGGTTGAGGATCTTGCGAAAACTCAGGATGGGCGTCGTCGGCTGGCGCTCGTAGATCCGCCCCGCGAACATGTCGGTCATGAAGTCGGTGTAGCGGTGGTGGACGCACGCCGCGAAGGCGAACGGCTGCTCCCAGAACATGTCGAGGGTATCCTCGAGGACGTCGATCCCCTTCTCACAGAAGAGCTGATACTCTTCGAACGGATTGGTCTTATCGCGGTTGTATCCCTCGAGATACTTCCTGATGAGTGGCGCCGCGAACTGCGCCTCCCGCATGGTGACCGTGAGGCCGAACGAGAAGATCGGGTCGATGAAACGGTGGGCATCGCCGATGCAGATGAATCCCTTCCCCGTGAATTCCTTCACCTGATACGAGTAGTTGGGAATCACGTGAACGTCATGCACGAGGTTGACCTCGGGGATCCGTTGCTTGATTCCCGGGTTGAGTTCGTGCAGCTCGCGTGTGAGGAAATCCTTCTTGCTCTCCTTCTTCTCCAGGAAGTAGGCGGCCGGCACGACGATCCCCACGCTCACGATTTCCTGGTCCAGCGGGATAAACCAGGACCAGTGGTACTTTTGTTGATAAAAGATGAGTGTGTTGTCCGGGTGGGTGTCGCGGGTACCGCCATTCTCGCGGATCGCGCCGGCGACTTGAGAGAAGAACGCGATCTGTCTGTCGTAGGCCCCAAGATACTTAGGTCCGGTGACCCCGCCCAGGTTGGCCAGCCAGGTCGCCTGGCCCGAGCAGTCGAGCAGCACCTCTGATTGAATCTCCAGGGTACCGCCGTCGGCCGTCGCGACGATGACGCCACGCACCGAACCGTCGTCGCCCGTGATCGGTTTGATCGCTTTCCCGCGGAGCACCGTGGCGCCTCGGGCGACCGCTTCGTTGAGCATCATCGTGTCAAAATCGCTGCGGCGGACCTGCCAGGTGTCCCAGGCAAACAGTTGCCAGTTTTCGTCGCGCCCGGTCACTGGGACCCACCAGCTGTTCTTGCCGCTCGTGCCGAAGACTCTGACGCCCTGCTTGGTCGGATGCTTGCGCCGGCGCATCTCCGGCTCCAGCCCGAGGTCCCGCAGCACCTTGCCGCCGGCGCCGGTCAGGGATTCTCCGATGTGGTAGCGAGGGAAGGTCTCCATCTCGACGATCAACGGTTTGATGCCTTCTTGGACCAGAAACATGGCCATGGCGGCCCCACCAGGGCCGCCACCGATGATGACGACGTCAGTCTTCAAATCAGGGCTCCTCGCGACAAGAAGTGACACGCATGTTCAGAGTATCACGATTGAATCAGTACCCGCGAACGGACCACACCAGACATGACGGAGGTAAGTCATTCGCTCGGGTAGACTGAATGTCGCATGGGTCCGGGTTTGGGTCAATCGGGCTCTGCCGACCGCGTCACTACACTCTGGCCGTCTACGCGTTGAGGGTCTACCCTCACCGGGCGCCGGTGTGAGATAACGGCAAGATTGACGGAAGATCAGTCCTGCAGCCGGATCAGGCCGTGCTTTATCGCCACACGGATCAACTCGACCAGGTTATGGACGTTGAGCTTCGCCATCAAGTTGGTCCGATGGCGTTCGACCGTCTTGACGCTGATTCCAAGCGCTTCCGCGATCCGGCTGTTGGTGTATCCTTCGCCGATCAACTGCAGCATCTGGCGCTCGCGGGGGGTCAGTTGCGCCCCCGGTCCCGGCAGGTTCGGCTGTCCGGCCGCAGGTTCGGTCAGGACCACTTGGGAGATCGCCGGGCTGAGATAGACCGCGCCCCGGTTGGCCGCGCGAATCGCGAGTAGGAGTTCCTCCGACACCGAACCCTTTAGCAAGAAGCCCTTGGCGCCGTGCTGCAGCGCCTGGCGGACCAGGATCTCCTCGGAATACATCGAGAGGATCACGATGCGGGTTTCGGCGCCTGCCGCCTTGAGCTGCTCGACAGCCTGGATGCCGTTGAGCCGGGGCATCGCGATATCCATGACGAGGACGTCAGGGGCTTCGCGCCTCACCAGTTCGACGGCCTCTTGTCCGTCGACGGCTTCGCCCACGACCTGGATGTCGCCGGCCTTCTCGAGCAGCGCCCGGATGCCCTCGCGCACCAGGTTGTGGTCGTCCGCCACGACCACCCGGATCATGGTTCTTGGTTCACCGGTAGGTTCGCGACGGTGCGAAGCCCGCGCCCGAGTTCGGTCTCGATCTCGAGCCATCCACCCAGCAATTCCACACGCTCGCGCATGCCCAGCAGTCCGATCCCGGTCCACCGCTGCAACATCTTAGTGGCATCGTGACTGAACCCCCGACCGTTGTCGCCAACGGACAGGCGCACGATGTGCCCCTCACGAGACAGCCGCACGTCGACACGGGTCGCCTTCGCGTGCTTGGCCACGTTGGTGAGCGCCTCTTGCAAGACGCGGTAGAGGCAAATGTTCATCGCGTCGGACAGACCCGGCACCTCTGAGCCTTCATAGCGGATCGGCAGCTGCGTCCGCCGCGAGAAGTCGCGGCAAAGTGCCTCGAGCGTGAGGTTGAGGCCGACGGTGTCGAGCGCCGGCGGGCGGAGGCCCTGGGCGAGCACGCGGATGCGTTCCTTGGTCGATTCGGTGAGTGCAATCGCTTCCGACAGATTCTGGCGCAGCTCGTTTGCGCCGGGCCCGAGCTCGGCGGCGATCAGCTCCAGGCTGAGCTTGAGCGCCATCAGCGCCTGACCCGCCTCGTCGTGGAGCTCACGCGACAACCGGTGGCGTTCTTCTTCCTGAGCGTACACGACCTGTTTCGCGAGTTTCTGGATGGCTTCTTCCGCGCGCTTGCGCCGCGTGATGTCGTGGACATACACGAGTATCCGAACGGCGCCGGTGCCCTTTGCGTAACAGATCTTCTGCTCGAAGGCCTCGTGCTCAACGTCGACCTCGCGCGCCACGTACGCCTCGTTGCCGTCCTGAAAGGTCTTGACGATCGAGGGCATGTCCGCGAGCAGGGGATGAGAAAATCCCCGCCGCCACAGATCCGGAAACCGGACCTGGGCGACGGGATTGAGATACGTGACGCGACCCGTGAGGTCGGTTTCAATCACCATGTTGGGGTTCTGTTCAGGAAACGTTGCCAGCCGGTCGTGGCTGGCCCGCGCGTTCTGGTACTCGACGGCGACTGTCTGCAACCGGGCGACTCGTCGTCGCAGAGTTTGCAGTTCCTTTGCAGGTGTGATCTTGGTCTTGGGTTTGCTCCGCGTCTTGACGGCCTTCATGCGCGAAATGATATCATACCGGCGCACCCATGATCGCCGACCGCGCCACGTCCTCGTAGCGGATCTTCGCCACGTCGAGCGCACGGACATTCTCGGCAAGTTTCCTGAACGTGACGTCGAATGAGGGGAGCGTCTTGCGCGCGCGCGTCAGGGGCGTCGCCCGCGCCAGGACGAAGTTTTTCACGTACGGGTGTCGGATGCCCCGTTTCTTGAGACCGGCGACGACCGCGGACAGCGCCTCATCCGCCGCGCGCACCAGTTCCGCACGCGCCTCACGTTCTTCCAGCGCTTTGGGTAGTTTGGTTGTGAGAAATTTGTCGACGCGGCGCAGGATAGGCGCGAACGCCCCACCCGCAAAGCGGCGATTCTTTTCGTAGAGGAGCCCGAGCGTGACAAAGTGGGCCGACTCAAACTGGAAGGCGTAGTCATCCTCCGTTGCGCGTTCCCGCTCCTCGGCCAACGCCCGATACATCCTGATGACTTCGAGCGACTTTTCCTTCAGATTATGGGCCTTTTCCGTATTGAGCGCCAGGATCTGATACGCGACGGCAGTGTCGGGGATCACGATCGCCGGGATGTGCTTGCCTTTGAGTTTCTCCAGCGCCGCCCGGCGGTGGTTCCCGTTGGGCGTCCAATATCGGCCCGGACCCGGCGACGTGACGACGATCGGGTCCACGAAGCGGTCGAGTTTGCGCATCACGTCATGAAGCCGCTTCATGTGCGCCGGGGAGAGGTCGCGCTGGAAAGGCGTCGGCTCGACCTGGTCCAACAGCAACATGCAGAACAGGTGCCAGTGATCGCCGATGGGATCCTGAAAGATCGCCAGGACACGGCCTCCGTCGCGCTCCACCTGCGCTGCCAGCGCGCGGGCCTCTCGGGACGGTTCCTTGCTGGGAAACGTAGTCCAGGTCGACGTCACACGGTACTGTTTTGTCTGGCGGCAACGAGTCCTGCTAGTGTGAGCGCAGCGCCGGCGGTCTTCCAGGCCCCAAAATCCGTGACGGCGCACGCGAGACCTACTGTCGAGCACGTGATGTCATGACGATTGCCGTCCCCAAGAACACGCGCCCGGCCGAAACAGTTGCAACCGCGGACCGCGGCCTGGTGTTCTAAGGGTCATGCGGAGGCTCGAGCAACGGCTGGCGGACGACCCCGCAGGCGCCTTTGAGGACCTGGTGCGCGTGTATCAGGACCGACTGTTTGCGTTTGCCTTCCGCCTGACGGGGAGCAGGCAAGATGCGGAGGAGGTCGTCCAGGATGCGCTGGTGCGCGCCTACCGGGCGCTGTCGGGATACGGATCGGAGCGAGTGCGAACGCTGAGACTCAAGCCGTGGCTCTACCGCATCACATTGAACGTGAGCCGTAACCGGCGCCGGGGCCGCCGGCTCGAGACGGTGCCCCTGGCCGATGACGCCGGCGATCTCATGGTGGACGCGAGCGCCATGCCGCCCGACCGGGTGCATGAGGGAAATGAACAGCGGCGAGAGCTGGCGTCGTTGGTCGCCGCCCTACCCGTGCGGTACCGCGCCGCGGTCATCCTGCGCCACGTCAACGGACTGGGATACACCGACGCCGCACTCGCGCTCGGTCAGCCCGTCGGCACGGTGAAGTCCAACGCGTCTCGAGGTCTTGCCCGGCTGCGACGGCTGCTGGAGAAGCACATACAGGAGGAACGTTGATGGAGGGACTCAGGCGCAGGCTGGCACGGCTCGGCGACGTGCGGGCTCCGCGGACCGTGCTGCCCGCGGTGCTGCTGCGGGCGCGACTCGCCGACAGGTACGCTCGCGTGCGCGTGGCGGGCGTGGGTTTGTTCGTCGCGTGGAACCACCACGGCGTCTCCGCGGTGGATCAGGCGGCAAGCACGGCGGCGTTCGAACGCCGCTTTCGCCGTCGCTTCGGCCGGCCGGCGTTTCAGGCGACGGTCCTCCCCACCCAGTTGGCCGCGAGGATCGAGGACGTGGTGAAAGGCGGCCGGCGGCGACCGCTGCGGTGCGACCTGCGCGGGCTGTCGTCTTTCGCGCGGGCGGTCCTGCTGAAGACCCGAGAGATCCCGCGGGGAGAGGTGCGGCCCTACACGTGGATCGCGGCAGAGATCGGGCGGCCGGGATCGGCGCGGGCCGTTGGCGCCGCCCTCGCGGCCAATCCTGTCCCGCTGTTGCTTCCATGCCATCGCGTGGTGCGAACCGACGGCGGGCTCGGGGGTTACATCTTCGGGCTTGGGATGAAGCGCGCCGTGCTTGCGGCCGAGGGACTGCGGCCCAGTGCGATCGAGGCTTCTGCGCGCGAAGGCGTGCGCTATGTGGGAAGCGACACGACGAAGATCTATTGCTTCCCGACATGCCATCGCGCCCGCCGGATCGCGCGTCGGCACCGCGTGGAGTTCAGGGGTGAGCGTCAGGCGGCCGCGGCGGGTTACCGCCCCTGCCGGGTCTGCCGCCCATCCAGCGCCCGGTAGGCCTCTGCCTATAGCCCCAGATAGGCTCGTCTGATCTCCGGATGTCCGGACAGTTCGCTCGAGGGCCCGTGCAGCACGAGCCGGCCGTTTTCCAGCACGTAGGCGCGATCGGTCAACCGCAACGCCAGACGGATATTCTGCTCCACGAGCAAGATCGGGACCCCCGTATCCGCCACCGTCCGAATGACCCGCGCCACCTCGCCCACCAGCTTGGGTGACAGGCCCATCGTCGGCTCATCCATGAGAAAGAGTGACGGTTCGAGCATCATGCCGCGGCCGACGGCCACCATTTGCTGTTCGCCGCCGCTCAGTGCGGCGACCGCCTCCACACGCCGCTCGTGGAGCCGCGGAAAGAGCATGTAGACCTTCTCGAGATTCGCCTCGCGGCGCGCTCGCGCCCTGGGCAGGAACGAGCCGGCGAGCAGATTTTCTTCGACGGTCATCGCCGTAAAGAGCTGGCGTCCCATGGGGACGTGCGCGATGCCCAGCGCCGCCGTCTGGTGGGGGGTGAGGCCGCTGATCTGCCGGCCGTGAAAGATGATCCGGCCCGCTCTCGGGGTCAGCATGCCCGAGATCGCGCGCAGGACGGTGGATTTGCCGCTGCCGTTGCCGCCCACCAGCCCGACCAGTTCGCCCTCGCCCACTTCGAGGCTGACGCCGAAGACGACCTGGACCTCGCCGTAGGCGAGATCGACCTGATCGACCGTCAGGACCGCCGGACTAGACATCGGCGGTCCCCAGATACGCCTCAATGACGTCAGGATGGCTGGCGACGTCTTCGGGCCGTCCCTCTGCGATCTTCTCGCCCAGCGACAGCGCCACCACGCGGTGCGTAAGCTCCATGATCACCCGCATGATGTGCTCCACCATGATGACGGCCGTACCCGTTGCCGCCAGGCCCCTGATGAAGCCGATCATCTCCTGCATCGCGGGGGGATTCAGCCCGGCCATCACTTCATCAAGAAAGAGCACCCGTGGTCGCATCGCGAGCGCTCTGGCCAGCTCGAGCCGGCGCCGGCGGGCCAGGTTCAAATCGCTGGCGGGCTGCAGGGCGCGATCGGCGAGACCGACCTGCGCCAGGACGTCGTGCGCGAGCCGTTCGGCGTCACGGCGCGCCCGGCACGTGACCATCGCCGGGATCAACACGTTCTCCATCACTGTGAGGTTGCCGAAAGGCCGCTCGATCTGAAACGTGCGGCCGACACCGGCCCGGGCCCGGCGGTGGGCGGGCCAGTCTGTCACGTTCTGACCGAGGAGTTCGACGCGTCCTTGCTCGGCACGGACGAACCCGCAGAGCGCGTTGAACAGTGTGGATTTGCCCGCGCCGTTGGGTCCGATCAGTCCCATGATTTCTCCCTCATCGACCGACAGGGACACGTTTCGGACGGCGACCAGACCTCCGAAGCGAACGGTGACGGCTTCAGCCGCGAGCAGCGCGCTCATAGCGCCTCCGCACCTGGACCCGTTGCCACTCCCCGACGAGGCCGCGGGGGACGAACAGGACGACGATGATGATGAGCACTCCGTAGATCAAGAGGTTGGCTCCGGCGAAAAGGTTGCGAAAGATCTCCGCCGACAGCGTCAGCAATACGGCGCCGACGAGCGGCCCCCACACGGTGCCGCGGCCGCCGATGATGGCGGTCAGCGCGATCCGCACCGACAGGGGGATGTCAAAGAGCCCGTGCGGCTCGAGGGCCGACAGGAAAATGCCATAGAGCAGCCCGCCCGCGGTCGTCAGCGATCCGGACAGGATGAAGGCTTTGAGCTTGACCGCCGTGGGATTGATGCCGGCGGCCATGGCCGCCTCTTCGTCCTCACGCACCGCGCGCAGCTCGAACCCAAACCGCCTCCGGCTGAGCCAGATGACCAGCCCGACGACCACGGCGACATAGCCCAACGCCGCGTAGTACTCGACGCGCCGATTGAAGAGATCCAAACCGAACGGGCGGGCAAGCGCCGAGATGAAGATCCCCCCCGCGCCGCCGGTCAACCAGCGTTCGTTGATCGCGATCAAGCGGAGCACCTCGGCGATCGCCAGCGTCGAGAGGGTAAAGTACGGGCCCCTCAGCCGAAACGTGATCGCGCCCCACGCCCAGGCAAGACCGGCGGCGAGCGCCATGGCCAGACCAAGACTCCACCAGGGGGCGAGTTGAAGATGTTTGGCGGTGAGCGCGACGGTGTAGGCGCCGAGGCCCACGAAGGCCGCGTGTCCCAGGCTGAGCTGTCCCGCCCACCCGCCGACGATGTCCCAGGAGGCGGCCCATCCGGCCAGGATGAGCAGGCCGATCCCCAGATTCAGATAGTGGGGGAAGACCAGGGGCCACGCCGCCGCGATCAGCAAGACCAGCGCTGCCATGTGCTAGACCCGTCTCGTGCGCCGGCCGAGGAGTCCGTGCGGTCTGAAGAGCAGCAGGAGGAGAAACGCCAGCAGCCCGTACGCGTCGCGGTACGCGGTCGAAAGGTACGAGGCCCCCAGGACCTCGACCACGCCCAGGACGAGACCGCCGGCGATCGCGCCGGTGGTGTTGCCCAGACCGCCCAGCACCGTCACCACAAACGCCTTCACCGTATAGGTGCTGCCGATTGTCGGCGTGACGAACAGCAGAGGGATCAAGATCACGCCGACGGCCACGACGAGCATCGCCCCGACGCCGAAGACGAACCCGTGGATGCTCCGGGTATCGATGCCCACCAACTCGGCGCCCAGGCGGTTCTGGGCGGTCGCGCGCACCGCGCGCCCCAGTTCCGTGCGCGTCAAGAAGAAGGAGAGCACACCGATGATCAGCAGGGCCGCGGCGCCCGCGAGCATCAAGGGAACCGACAGCGTGATGCTGCCCAGACCGATCGTCTTTGTGGCGTAGGACGTGTACACGGACTTGGGTTCGGCCCCGAAGGCCAGATGGAGCGTGTTTGACAACACCAGGCCTAACCCCAGCGTGGCGAGCAGCGTGCTGCCTTCCGGCGCGTCGACCAGACGATTGAGCATCAGACGCTCGACGACAAGCCCGAGCAGATAACCGCCCGGCAGGGCGATCAGCAGTGAGAGATAGGGATCAAGACCGATCCATTGGTTGAGCGCGAGCGCAAAATACATCCCGATGGCCACGAACTCGCCGTGGCTGAAGTTGATGACGCGCATGACGCCGAAGATCAGCGAGAGGCCGCTGCCGATGAGCGCGTACACACCGCCGATGAGCAGGCCGCCCAGCAGGTTCTGGACGAAGGCGGTGAGCGCGGCCACGAGCTCACTCCCCCCGACGTCTTACCGTCTGGTCCAGGGTGGGGTGGGAAACAGAATCTTGCCGGCAGCAGCCTCTTTGGGAAAGACGGTGATGAACTTGCCCTGCTGGATCTGTTGGGCCACCATCTTCACCGGGTTTTGATTCTTGTAGCCCCTGAAGTCCATGAAGCGGATCGGGCCATAGGCCGTCGTCATGCTCGTGTCACGTAGCGCCTTCTGGATGCCCTCGGGACTCACGTCGCGCGCACGCCTCAGCACGTCGACGGCTGTGAGCACGCCCACGTATGCCTGCGCCGCGTGATAGGAGGGTTCTCTGCCCCCAAGGACCTGCTTGAGCCGCTCGTTGAGCGTGCCTGCGCCTGGAAACTTGACGTCCTTCGTCCAGGCCGTCGCCGTAATCACGAAGTCCGAGGCTTCCCTGGCCCCGGTGATGAAGCCCGGGATCGCAAACCCCGCGGCCCCACCGGCGAAGATCTTGGCGTTCAGCCCGACTTCTTTGGCCTGTCGCATCACGGCCACCGAGTCGGCCGCGTACGAGACCATCAGCAGGGCATCGGGGTTCTTGGGTCTGATGCGGTTCAGGATCGGCCGGAAGTCAGTCAGACCCTCATCATAGGCCTGGTTGTCGAGCAGCTTGTAGCCACGACCCTTCGCGAGTCCTTCGGCGGCCTGGGATACGGAGTCTTCAAAAGCGCCGGTCCCGTGGACCATCGCGATGGTCTCGATGGGGCGCTGGTTGGCAGACTCGTTGATGGTGTCGAAGACGTCGAAGAGCACTTCGGCGAACGTGGACGCGGGTTGATTCAACCTGAAGATCCACTCGGAACCGGGACGGGTGATCGTGTCGTCGGAACTCGTGAACACGAGCACCGGACGGCGCTCGCGCGCGATGTACTGGACCGCGGCTTTCGTGATCCCGGACGAATAGCAGCACAGGATCAGCGGTAGTTTTTGGTTGATCAGTTTCTCCGAGGCTGAAAGCGCGCTGTTGACGTTGGAGGTGTCATCTTCGAGGACAAGTTCGACCTTCTCGCCTTTGGCCGCACCCAGCCTGTTGATTTCCTCTACGGCGACCTGAAGGCCGGCCTTGTGCTGCTCGCCGAACTCGGCGAACCGGCCGGTGAAACTGCTGACGACGCCGATCTTGAACGTCTCAGCGGACGCCGCGGGCATCGCGGGCGCCATCGCCCACGCCACGGCGAACACGAGACACACGATCGCCAGACGCCTCAACGCGCTCACCCCCTCATGGTCGTGCACACACCTGCCATGCTAGCAACGGCGGCATCACTCAACAATCCCCTTCCCCCGAATTTCCACTGAGCATGAATGGAATTTGGACGGCACTAAGGCGCACAATATGGGCGCCTGATCCTCTCACGCGTGGTCCTGCACATCGGACTCCTGACTGGACCTTGGCTCCAGGCTGCGGGAAAGGAGGCTCTATTCAGACGATCCGCGTCAGCACGCAGCTGATGGATGCGTTACTACCACGCTGAAGGAGGGATATGACATGCGCATGACGAGCCTGTTTGCCATCGCGGCATTGCTGCTCACCGCCGGTGCCGCCCAGAGTCTGGCCCAACAACCGGCAAAAGATGTGATCGATACGGCCGCTGATGCCGGGACGTTCAAGACGCTGATCAAAGCCGCCCAGGAATCGGGGATGGTGGCAACGCTGAAAGGTCAAGGACCGTTCACCGTGTTCGCGCCGACCGATGAGGCGTTCGCGAAACTGCCCGCAGGCACGCTCGATACCCTGATGCAGGACAAGCAGAAACTCTCCGCACTGCTGGCCTCTCACGTGGTGTCCGGGCGGCTGCTGGCCGCGGACGTGGCGAAGATGCAGTCCGCGAAGACCGTGAATGGTCAGGAAGTCACGTTTACCGTCAAGGACGGCGCCCCAATGGTCAACAACGCCAAGATCATCAGGGCCGACGTGTTGGCGAGCAATGGGGTCATCCACGCGATCGACACGGTGTTCCTGCCGAAACCGTAGACGTCGCCTGGGGTGTACGTGGAACGAACAGAAGGAGCCGGTGCGGAAGCCGGCCCCTTCTGTTTTGCGTGGCTTGTTACCGGAGGAAACGAAGGACGGCGAAGAACTACCCGTCAACGCCATCCCTGGAAGTTGACGGGAAACACCACATCGATCGCGCTCTGTGGCGCCGTCCCGCTCAGCAGCGAGCGCACGACGTCACTTCCGCAAAGGAGATAGAATACGCCGCTCAATCCGATCAGGAGGTTGCCGGT
>JBGQGY010000096.1:0-14776 GCA_041497675.1 bacterium | reverse complement strand
CGGACACTACGGACGATCGTGCGCGAGGCGCTCGAGAGCTATGCGGACTCGATCCCGGATTCCTTGCCGGACGCCGTGCGCCGGCAGCACCGTTTGACCGGGTTGCGGGAGGCGCTGTGGGCCGCGCACTTTCCGGAGCACGAGGCCGAGCAGGAGGGCGCCCGGAGACGGCTGGCGTTTGAGGAACTCCTCGTGCTCCAGATCGGCATCCTGCAGCAGCGCCGTGACATGCAGGCCATGCCGCGCGAGGCGGCGTACGGTCCGGCGGGCGATCTGCTGCCCAGGTTTCTGAAGTCGCTGCCATTCTCCCTCACCGGTGCGCAGCAGCGCGCCGTCGACCGAATCCTGCATGATATGCGCCAGACGGCGCCGATGAACCGGCTGCTCCAGGGCGATGTGGGGTCGGGGAAGACCGTCGTGGCGGTTGCGGCGATCGTCGCGTGCATCGACGGCGGGTATCAGGCCGTGCTGATGGCGCCGACCGAGATCTTGGCTGAGCAGCATGCTCTGACGCTGGGTCGGATGCTTGGTCCGGCCGGCATTGAAGTCTATTGCCTCTCCGCAGGCACCGATGCCGCTGAGCGCGACGTCCTGCTCCGCGCTCTGCGGTCCGGCCGGTCGGTGGTCGTCGTCGGGACGCACGCGCTCCTCGAAGACCGCGTGTCCTTCGATCGGCTCGGGCTCGTGGTCGTCGACGAGCAGCATCGCTTCGGGGTCATGCAGCGGGCGCGCCTCCGCGCCAAGGGACGCTCGCCGGACGTGTTGGTCATGACGGCGACGCCAATCCCGCGGACGCTGACACTGACGGTGTATGGCGACCTCGACGTGACGGTGATCGACGAGATGCCGGCCGGGCGGCACCCCGTCAAGACCCACGTCCGGCCCACAGCCTCGCGGGCCAAAGTGTACGCGTACGTGCGCGAGCAAGTTCGTGAGGGGCGGCAGGCCTACATCGTGTGCCCGCTCATCGAGGAATCCGAAACGCTGCAGACCCGATCCGCGGTGGAGCTGGCGCGCGAGTTGAGTGAGGGGCCGCTCCACGACGTCCGCGTCGAGGTCCTCCACGGCCGGCTCTCCGCCGCTCAGAAGGCCGAACGGATGGAGGGGTTTCGCACCGGTCGAGTGCACGTACTCGTGGCGACGACAGTGATCGAGGTCGGTATCGACGTCCCGAACGCCTCGATCATGGTCATCGAGGACGCCGACCGGTACGGTCTGGCACAGCTCCATCAACTACGCGGCCGCGTGGGGCGCGGCCCCGAGCAATCGCACTGCATCCTGCTGGCCGACACCCCGACCGAGGCAGGGCGTCGGCGGGTGGACGCCATAGCGTCGACCACCGATGGGTTCGTCATCGCGCAGGAAGACCTGGCGCTGCGCGGCCCCGGCGATATCCTCGGAGTGCGTCAGCACGGGCTGGCCGGGTTGCGGGTGGCCGATTTGGCCACCGATCTGCCGTTGCTCGAGGAAGCGCGGACGGCGGCGGAGGGATTGCTCCAAGACAATCCACGACTCGACGGGCCGGAGCTACTACTGCTGACCGCGGCGGTCGAGCGGCAGCAGGCAGAGCGCCGACGGCTGGCGTCGGTAGGCTAGGCGATGCCATCCGGCGGGCGGCGTGGAGGACGGCTGGTTCCGGCCAAGGCTCGTGACGATCTTCGCCCGACGGCCGCGCGGGTCCGCGACGCGCTGTTCAACAGCTTGGGCACCAGCATCGAGGGCGCGTCAGTCCTGGACCTGTTCGCGGGGACCGGGGCGCTGGGGTTGGAGGCGATTCGTCGCGGTGCCGCCAGAGTCGTGCTGGTCGAACGCGACGCGCGACACGCCGCGGCGCTCAGAACCCGGGTCGCGTCACAGGTGATGGAGCGACAGGCGCTGGTGCGGTGTGAGGACGCCTCGGCAGCCGTCGATCGTCTGGCGCGCGCCGGGGAGCGCTTTGACCTGATCTTGCTCGACCCGCCCTACGGTCGGGGATGGCTCGTTCGCGCGCTGGCGGCGATCGCCCGCGCCGCGGTGCTGGCGCCGGGAGGGGTGATTGTCGCTGAGGGCCACTGGCGCGATCGTCCCGAGCCTCCCGAGGGGCTTGCGCTCTCGCGGGAGGCCCGGTACGGTGAGACGGTGCTCTGGTTTTTCAAGGGGCGCTCGGGTCGTGATGCAGGGGAGGAGTAGGCGTGCGGATCGCGGTGTATCCCGGGAGTTTCGACCCTGTGCACAATGGGCATGTCGACGTCATCTGCCGCGCGGCGCGGCTCTTCGACAGGGTCATCGTCGCGGTGGCGCAGAACGTGGAGAAAGGAAGCGGCATCTTCACGGCCGCCGAGCGCGTGGGCATGCTGCGAGAGGTCATCGCGGACGTGCCAAACGTCGAGGTGGCGGCATACTCTGGTCTCACGGTGGAGTTTGCGAAGTCCCGGGGCGCCATGGGTTTGGTGAAAGGGCTGCGGGCGGTTGGCGACTTCGACTTCGAACTCAAACAGTCGGCGATGAACCGCAAACTGGCGCCGGACCTCGATACCCTCCTGCTCATCGCGGCGCCGGAATTTGCCTTCATCTCCTCATCCCTGATCCGCGAAGTCACGGGTCTGGGTGGATCGGTGGAGAGCATCGTTCCGCCCGCCGTCATGCGTCATCTGCGGGCCAGGCAGCTCGGCGAGGGCGCGCGCTAGGGATGGAATCCGTTCTCGAGGTGCTCGATCGTCTCGAACGCGTGCTGCGCCGGCACGCGGAGCGGCTCCCAGTCGATCAGCGCGCGGCGCTCGAGCAGGAAGTTCTGGGGCTGTTGAAGATGGTACGGACCGCGTTGCCAAAGGAGTTGCACCACGCGCAGTGGCTGCTTCAGGAAGCCGAGAGTGCACTGGCGCGGGCGCGGGAAGAGGCGCGCCGGTTGATCCTCGACGCGCAGTCGCACGCACGCTCCCTCACCGACGGCCGGCATCCAGGCGAGGGATCGCCGTCGCCGCTGGATGACGTGCGGCGTGAGGCGGATCGCGTCCGTCGAGGGGCCGACGAGTATGCGGCACAGGTGCTGCAGCGGCTGGAGGTCGAAGTGGGACGCGTCCTGGCGGCCATCCACCGCGGCCAGCAGGTGCTGAAGACACCGGGCGTGACCCGAGGCCACAGTGAGTGATACGGACAGGGCGTTCATTGACACTCGAAAAACCGGCTTTCTATAATGGGACAGTCTGACAGGAGGCGGCAGCGTCATGATCGTAGACCTGAGGCGACTACGCGCCGAGCGGGGCGCGACGCTGCTGGTCGCCTGCGACGAGACCGTGGCGAGCCAGATCCCCGACCTTTCATTTGACGAACCGGTGACCGGCGAGCTCACGCTCGCAAATCTTGGATCGGTACTTCGCGTGACCGGGCATGTGAGCACGAATGTCGAATTGGTCTGCGACAGATGCGCCCGGCTTTTCAGGCACCGCTTGCAGGCGGATGTTCGGGAAGAACTCGACTGGGCGGTCGGCGGCGACTTCATCGCGGGTGACGGCTCAACGCTCACGCTCGATGCCGGCGCCCTAATACGCGAGATGCTCGTGGTGGGATTGCCGATGGTCGCGCGCTGTGATAAGGCCTGTCGCGGGTTGTGCGATCACTGTGGCGCCGACTTGAGAAACGGGCCGTGTGTGTGCCAGAAAACGCTCGAAGACCCGCGGTTGGAGCCACTGACGAAATTGCGCAAGTCGGGGGACGTACCGCAGGACTAGACTCACGTGTCAGATGTGTTGACAACAGTATAGAAGGAGGCGAAAGCGTGACTCAGAAGCGACGCCATTCACGGACGCGCACCGCGACCCGACGGGCCCGGTTCAAAGCGTCGAGGCAGGTGACCCTGGTGACGTGTCCCCAATGCAAGACCCGCATCGTGCCTCATCGGGTCTGCCCAACGTGCGGCTTCTATGCCGGCCGGGAGGTCATCGCCGTCGAGACCGCCAAGTCGAAGAAGAAGAAGGACGCGTAGGCCGCGGCTCATGTCGCACCTTCAGCAGGCGCCAGGTCGCGCCCCGACGGAGACGACGCTGCTGCGCCGCGGTTCGACGATCGCGGGGATGGGACGCAGCATTCCGCCGCGCGTCGTGACCAACGCCGAGATCGAGCGACTGGTCGACACGAGCGACGAGTGGGTCAGGGCGCGCACGGGGATCAGGGAGCGGCGCGTCGCCGCCGAAGGCGTCGCGACCTCCGACTTGGCGGTGGAAGCGGCGCAGGAGGCGCTGCGCGACGCCGGGGTGAGCGCCGATGACATCGACTTGATCATCGTCGGCACGGCGAGCCCGGACATGTTGTTCCCCGCGACGGCCTGCTTGGTGCAGGACCGGCTGGGGGCACGCCGCGCCGGCGCGTTTGACGCTTCGGCGGCGTGCAGTTCCTGGGCGTACGCGGTCGCCATGGGGCACGCGGCGATCGCCGCCGGGACGGCCGACACCGTGCTGGTGGTCGGCGCCGAAGCGCTGTCTCGCATTACGGATTGGACTGATCGTGATACGTGTGTGCTGTTTGGTGATGCGGCTGCGGCGGTGGTCCTGCGGCCGTGCGACCCGGGCTTGGGCTTTCTGGCTTTCCACCTGGGTTCGGACGGTTCAAGGGGATCGCTGATCTGTCTGCCCGGCGGCGGGTCGCGGCTTCCGGCCAGCGCCGAGACCGTCGCCAGGCGCGATCACTACATCAAGATGAATGGGCGCGAAGTCTACAAGTTCGCAGTCCGCGCCATCCCTCGGGCGATCGCCCACGTGGCAGCCGCCGCCGGTGTGGCGGTCGAGGACGTGGACTGTTTTGTCCCGCACCAAGCCAACATCCGCATCATCGAGGCGGCCGCGCAGCGTCTTGGGCAGCCAATGAGCAAGTTCTTCGTCAACGTGGAGCGGTACGGGAACACGTCCTCGGCGTCGGTGCCCGTGGCGTTGTATGAGGCTGTGGAGCAGGGCCGCATCCGGGCAGGTCACCTGATCATCTTTGTCGCCTTTGGCGGCGGTCTGACGTGGGGTGCGGCCACCATGCGTTGGACGGGCGGGACGCTTCGCGGCGCTCGCGATGGGATCTCGCGGTGATTGCGTTCGTCTTCCCTGGGCAGGGCGCGCAGTACGTCGGGATGGGCGTCGACCTGGCGCAACATTTCGCGTCCGCCCACCAGGTGTTCGACGAAGCGAGCGAAGCGCTCGGTCTCGACCTCCTCGAGTTGTGCCGGCGCGGTCCCGACGAACGGCTGCGTGCGACGGAGAACACCCAGCCGGCGATTCTCACGTGCAGCATGGCGGTTACGGCCGTACTCGCCGAGCATGGCGTCCGGCCACATCTCGCGGCCGGTCTCAGTCTGGGCGAGTACTCCGCGCTGGTGGCAGCGTCGGCGATGACACTGAGCGATGCTGTGCGTGTCGTGCGTCAGCGCGGGCGGTTCATGCAGGATGCTGCGGACCGCCACGAGACCGCGATGGCTGCGGTGCTCGGGCTGGATGCGGAGAAGGTTGTTGATATCTGCCGCACGACCCCCGGTCTGGTCGAAGCCGCGAACTTCAATGCGCCGGGTCAGGTCGTGATCGCCGGCGAAGTGAGCGCGGTCGAGGCGGCGTGCGGGCGGCTACGCGATGCGGGCGCGAAGCGGGCCGTCCGCCTTGAGGTCAGCGCGCCGTTTCACACGTCGCTGATGCGGCCCGCCGCAGATGCCCTGGCGTCGGTGCTCCGCGGGACGCCGATCGTTCCACCCTCGATTCCGGTCGTGTCGAACGTCACCGCCGAGCCGGTTCAGGACCCTGACGCCATCCACGCTGCCTTGGTCGACCAGGTCGCCAGCCCCGTGCGCTGGGAGCAATCTATGCGCACGCTGCACCGGCTCGGCGCCTCGATCTTCGTGGAGGCGGGGCCGGGAACCACCCTGGCCGGTCTGATCAAACGGACGGTGCCCGGTGCGGCGATCGTCTCCATCGAGAATCAGGCCACGCTGGAGTTGGCCCTGCCGGGGCTACGGGCGGCGGCGGCCCGCAGCCCCGGCAGGGTCAACAGCCGAGCGTGACTCCCCCTGGCGATGCGGCTCCCTGATCAGGTCGCGATCATTACGGGCGCCTCGGGAGGCCTCGGAGGGCAGATCGCCTTGGCGCTCGCCCGTGAGGGCGCGGCCGTGATCGCGCACTATGCGCGAAACGCCGAGGCGGCGCAAGAGATCGTGCGCGCGGTCGAGGCCGGCGGAGGACGGGCGCACGCCGTGGCCGGCGACATCGCGAACCCGGACGAAGCAGCCGCCGTGGTTGGCGCGGCCACCCAGGTCTTCGGCCGGCTGGACATCCTGGTCAACAATGCCGCTATCGCGCGTGACGGGCTCGTGCTTCGCATGAGGGATGAAGACTGGCAGACAGTCGTGGCCACCAATCTCAACGGCACGTTTTATTGCATCCGTGCCGCGTTGCGCGAATTCGTGCGGCGTCGGCGCGGCAGGATCATCAACCTGACCTCGACGGCCGGGCAGGCGGGCAACGTCGGGCAGGCGAACTACGTGACGGCCAAGGCGGGCGTCATCGGATTGACCCGGGCGGTCGCCCGCGAGGTCGCGTCCCGCGGCATTACCGTCAACGCCATCGTGCCCGGATTCATCGATGCAGGGATGACGGAGGGTCTGTCAGAAGAGGTGCGCGCGCGGTGCCTTCAGCAGATACCGCTGGGACGCCCCGGGACTCCCGACGACATCGCAGCGGCGGTGGTGTTTTTGGCCTCTGACGAAGCATCGTACATTACAGGACAGGTATTGAACGTGGACGGCGGTATGGTCATGAACTAGGCCCCACTGGGGCGCCGTACCAGGCGACGGCCATTTCTGGGTGGAGGTGGAGGGAACTATGGCTCCTTCGGTACTCGATCGCGTCCGGGAGCGGGTGGCACATCAACTCGGCGTCGAAGCCGAAAAAATCATGAAAGAGTCATCGTTTGTCGAGGACCTGGGCGCCGACTCGCTCGACGTGGTCGAGCTCGTGATGGCGCTCGAAGAGGAGTTTGAGATCGAGATTCCAGACGAACAGGCCGAGAAGATCGTGACAGTGGGCGATGCGGTCAAGTACATCGAGTCGCACGCAAAGGAGTCCACGTAGTACGCCCGCACACCCCACCTGCCGGCGGCCGTCTGGAGATGCGCAGACGGGTTGTTGTCACCGGCCTCGGCGTGGTCAGCCCCATCGGCACCGGGGGCGAGGCGTTTTGGTCAGCGCTGGTCGCCGGTCACTCGGGCGTTGACCGGATCTCGGCGTTCGATGCCTCCGACATGACGACCCAGATCGCCGCGGAGGTTCGCAGCTTCGATCCTACCGCCCATATGGATCGCAAGGAAGCGCGTCGCAACGACCGGTTCGTGCAATTCGCGTATGCCGCCGCGCGGATGGCACTGGAGGACGCCGCATACGAGGTGACGCCTTCCAATGCCAACCGCACCGGGGTGCTGATCGGGTCGGGGATCGGCGGTGCCACCACCTGGGAGCAGCAGCACGCGACGCTGATGAGCCGCGGGCCCAGCCGTGTGTCGCCGTTCTTCATCCCGATGATCATTACCAACATGGCCAGCGGTGTGACGGCCATTCTGACCGGGGCCAAGGGGCCGAGTTCATGCGTCGTCACGGCGTGTGCCACCGGTGGGAATGCTATCGGGGATGCAGTCCGGATGATCCAACGCGGCGAGGTGGACGCGATGATGGCCGGCGGCAGTGAGGCCGCTATCACTCGTTTGGCGGTGGCCGGGTTTTGCTCGATGAAGGCGATGTCGACACGCAACGATGACCCTCGGCGGGCGTCGCGGCCGTTCGACGCGACCCGTGACGGGTTTGTCATGGGAGAAGGGGCCGGTGTGGTCTTATTGGAGGCGTTGGACTCCGCGGAGCAGCGTGGCGCGACGATCCATGCGGAAGTGATCGGCTACGGGGTGACGACGGACGCGTTTCACATCACACAGCCCGACCCCGAGGGCGACGGCGCGTACCGCAGCATGGAGGCCGCGATCGCGGACGCGGGTATCGCTCCGGCCGAGATCGACTACATCAACGCGCACGGGACCAGCACGCCCTATAATGACCGGCTGGAAACGTTGGCCATTAAGGGCGTGTTTGGCGACCACACGAAGCGTCTGTTGGTGAGCTCGACCAAGTCCATGATGGGACACCTGTTGGGTGCTGCCGGCGGCGTCGAGTTTATCGCCTGCGTGCTGGCGTTGAGGCATCAAACAGTTCCGCCGACGATCAACTACCAGGTCCCCGACCCAGACTGCGATCTGGACTACGTGCCCAACGCGCCCCGGCGGGCGAAGCTTCGTACGGTGATGTCAAACGCCTTTGGCTTCGGCGGGCATAACGCCATTTTGATCCTGCGCGCCCATGAGTAGACCCCGGCGGCCGCAAGCACCGACGCCGGCTCCTCCTGCGCCGGCAACGCCGGCAGGAGATGAGACCGGGGCGGTCGGCGAAGTGCTCACCCAGGACCGGCTTGCGCAGTTGGCGCAGCTCGAGGAGCGTCTTGGGGTGCGGTTCCGAGACCGGTCGTTGCTCGACCTGGCACTCCGGCACGGGTCGTTTACGCACGAGCGCGGCAAAGATCCACTGAAGAGTTATGAGCGGCTGGAATTCCTGGGGGATGCGGTGCTCAGCCTGGTCGTGAGCGATGATCTCTACCGCCGCCGGCCCGACATAGACGAGGGTGGTTTGGCCAAAGCCCGGGCCAGGATCGTCAACGAAGCCGCGCTGGCCTCGATCGCGCGGCGTCTGAACCTGGGCCGCTGGATGCTGCTGGGGCGTGGCGAAGAGAAGGGCGGAGGTCGCGGCCGGCCGTCGCTGCTGGCCGACGGGGTGGAAGCGGTGATCGGTGCGATCTACATCGATTCGGGCTATGGGGTGTCACACGCCGTCCTCATCCGGTGGCTGGGCGAGCTCGCTGAGGACATCCAGCGGGCCGGGGAGGACTTCAAGAGTCTGCTGCAGGAGCGGTTGCAGCGGCGCCGCCAGATGCCGAGATACCGGATCACCCAGGAAGAAGGGCCGGATCACGAACGGACGTTTGTGGCTGTCGTGGAGGCCAGCGGTAAGGCGCTCGGGCAGGGCCGCGGTAAGAGCAAGAAGGAAGCCGAGCAAATGGCCGCCTCGGAGGCCATCGCCGCGCTCGAACGCACTCCGTGAACCATCTCTGGGCGCCCTGGCGCCTGACGTACATCACCGGGCCTCGTTCGGACGGGTGTTTCTTCTGTGACGCCGGCCGGGGAGCAGACGATCGGGAGGCCCGCATCGTCGGGCGGTCGACCGTAGGGTACCTCATCCTCAACCGGTTTCCGTACAACAGCGGCCATGTCATGGCGGTACCCTATCGCCATGTCACACGGCTTGACGCCCTGGCGGCTGAAGAGGCGCAGGGTGTCTGGCACCTGGTGGACGTGGCCGTCCGGGCCGTGGAGCGTGCGATGTCCCCGCAGGGCTTCAACATCGGGATCAACGTCGGCATCGCCGCCGGCGCCGGATTCGAGCACCTCCACGTGCACGTGGTGCCGCGGTGGGTGGGTGACACCAACTACATGCCGGTGCTGAGCGACACCAAGGTGCTGCCCGAGCACCTCGACCAGACCTACGATCGGCTTGCCTCCGCCGTCGCCGGGGTGTCCGATCTGCCCCGAAGCTGACGGCGGTACGCCGGGGCCCGCGTTGACGCGGTTTTGCGCGCCTGCCTACAATTGAGGGGTGTGCGGTGCCTCGTGGCACCGCGGGGAGGTGGGCGATGACAGATCCCACTGGTCGCGTGGACGACCCCGAGAAGCTGGCAGTATTCGAAGCCCGCATTGTCGGGGGCGATCGTGTTGAAGCCGGCGAGTGGATGCCCGCCACGTATCGGGCCGAGTGCCTGCGTCTCATTCAAATGCACGCCAACTCTGAGCTCATGGGCGCCTTGCCCGAGCGCGAGTGGATCCCTCGCGCCCCCACGTTGTCACGCAAGATGGCCCTGGTGGCCAAGGTGCAGGACGAGATCGGGCACGCGCAACTCCTCTACCGGGTGGCGGAGGACCTGGGCAAACCGCGGGCGCAGATGATCGAAGACCTGCTGTCGGGTGCGTCCAAATTCCACAACGTGTTCCACTATCCCGTCGAGACCTGGGCCGATGTCATCGTGATCCAGGTCTTCGTGGATGGCGCGGCAATGCAGACCCAGGGATCGTTGCGGTCCTGCTCGTACGCGCCGTACGCCCGCGTGCTGCGCCGCATCTGTTACGAAGAGGATTTCCACATTCGGCTTGGCATTGACGGTTTCAAGGTGCTGGCGGAGGGCACGCCGCGGCAGCGCGAGATGCTCCAGGACGCGCTCAATCGCTGGTGGACGCCGCTGATGCACTTCTTTGGGCCGCGAGACAAGGTGTCGCCCCACCTCGAGACGATGATCCGCTGGCGGATCAAAGTGAAGAGTAATGACGAGTTGCGACAACAGTTTCTCCGGCAGTTTGTCCCGTTGATCCAGGAGTACGGGGTCCAGGTGCCCGACGCCGGGCTGAAGTGGGATGAGGCGGCCGGTGGGTATGTGTACACGGAACCCGATTGGGAGGAATTCCGTCGTATTTTGAAGGGCGACGGGCCCAAGACGCGCGAGCGCCTGGCATTGCGCAACCGTGTCCACGCGCAGCACCGGTGGGTGCGCGAGGCCGTCGCCCGATGGGAAGTGGCCGCCTGACCGGGTCGCGTGCGGTGAATCTGGGGACCATCGTCCCGGGGGCCGAGCACGTCTATGCCGTCTTCCGACAAGACAGCAAGAACGACCCGCACGTGCACGTCGGCGATGTGCACGCGCCCGATGCGGAGATGGCCCTGATCCTGGCCAAAGAACAGTTCGCCCGGCGCGATCCCTGCGTCAACTTGTGGGTCGTCCGCTACGCGGACATCGAGGCGACGGCGTACGAGGACGCGGACATGTTTGAGCCGGCGACCGACAAGAGTTATCGCTTTGGCGGATCCTACCGGGAACAACAGCGCATCTACCGCCGCCGATGACCAACCTCTGGGCCGCTCCCGACGCGCCGGCTGTCGTGAGTGACGCCGCCTCCCGCGCGGCCGTGCGCGCGCTGCTGCTGGCCCTCGCCGACGATGAACTCATTGTTGGCCACCGCCATTCCGAGTGGACGGGGTTCGCCCCTGATATCGAGTCGGACGTTGCGATGTCTTCCATCGCGCAGGAAGAGATTGGGCATGCGCGCGTGTTCTACGATCAGATTGCCGCGCTCGAGGGGACCAGCGCCGACCGGCTCGCGTTTGGCCGCGGCCCGGAGGCGTTTCGCAATGCCGTCTTGACCGAGAGACCGAACGGTGATTGGGCGTTCTCGATCGTGCGGGCCTGGTTGTATGATCACGCCGACGCGGTCCGCCTGCGGACCGTGGCGGCGTCGCCGCTGGGCCCGTTCGCGTCCCTGGCGAAGACGCTGCTGCGTGAAGAGAAGTACCATGTCGTG
Organism: bacterium; assembly: GCA_041497675.1. Classification (GTDB taxonomy): domain Bacteria; phylum Sysuimicrobiota; class Sysuimicrobiia; order Sysuimicrobiales; family Humicultoraceae; genus JBGPNN01. The sequence goes on along the minus strand of JBGQGY010000096.1, from coordinate 3,336 downwards.
TTCGCCGACGCCTGGCTCGAGCGCTTGGCACGGGGTGGAGACGACGCGTCGGGGCGGGTGCAGCGGGCGTTGGACACGGCGTGGCCCGAGGCGCTGGGAGTGTTCGAGACGACGCCGGACACCGAACACCTGGTGAGGGTTGGCGCGCTGGCCGCGGGCATGGACGCCCAGCGGTCGAGGTGGGAGTCCGACGTACGGCCGCGTTTGGACGCGCTGGCGCTGACCGTCCCGGCCGGGGCGGCCGCGGTGGTGGGTGGACGGCAGGGGCGGCACCTGCCCGACCTGGGCATGTTATTGATGGAGATGACATCCGTGTGGCGCAGCGACCCTGAGGCCCGATGGTGACCCACGACGCGGTCTGGCAGGCCCTCGGCGAGATCGAGGACCCTGAGCTGCCCATTGCCATCACCGACCTCGGTCTGGTGCGGTCCGTGGAGATCGATGAGGGGATGGTGCGGGTCCGGCTTGTCCCCACGTTCGTCGGATGCCCGGCACTCGATCTGATCCGCGAGCGCGTGCATCGCCGCCTGCTCGGCGTGCCGACCGTACACGCCGTCGATGTCCAATACACGTTCGACGAACCTTGGTCGATCGACCGGATGACCGAGACCGGTCGCGCGCGGCTGACCGCGCACGGCGTGAGCGTCCCCCGCGTCCACCTGGCGGAGCCGGCGACCTGCCCTTTCTGCGGCTCGACCGATCTCGTCCTGGAGAATCCTTTCGGACCGACGTTGTGCCGGGCGGTCTATTACTGCCGCGCCTGCCGGAATCCCGTTGAGCGGTTCAAACCCCCCGCCGATGTGCTGCCTGTTCCCGGGCGCTGACCCGGGTCCGGCGCCTCCATGCGATTGAGGATCCTCGCGCTCGTCGCCGTGTTGGCCGCCGCGATGGTGGCCGCGAGACCGCTGTTTGTGCGGTCCGATCAGGCGCCGGGCGGCCTGCGGGCCGACGTGCTGGTGATGGGCGGGAGCCCGGCCGGTGTGGTGGCGGCCATCGCCGCAGCGCGTCAAGGCATGATTGTGGTGCTGGTGGAACCCAGGGCGTTCCTGGGGACGGTCATGACCAGCGCGATGCTGAACATGGTCGACGTCAGCCGGGGGCGCGACGGTGCGTCGCTGATCAAGGGCGTGTTCACGGAGTTCTACAACCGGGCGGGCGGGATCAGTTTTGATCCCCGCGAACTGCGCAAGGTCTTCAAGAGCATGATCGATGGCGAGCCCGATATCAAACTGATGCTCAACACGCAGCTCGCCAGACCGCTGTTGGAGGACACACGCCTCGTCGGCGCCGAGGTGCGGACGGCAGACGGACAGGTCGTGGCGATTCGCGCGTCCGTGACGATCGACGCGACCGATGACGGGGATCTGGCCGCGGCTGCGGGAGTCCCCTTTGCCTTTGGCCGTGAGGAATCGGGCATCGACCGGCGCACGATGCCGGCGACGATGATGTTTCGCATGGCCGACGTCGACTGGAAGACCGTGGTGCGCGTCGCCTACGCCTTCCGCAAGGGCAAGCAACCCAGCGGTGCGTTCCGCGGCTACGCGTGGGGCTTCTCACAATTCATGCGCGACTACGTGCCTGACGATCCGACGCTGTCGGCGCACGATCTGAACATCGGCCGGCTGCCCGACGGATCCGTGTTGATCAACTCCCTGCAGATCCACGACATCGACGGGACGAAGCCCGAGGCGCGGGTAGCGGCCTATGAGCGCGCGAAGCGCGAGATGCCGCGTCTGGTCGCGTACCTGCGCAGCAACGTTCCGGGGTTCGCGCAGGCGCGTCTGGTCGAAGTCGCGCCCGAACTCTACATTCGCGAGACGCGGCATCTGCGAGGGCTCTATACACTGACCGCCAAGGACATCGTCGCGAGTACCCACTTCTGGGATCGCATCGGGGCGGCGTCGTACCCCGTCGACATCCACCAGTACAAGAAGGGTGAGCAGTATCCGTATCGTTCGGTACGCACAGCATACACCATCCCGCTGCGCGCCCTGATCACGGTGAAGATCGACGGCTTGTTTGTCGCCAGCCGGGCGTTCTCCGCGACCTATCAGGCCGCGGGTTCCGCACGTGTCATTCCAACGACCATGGCCATGGGCGAAGGGGTCGGGGTGGCGGCCGCCGTCGTCGTTCGGGAGCGGATCACGCCGCATCAACTCACCGGGCGCCGCGATCTGGTGGAGGACGTCCAGAAACGGCTCGTCCGGTCGGGCGCGGTGATCGACTTCTAGGCGCCGCGCGAGGACGGCGTGGCGCTCCCGGAGACCCTCGACCTCGTGTATCATGCCAGCGAGCCGTACCCGCGGCGGGTTCCGCTGGACGCCGTCTATCGCGACCTGCCCTCGCCACCACGCTCGGGTCGCCCGTTTGTTCGCGTGAACATGGTCCAGACGATCGATGGGGCCGTCGCGATCGACGGCACCGCCTGGACGATCGGGTCGGAGGTCGACCACTACCTGTTCCGCACGCTGCGTGGGTGGGCCGACGCGATCCTGACCGGGGCGGGCACGTTGCGGCAGAATGATGTCATCGCGACCACCCATCCCCACCTGCAAGCACAGCGCCTCGCCGGCGGCCGGCCGGCGAACCCGATGGGGGTCATCATCACGCGCGACGCCGCTTTTTCCGATGCGGTGCTCGCCAAGCGATTCTTCACCCGCGGGGATTTCGCATCCCTCGTGCTTACGGCGGATGGGACGCCTGAAGACGGGCGCCGCCGGGTTGAGCGCGCCGGCGCCGAAGTATGCCTCGTGCCTGCGGGATCATCAGGGGAGGTTGACGTGAATGCTGCCCTGACGCTGCTGGCGAAACGCGGCGTTGTGCGCCTGCTCGCGGAAGGCGGGCCGGGGCTCAACCGCCGTCTGGTGGAGGCCGGGTTCGTCGACGAGCTGTTTCTCACTGTGACGCCGGCCGTGGCGGGGGTGCCCGACCCACCCCGGGTGCTGGCGGGTATGTTCGGCGGCGCGCAGGCCCGGTTGAGCCTGATCAGCGAGTTTCACTACCGGGATCCGGGCGTTCGTGAATGGTACTTCCGCTTCGCGGTTGACACAGGCCGTCCATGACGACGAATAGGGGAACGTCGTGGGTGGCAAACGCGGTCGGCTTTCTCTATTGGGCCGGCTGGCAATCCGTCTCGCCGTTTCTCGCGCTCTACGCCACGGGTCTGGGAGCCGGCCCCGCGACCGTCGGCGTCATCCTGGGCGGTTATCACATCTTCGCGCTGCTGTTGAGCGTCCCCGCCGGGGTCGTGGCCGAACGGTGGGGCTCGGGCCGCATGATGTTCATCGGGTGCCTGCTTGGGGCCCTGGGACCCTTGCTGATCGTGGCCGGCAGCGG
>JBGQGY010000095.1:0-14928 GCA_041497675.1 bacterium | reverse complement strand
GCGGCGGCGCCGCTGCCATTGCTGCGCAAGGACTTTTTCCTCGATGCCTACCAGGTGTACGAATCGCGCGCGCTCGGGGCGGATGCGATCATGCTGATCGCGGCGATCTTGGACGTCGGCACCCTGCGCGCGTTGCGAGAAGTCGCAGAGGCCTTGGGCATGGCCACGGCCTTCTCGGTGCATCGGGATCGGGACATCGAGACGGCCCTGGACGCCGGCGCGACGACGTTCTTCATTCACAACCGCGACGTGGGTTCGTTCGACGTCGATCTCGGCAAGACGGTGAGCATGCGCGACCTGATTCCCGAGGAGGCGTTCGTCGTGAGTGAGAGCGGGATCACAAAGGCGGAAGACGTCTTGCTGATCCGCGATCACGTCGACGGCGTCCTCGTCGGCATGGGATTGATGGAGAGCGGAGACCCCTGCGCGAAGGTCCGCGAGTTGATGGAGGCCGGGCTGGGGTAGGGTCTGCGCTACCCTGTCGCGTGCGTCGACCGTGGCAGCGCGTCGATCGCCTGAACCACTTCCTCTGTGTGCGACAGATCCTCGAAAGCCACGGTCGCCCCGGCCTGCCTGAGCGTGTCGACATCGGTTGGGCCCGTCGCGACCGCAATGGTGTGTGCCCCGTTGGCCTTCGCACACGCGATGTCGTGCAACGTGTCGCCGATGACCACGACCCGGTCGAACGGCGTGCGGTGCTGTTGCTGAGCCCGCGCGATGCCCGCGGCGATAATGGCGTTGCGCTCTAGGCCGTCGTCGCCGAATCCCCCGACGGCGAAGTAGGTGTCCAGGCGGTGCGCGGCGAGTTTCATCCGGGCGCTGCGTTGGAGGTTGCCGGTGCCAAGCCCGAGAACGGTCGCCGGCTTCTGTTGGAGCACGTCCAGCAGCGGCCGGACGCCGGGCAAGACCTGCCCCGGCTGTTCGCGGACGGCTTCGTGAAAGTGCTCGAGGAAACTCTCCTGGAGCAGGGCGCGTGTGGCCTGGTCGGTCGGGAGGCCGTTAGTCCGGAGGATCTCCTGCATGATCCAATAGTCCGTTCTGCCTGGGAGTTCCAACGTGCTGAGGTCGACTTCGACACTTAGGCACGCCTGAACGGCCCTGGCAAAGGCGGTCCGGGCTCCCCGCGCGCCTTTGATGAGGGTGCCGTCGACGTCGAAGAGGAGCAGGGTATTGAGCATCGGTGTTTCGTATTATAATCGAGGACAGCGAGCGGGCGTAGCTCAGTGGTAGAGCATCTGCTTCCCAAGCAGAGGGTCGTGGGTTCAAATCCCATCGCCCGCTCAGTTCAGTGATGATTGTTTTCCCCGGTTTTCTCCTCTCCGGAACTTGCCCGCAACAGCGGGGTAGCTTTCAGGGCATGTGACCGGTATGACACCCCGGAATCCTCCGTTCGCATTATTGCCGAATCCTTAGTGAAAGGTCACTCTGGGAATTACCCAGATGAGCGCCACGGCAGAGAGCGCCCACAGAGTCGCGCACCGCTTGCACACAGCGACGATCGGTCTCGATACAAGGCAGGAATCGCGCGGCGAATCCCCGCGATTCTACAGCCTCGACGCCGTGCGCAGCGGCATGATGCTTCTCGGGATTTTCTACCACGCGTCATCGGTCTATTACTTCTTGTTCGGGCAATCGCTGGTGACCAGGTCGCTCCGCAATGCTCAAACGAGCGTCATGCTCATCTACATCGACAGGGCGCTTCACATATTCCGCATGCCCATCTTCTTCGTGATGGCCGGTTTCTTCGGCGCCTTGCTCTATACTCGTCGGGGTCCCGGAGGGGTGATCGCGAACCGGGCCAGGCGGGTTCTGGTGCCGCTGGCCGTGGCCTGGCTCCTGCTGGCGCCGGCCATCAAGGGCGGTATTCTCTTCGCCGCCGCCGCGAGGTCAGCGGAGCCGTTCGCGCGGGTTCTCGACTATCTCGCGGCGATGCGTCTCTACGATGATCGCACGCTCTACCATCTCTGGTTTCTTTACGACCTTCTGATCTTCTACACGGGAGCCCTCGTCGTGACCTGGGTGAGCCGCCGGATCGACGCCCGTTTCCGCCGGCGGGCCAACGGCGCCTTCCGGCGGATACTCCAGTCGACGTGGCGGCCTGTCCTGTTGGGCCTGCCGACGATCATGATCCTCGAGGCGATGCCGCGAGGCGACATTTCGAGGGATTTGGCATTTGTCCCCGACGCGAGAGTGTTGTTCATCTACAGCATGTTCTTTGCCTTCGGCTGGCTCCTCTACGGGAGTGCCGATCTGCTTCCGAGTTTTGCGCGGCACGCGCCGCGGCAGGTGGCCCTTGCCGCCCTGCTGTTTCCGGTCTTCCTGGCAGCGTACGGGAAGGGGCCGAGGGGTTCTCTGGCCCATCTCGTCACGAGCAGCACGGACGCAATGATCACGTGGCTCTGCCTGTTTGGCTTGGTCGGTCTAGCAGTCCGCTATCTCGATCGCCCGACTCCAATGATCCGGTACCTCTCCGATGCGAGTTACTGGCTATATCTGGTGCACTATCCATTGGTGATCTGGATCGCCGGAGCGTTGAGCCGGGTCGAGATGGCCGGCGCGCTGAAGGTGCTGGTGAATCTCGCGATCACCGTATCCATCCTGCTGATCAGCTACCACTACTGGGTCCGCCCGACGTTCATCGGCGAGTGGCTCAATGGCAGGCGCGCAGCGGCCCGCCGACCTCTGGATCCTCACTGGCAGTCTGCGTGATGGCCCGGGTGAAGTCGCGGGTGGCCTCGACCTCCTGCACGTAAAGGGCTATGATGTAAGCAGGTGCTCGGCACCCTCGCATCCTGACGTACGCCGGCCGACCGATCGCGGGTTGGGTCCTGTCACTGTTGCCAATTTGACCGCCTAGCCTCGTGCGCCGTCCCAGAAGGCGCCCCCGAGGTGGAACCGCATCTTGGGGAAGACTCTATTGAACTCGGACACCGGAGTGAATATGTGCTAGATCGTGCGCCCTTCCGCGGTGAGTTGTTGAGCATCGAGGGTCTCGATGCGCTTGCCAAGGCGCTGGCCACTCGCCTCACGCCGGCGCGCGATTCGCGGCACGCAACGCGAGGCTTCTTTGCCAGGCTCGACGACAACAACCGGCATCTGCGCCAGGCCTACCGCACGCTGGCTGAGGACGCGCGGACTGCCGAAACCCTCATGCCTGCCTCGGAATGGCTTCTCGACAACTTCCACATGGTTGAGGCCGAGCTGTTGGAGATCCGGGTCGGCCTGCCGCGATCGTATTACCTTCAACTGCCAAAAGTCCGATCCGTGGAACTGTCCGAGCCCCCCCGTGTGTACGCGATGGCGGTGGACCTCATCCGTCATAGTGACGGCCGGCTCGACCTGCAACGACTCACCCGATTCGTCTCCTCGTTTCAGATGGTGGCGCCGCTCACGATCGGCGAGCTCTGGGCGTGGCCGACGATGCTCAAGCTAGCGCTGATCGAAAATCTGCGGAGACTCGCTGAGGAAATCCTCGTAAACCGCGCCGGGCGCATGGATGCCGATGGATATCTTGCGCACTTTGAAGCCGTGGCGGATGAGGGCCCGCCACCGGACCTGCCGGACGCGCTCCCCACAGCCTACGTGGTGCGCTTGCTGGAGCGTGTGCGTGAATTCGGTCCTCGGGTTTCGCAACTGCGCGCCCGCCTCGACGAGCGGTTCGCCGCGGACCACCTCACGCTCGAGGACGTGATTCGCGCCGAACACCAGAAACAGGCCGGGTGTCAGGTCTCAATGGGCAATGCGATCACCAGCCTCCGGTTCTGTGCGTCCCTGGACTGGAGCCAGTTCTTCGAGCGCGTCAGCATGGTCGAGCAGACCCTCCAACACGATCCGGCCGGTGTCTACGCCAATATGGATTTTGCCAGCCGGGACCGGTACCGCAAGGCCGTCGAAGACCTCGCCGGGCCAGCCGGCGAAGCCCAGATGCGCGTCGCGCTGCGGAGTATCGAACGAGCGAGGCAGGCCGCCGATCAGAACCCCAGAGGCCATGGGGCGGCCCACGTGGGCTACCACCTGATTGGGGACGGCCGTAAGAGTCTTGAAGTCGACGTCGCCTACCGGCCCGGTGTCGGTCAGAGGATCCACGCGTCCATTGTCGCACACGCGACGCTCTTCTATCTGGGGAGCGTCGGCGTGTTGACGGGGTCTGGCGTCATCCTGGCCGTGGCCCTGCTCCCCGGATGGCGCGACCACGCGTGGGTGGCTGCGTTGGCCCTCATCCCTGCCAGCGATCTCGCCATGGCCCTCGTCCAGTGGCTCGTGGCCGCCATCGTGCCGCCGCAGCGCCTCCCGCGGCTCGACCTCAGAGGAGGGGTCCCTGAGGAAGGACGCACCATGGTGATCGTCCCGACGTTGCTGACCAGCGTCCGGCAGGTCCAGTCCGCCCTCGAGCACCTGGCAGTCCAGGCACTCGGCAATGACGACGCCCACATCCATTTTGCCATTTTGGGTGATTTCACGGACGCGCCCGCGGCTGAAATGCCCGGCGATCGCGAGATCCTCGCCGCCGCCCGTGCGGGCCTGGAGGAGCTGAACGCGCGATACGGGCAGGGACGGACCGACCGTTTCTACCTGTTCCATCGCGCCCGCCGGTGGAACCCGCAGGAAAGTTGCTGGATGGGCTGGGAACGCAAGCGCGGGAAGATCGAAGAGTTTAACCGGCTCCTCCTCGGCGCGACCGACACGAGCTACGGCCTTCAACTCGGCGACCTGTCCGTGCTGCGGAAGATCCGCTACTGCATCGCCCTGGACGCCGATACGCGTCTCCCCCGGGATGCCGCCAGGCAGCTCATCGGGATCGCCCTCCACCCGCTGCACACCGCCAGGGTCGACCCCCGGCTGAGGCGGGTCACCACGGGGTACGGCATCCTGCAACCACGGGTCAGCGTGACGATGTGGGGCAGCGCGCGGTCCTTGTTTTCGCGTGTCTACTCGGGCCACACCGGCGTCGACCCTTACACCACGGCCGTTTCTGACACCTACCAGGATCTCTTCTCCGAGGGCATCTACACCGGCAAGGGGCTCTATGACGTGGCCGCGTTCACGGTCGCCCTCGACGGTCGGGTCCCCGAGAACGCGCTGCTCTCACACGACCTCTTCGAAGGGCTCTACGCGCGTCCTGCGCTGGTCTCCGACGTAGAAGTGGTCGATGACTATCCTTCGAGCGTCTTGACGCACATGCAACGGCAGCACCGATGGATCCGCGGGGACTGGCAGGTCCTCCCCTGGCTCCTTCCCTGGGTCCCCGGGCGACACGGGATCGAACGGAATGGTCTTTCGCTCATCAGCCGATGGAAGATCCTGGACAATCTGCGCCGGAGCCTCGTGCCACCGGCCCTGGTGGTCCTGCTGGCGGCCGCGTGGACTGTGCTGCCAGATAGGCCTCTAATCTGGACGCTGGCGGCGCTGACGGTCATGGCGTTCCCGCTCTATCAGCCTCTGGTGAGGCTGATCCGGGGGCCGTCATTCCGCCAGCCGTGGGACGTATTTCTGCGGATCATCGGGCAGGACCTCAGCACTGCCATCGCCCAACTCCTCGTCGAGATCACCCTCCTCGCCAACCAGGCGTACAGGAGCGTGCACGCGATCGCGGTCACCCTGGTGCGGCTCATCATCCATCGCCGGCTCTTGGAGTGGGCAACCGCGGCCAGAGTCGCCCGCATCGTTGGTAAGTATGGCATTGCGCGCTTTCTCCTCGAGATGGCCGTCAGCCCCGTCATCGCTGTCATCCTGCTGTGGATCATCCTCGCCACCCGCCCAAGCGCGGCGATTGTCGCCGCTCCCTTCCTGGTCCTGTGGCTGCTGGCGCCTGTCATCGCGTACGAGCTCAGCCGTCCCGGCGTCGTCGCACAGAAGTTCCAACTCACCCCGTCCGACCGGGCGCTCCTCCGGCGAGTGGCCCGCAAGACGTGGCGATTTTTCGAGACGTTCATGGGCCCCGAGGACCATGGGCTTCCGCCCGACAACTACCAGGAAGCGCCCGTGGAGGTCGTGGCCCACCGCACGTCGCCGACCAACATCGGTATGGGACTTCTCTCGACGCTCGCTGCGCACGACCTTGGCTACATCACGGCGCGAGAGCTGGTCGAGAGGCTCGAGCGCACGATGTCGACGATCGAAGCGCTCGAGCATTTCGAAGGCCATCTCCTCAACTGGTACGATACGACGAACCTCGCGGCGTTGTTGCCACGCTACGTCTCGACGGTGGACAGCGGCAATCTGGCAGGAGCGTTGATCGCGCTTGCGTATGGGCTGCGCCAGGTGGCGCACGAACCATGGGATCCTGAAAGACAGTGCGCGGGGTGTGCCGATGTCGCGGAACTCACGCTCGAGAGCCTGGCCGACCTGAACACGAGCCGCGCGGAGCCCGAAGACCACATCGCGCGCGTGTCCCATGAAGTCGAAGCCGTTCGGGCCGTGCTCGCGGGAGAGGAGGCGCCGGCGGCAAAACTCACGAGTCTGGCTGATCGAGCGCCCAATCTTCGCGACGCCGTCGCGTTGTTTGAGACCGGAGCCGCAGCGTTGCCGGAGCGAAAGGAGGCCGTGTTTTGGGCAGGCCGGCTTGCGGAGGCGGCGGATCGCGCCGCCTCCCAAGGCGCGGATCCGACCCTCGCCCGTCGACTGGAGGCGCTGGCCGACCGGGCCGCCTCGCTCGCGGACGCGATGAACTTTGCGATCCTCTTTGACTCGCAGCGCAAACTCTTTGCGATCGGCTACCGACTTCCCGATGTCGAGGGGCCCGGCCGGTATGATTCGTCCTTCTACGACTTGCTCGCTTCAGAGGCCCGGCTGGCGAGTTTCATCGCGATCGCGAAAGGTGACGTGCCGCAGGACCACTGGTTTCATCTGGGACGCATGCTCGTCAGCGCAGGCGGCCACCCGACGCTGGTCTCGTGGAGCGCGTCGATGTTTGAGTACTTGATGCCGCTCCTGCTCACGAGGACGTACCCGGGAACGCTTCTCGATCAGACCTGCTTGAACATCGTGCGGGCCCAGATCGAATATGCACGGGCCCGGGGCGTCCCGTGGGGCATCTCGGAATCGGCATTCAACTTCCTCGACCGCCGCGGTCACTACCAGTACAAGACCTTCGGCGTGCCCGGGTTGGGACTGAAGCGCGGACTGGCGGATGACCTGGTCATCTCACCGTACGCAACGATTCTGGCCGCGATGGTAGATCCGGAGCGGGCCGTGCGCAATATGAAGCGTCTCTCCCGTGAGCATCTGGAGGGACGCTATGGCTACTACGAGGCGATTGACTACACATCCCCCGGACTCGGCGACGCAGGCAAACCGGTCGAGGTGGGAGGCAGCCGTGCGCCGGGGGTCATCGTCAAGGCCTTCCTGGCCCACCATCAGGGGATGTCCCTGGTCGCGCTGGACAACGTCCTGCATCATGCCGTCATGCAGGAGCGGTTCCACGCGGACCCAAAGGTGCAGGCGACCGAGTTGTTGCTCCAAGAGCGACTGGCCAGGCGCTATTCGATCACCCAAGCCAGGCCCGCGGAGGCGACTCCCGCTGCGCCGGCGGCGGTCGGGGGGATGGCGCGCCGGTTCCGGTCTCCGCACACGGCTTACCCTGAGGCCCACTTCCTCTCGAACGGCAACTATACGACGATCGTCACCAACGCGGGGGGCGGAGCCTCGATGTGCCGCGGCCTGGCCGTAACGCGTTGGCGGGAAGATCGGACGCGCGATCCCGGAAGCCAGTTCATCTACTTGCGTGACGTCCGGAGCGGATCCGTCTGGTCCGCGGCCTTCCACCCCGTCTGCAAGGAGCCGGAAGAGTACCTCGCCACATTTCTGCCTGAGAAGGCCATCTTTCGCCGCCGGGACGACGGGATTGACACGACGCTCGAGATCGCCGTCTCTCCCGAGGACGACCTTGAAGTGCGGCGGCTCTCCGTGACAAATGCCAGTGACCGGCCCCGCGAAATCGAGGTCACCAGCTATGTCGAGCTGGCGCTGGCGTCCCCCGTCGATGACCTCGCCCACCCCGCCGTGGGCAAGTTGTTCCTCGAGACGGCGTATCTGCCCACAAGCGCGGCACTGTTGTGCGGGAAACGACCCCGTCTCGCCAACGAAGCCGGCGTCTGGGCCGTGCACGTCCTCGGCGTCGAAGGGCACATGCAGGGCCCGGTCGAGTGGGAAACTGATCGGGCGGCGTTCCTGGGGCGAGGGCGCGGGCCGGACGATCCCATCGCGCTGGATGGGCGACCTCTGTCGGGCGCCACCGGCGCTGTGCTCGACCCCATCGCCAGCCTCCGACTGCGCATTCGGTTGGCACCGGGAGGCTACATCCGTCTTGCATTTTCCACCGGAGTGGCGCCGAGCCGCGAGGCGGCCGTGATGCTCGCGGAACGATATCATGATCCGGCTGTCGCCGCGCGCGCGTTTGCGTTGGCGTTCACACACGCGCAGATCGAACTCCGCCACCTGGCCATCACCCCGGAGGATTCACAACTCTTCCTCCGCCTGGCGTCGTGCGTCCTCTACGCTGACGCCTCCCTGCGGGCGGAGCCGGAGATCCTGGCGCGCAATACGCTGGGCCAACCGGAGTTGTGGCGTCACGGCATCTCCGGCGATCTCCCCATCCTCCTCGTGCGGGTGGTAGAGGAGGACGCGCTCCCGTTGGTGCAACTGGTCCTGAAGGCCCAAGAGTACTGGCGCCTGATCGGGTTGAGCGCCGACGTGGTGATCTTGAACGATCACTCGATCGGCTACCGCGATGAGGTCCAGAAGCAACTTGAGGGTCTCCTTGAAAGCGGATCATGGGCGGCGTGGAGAGGTCGCCCCGGCGGCGTGTTCCTGCTGCGCGGAGATGGTTTGGGTGAGCCCAGCCGCGTGCTCCTCCATGCTGCCGCACGCGCGGTGCTGGATGGCGACCGCGGCGATCTGACGAGCCAGCTTGGCGTGCCCGCCGCGGAATCTGCATGGCCTGCCGCCTTCGTTCCCAGTCGCCCCGCCGAGTTCAGATCCGAGGGGATCGTCGCCCCGGCACCGGAAGTGCCATCGCTCCTGCTCGCCAACGGGCTGGGTGGTTTCGCGCAGGAAGGGCGGGAGTACGTCGCCGTGCTTGAGCGCGACCAGGAGACGCCTCTGCCGTGGGCCAACGTGCTCGCGAATCCCGGGTTCGGCACCATCGTGACGGCCTCGGGGGCGGCGTTTACCTGGGCGGAGAACAGCCGGGAGCACCGGCTCACTCCCTTTGCGAACGATCCGATCGGCGATCCGACCGCAGAGGCCATCTTCCTCCGTGATGAGGCCACGGGCGACGTTTGGACGGCCACACCCGGACCGATGCGCCGCGACAGCCGCAGCGGCCGGTGGGTGGTGCGGCACTCCGCCGGCATGACCCGGTTCTCGCACATGAGGCGCGGTCTCACCCAGGAACTATCCATCTTCGTGCACCCGGACGACCCAGTGAAGTTCTCACTGTTGACGCTCACCAACGAGACGGATCGGTGGTTGACCCTCAGCGTGTTCGCTTATCACGAATGGGCGCTGGGGCCCCCCCGCGCCGGTGAGCACCTGCATGTCGTGACCGAGCTCGATCACGAGCTGCACGCGATCCTGGCGCGTAACGCCTACAACCAGGTGTTCGGGGGCCGAATCGCCTTCGCCCAGCTCAGCGAGCAACTGTTCTCAGCCAGTGGAGACCGGCTCGAATTCCTGGGCCGCAACGGTTCACCGGCGCGGCCCGCATCGCTTGGCCGCAGCCGTCTGTCGGGTCGGGTTGGCGCGGGTCTGGATCCATGCGCGGCTCTCCACACGCGCATCGACCTGCAGCCCGGGGAGACACGACGGCTGCTCGTGCTGTTGGGGCAGGGGACGGACCGAGCGCACGCCGAGGAACTGATACGGCGCCACGGCACCGTGGCCGCCGCTGACGCTGCGGCCGAGGCGGTTCGGACACGCTGGGATGAGGTGCTCGACGCCGTCCAGGTGCACACGCCCGACGACTCGTTCGACGTGATCATGAACCGCTGGCTCTTGTACCAGGATCTGGGCTGCCGGTTGTGGGCGCGCTCGGGATATTATCAGCCGGGAGGCGCGTACGGGTTCCGCGATCAACTCCAGGACGCGATGGCGCTCAGCCTGGTCAGGCCCGACCTCCAGAGGGATCATCTCCTCCGGGCGGCCGCCAGGCAGTTTGTCGAAGGGGACGTGCAGCACTGGTGGCACCCGCAGACCGGCGTGGGGGTACGGACCCGTTGCTCGGATGATTTCCTCTGGCTACCGTTTGCGGTCGCTCACTACATAGAGACAACTGGAGATCAGGGCGTGCTTGACGCGCCGGCGCCGTTCTTGGAAGCGCCGCCCCTTGAACCGGGGCAGGACGAGTCCTACGGAAGCCCCCAGACATCATCCCAGAGCGAAACATTGTTTGAGCACTGCGTGCGGGCGATCGACCGCGCGCTCACGGCCGGCGCACACGGATTGCCGCTGATCGGGAGCGGAGACTGGAACGACGGGATGAATCGCGTGGGGCATCTGGGGAAGGGTGAAAGCACATGGCTCGGGTGGTTCCTGTACGCTGTGCTCAGCCGGTTCGCGCCGCTCTGTGAGGCGCGCGCGAACGAAAGCCGGGCGGCCCGGTACCGGAGCGAAGCGATGCGGCTCGCGCAGATCCTCGAACTCGCGTGGGATGGCGACTGGTACCTGCGAGGCTACTTCGACGACGGGACGCCGCTGGGGTCGGCGCAAAACGATGAGTGCAAGATCGACTCGATTGCACAGTCCTGGGCCGTCCTGTCTGGCGCGGCTCCGGCTCAGCGCGCAGAGCGTGCAATGGACGCGGTGCGGACGCTCCTGATCCATCGCCCGGCGCAGGTCATCTTGCTTTTGACGCCACCCTTCGATCAATCAACGCAAGACCCCGGCTACATCAAAGGCTACATGCCCGGCATTCGTGAGAACGGCGGCCAGTACACTCATGCGGCCATTTGGGCGGCCATGGCCATCGCGAAGCTCGGTGACGGGGACGAGGCTGTCGATCTCTTTCACATGCTCAACCCCATCAACCACGCGCGGTCCATGCAGGAGGTCGAGCGATACAAGGTGGAGCCCTACGTGGTGGCGGCGGACGTGTATGCCCACCCGCTTCATGTGGGGCGCGGAGGCTGGACATGGTATACGGGATCGGCCGGATGGCTCTACCGCCTGGGCATCGAGTCCATTTTGGGGCTCACGCGCCGCGGTCCCACGTTCGCGATTGATCCGTGTATTCCGGGCTCCTGGCCCGGATATTCGATCACCTGGCGCCTCGGTCACACGCGCTATGAGATCAACGTGGCGAACCCAGGCCGGCACTCTCGCGGCATCGCGCAGGCAACACTCGACGGCCATGCGGTGGACCCTTCCGTCATTCCGCTTGCCGATGACGGCCTGCGTCATGAGGTCCACGTCCTGATGGGAGGGCCGACTGCCTGATTGGCCACGTCTACGCCTACCGGGTGAGGGGAATAACACGGTGGGGGTGAGTGCCCAAAGATGGGCACATTCACTCGGGGAGAAAGAGAGTTATGTTGCAGGCCATCTGGAAGAAGAAGCGCAAAAGTGAGCGTGGCTTTACCCTTATCGAGCTCGTCGTCGTACTCGCAATCCTCGGTATCCTCATCGCATTGGCGGTTCCGCGGTACCTCGGCGCGCGCAAGAGCGCGCTGGTGGCCGAAGCTGACAACGCGCTCCAGGAGATTAAGACGTTGTCCTGGGCGTACTACCAGCAGTACAGCACGTTTACGAATCTGGACACCGGGTTCCCGGGCGTGATCGGGTTCCAGCCGCCGGGCACGGCCTGCTGGACGTTTACAATCCCGACCGCCACAGGCACCGGTGTGACGATGCGGGCAACGGGCAACACCGCCGGTCGGGTGCAGTGCGCGATCCTGACGGGCGCAGAGCAGGTCAACGTGACGTTGGACAACACCGGCGCGTCGACACGCGCGACCTCCGGTCTGTAGGTCCAGAGCAACTCGTTCGGAACTGGGGTGGCCCGCCAATCGGCGGGCCACTCGTCTTTTCGGAGTAGACGCTCAGCTCCATAGCAAAACGTGCCCGGGCAGTTCGTCGCCCGGGCACGTTTGTTGAAACAGAGACAGCTACGAAGCGGCTAGCTGATCGGGCGGACCTTTGTGGCCTGCGGGCCCTTCTGCCCCTGCGTCTGGGTGTATTCGACCTTCTGCCCCTCGACGAGGGACTTGTAGCCTTCACCTTCGATTCCGCTGAAGTGCACAAACAGGTCCTTCGTGCCATCCTCCGGCGTGATAAAGCCGTACCCCTTCTCGCTGCTGAACCACTTCACTGTTCCTGTTGCCATCATCCTTGCCACCTTTGCTTGGAAGCTACCGCAACTCGTTCTGCGACGCAGGCTCATTGTCTCACCGATTGCCCGCGGGGGCAATAAGGCGGGCCCCACCGGTCCGGGTGTGGTGTTATCCTACGAGCGCATGCGTCTGACCGCCGGTCTGGCCCCATTTCTCCTCCTCGTCACGATCCTTGGTCTCTCTGCGCCTGCCGCCCGTGCCGAGATTCCGTCGTCTGGTCGGTTACCGCGGCGAGCGCTGTGGATCGAAACGTCGGCCAACCTCCGGGCGCTATCCACCCGTGAGGGCATACGGGCTCTTGTCGTCCGCGCCCGCGCCGCGGGGTTCGACACGCTGATCCCGGAGGCCAAGAACGCGTGGGGGTTCGTGATCTACGAATCGGCGTTTGCGCCGCACATCCGGACTTCACCGGTCGCGCGTCCGGGGTATCCGCCGCCGGTCGAGTGGTACCCAAAGGACTTTGACGCGTTGCAGGTGCTCATCGACGAAGCGCACGCCGCGGGCCTCCGCGTTCATGCATCGGTCAACGCCTTCGGCGAGGGGCTGCGGCTGACTCCGACGCAACCCCTCGTCGGCCTCATCGAGCGCCGGCCGGAGTGGGAGAGCATCCACCTGCGGTCGGGCCCGGGCGGGCAGCCGGTCTTCGTCCGCTCGTCCAACGCGACGATGATCGCGTTCGTCAACCCATCGCACCCGGAGGCCCAACTGTACGAGCTGGGCGTGTTGTGGGAAATCGTCTCGCGCTACGACGTCGACGGCGTGATCCTCGACCGGGCCCGGTATCCCGGTGTGGACGCCGACTTCTCCGATCTCAGCCGGGCGCAGTTCGAGGCCCGTCTCGGCCGCCCGGTGGCGCAATGGCCGCAGGACGTGCTGCAAACCGTGACCGGGGCGTTGCGCCCGGGTCCGCTCTTCGCGAGCTGGGTGGCCTGGCGGGCTTCGGTGATCCAGGGCTACGTCCGCGCCGCCTCTCGTCTGGTGAGGCAGGTGCGCCCCGGCGTTGCCGTCGGCATGTACGTCGGAGCATGGTATCCGACGATCTTCGAGGTTGGGCAAAACTGGGCGCACGCCGAGGCCCCGCGCGCGATCCCCGTCTGGAGTCAGGGGTGGGCGGACGCGAGCCTGCTGCCGGATCTGGACTACGTGATGATCGGTCTGTACTATCGGTCGATCACGCCCTGGGAGGCCGCGGGACGGCACGCGCCGCCGTGGGCCAGCATCGCAGGCGGGTCGGCGCTCGCTCGGCGGGTGACCGGAGGGTTTCCCCTAATCGGCTCGGTGTGGCTTGGTCTGTACAAGGACGACCGGACGCGCGGCCGGCGCGCCCTCCAAAGCGCCTTACGGCTCACCGACGGCCTCATGATCTTTGACCTCTCGGAGATCGAAGAGGACGGCTGGTGGGATCTCATCACCTCGAGGGTTGAAGACGTTGGAGGCGCTCCCACACTAAGAGCGTCAGCACGATCGCAATGATGAAGTCGGGAAGCAGGTACAAAGCGTTGTAGGTGAGCGAGTAGAGAACGACCGGGCCCTTGGCGTACTGGCCAAAGAAGAGGATGCCCGAGAGGACGTGCGCGCCATACCGCGCCAGTGACGCGATCAGCACTCCAAACGCCGGGGTCTTGGGGAAGAAGCCGGCGAGACCCAGCAGGCCAAACGCGACGGGATAGTCAAGGATCACCTGAACCGGATAAAAGAAGTTCTTCCCGCCGCTGAGGATCCAGCCTTCAAGGATACCGTAGACCGCGCCGGCCACGGAGCCCGCCACCGGTCCCCGCCGCAGCGCCAGGATGAAGAGCGGCACCATGGTCCCAAGCGTGATCGAGCCGCCCTGTGGCATTTGCCATAGCTTGACCAGGTGCAGCGCGCCGGCCAGGGCGATGCTGACTCCGGCCTCGGCGACGAACCTGGTGTCCCATGTGCGTGATCGCAGTGTTTGAGTCGTCATCCTCATCCCCTCTATAAAGTAATCAGGTCACCCGACTGGGCGGGTGACCTGTTCGAACGCTTCCCCACGCCAGCATGATCTGGATCGGGTTGTAGGGGTCTGCGTGCATCCTGCGGGGCAGGATCGCGCACTCTCAGCCCGACGTTCGGGCTCCCCCAGCGGTGCCATATGAAATTGGGTTCGCTGTGAGTATACGCTATCTGGGCCGGGGTTGTAAGATGGTGGGTGGAGGGTTTGTCTATGCCAAATGTGGGGATCGGCGAATGGATGATCATCTTGGTGGTCCTGCTGCTGCTCTTTGGCCCGAGCAAGCTCGCGGGTCTGGGCGCGGCGGCCGGGAAGACGATCAAAGAGTTCCGTAATGCGATGAGTGAATCGGTGAACGAGATCAAGGACGACAAGACGGACAAGCCGCAAGCGTGATCGCTACACGCTGATCGCCCCGGCGCGAAAACTGCTGGCGCCCATCTTCACGTTCACCAGCGCCGGCAATCCCGATTCCAGCGCCCGCTGGAGCGCGGGCCGGATGTCGTCCGGCCTCGTCACGTGCTCGCCGTGCCCGCCCAGTCCTGCGACCACGCGGTCATACCGCGCGTGTCCCAGTGCCGTCGCCACTGCACGTTCCTTCCCAAACACCTGCACCTGCAGCCGGCG
>JBGQGY010000094.1:0-15385 GCA_041497675.1 bacterium | reverse complement strand
TGGAACCCCGAGACCCGGCCCTGATAGATGCTCAGCACTCCATACGGAGACGAGATCCTCCCCTCGACGGGCAGCACCATGGGGTCTTCCCACAGCCCCTCAGGATGCAGGACCCGCAACGCCTCCTGCACGGCGCGCCGCTCACGTGCGACGGCTTCGGGGGTCACAATCTTCTGCACTTCGGGATCGAACGTGATGCGACGCGTGGGAAACGAGACCCTGGTCACCGTGACGTCCCTGCGCGCGCGCACGGCCAGCCCTGAGGCCGCGAGCCCCTCGACGGCCACGACCTGTTTTCCAACCGGCATCGTCGGGTCGGTCCCGAGAATCGTCAGCCACGTTCTCTGCCCGGTGAGATACAACGGCCACGACCGGCCGGCGAAGCGTACCGTGATGCCCTTGAGTTCTCCCGAGGCCTGCAGCGTCAACTTGAAGGTCTCTCCCTGGCGGATGACGGCACGCGAGGTTTTGATCGCGATCCCCGCGTCTGCGCCCTGTGCACGCAGTGCGCCCGTGCAGCCAAGGATGAGCACCGCCACCAGCAGCGCGGCAGCCGCGAGTCGGCACGCGGCCGTCATGGGGCGCCCGCGTCCAGGCCGTCGGGGAGCCGCCGGCGCGCCTCTCGCGTGAGGCTCATGCGGTCGACCTTGTTGGTACCCGACACCGGCAGATGCTCGATAAAGAAGACTCGGCGGGGATGGGCATACGCCGGACCGCGCTGGAGGAAGAACTGTCTGATCTCCTGCTCGGTCGCGGCCCCCGGCGCGCGTAAGACGACCCAAGCGACCGGAGCCTCGCCCTTGACCTTGTGTGGCACGGACACCACACAGACGTCATCGATCGCTGGGTGGCGCAAGAGAATGCTCTCCACCTCTTTCGGGTAGATGTTCTCCCCACCGCAGTTCATCATGTCGTCCTTGCGCCCGCAGATGTACAGATACCCCTGCTCGTCGCGGCGGACCAGATCGCCAGTCCGCAGCCAGCCGTCCGCCGTGAACCGCTCGGCCGTCACCTCGGGTTGCTTGAAATAGCCGAGCGCGTTGGCCGGAGACCTCGTCCACAGCTCGCCGACTTCATCGGGCGCACAGTCACGCGCGGCATCGTCGAGGTCGACGACGCGAACTTCGACGTCCGGGACCGGCAGCCCGGCGCTGCCCAGCTTTCTGACGCCCCACCGAGGAGACTCGATGTTCGCGCCACCCTCAGTCAAGCCATACCCTTCGACCACGTCACACTTGAACCGCTCGTGCAGCGCGGCCATCAACTCCTCGGGCACCGGCGCCGACCCGCAGAGCATCAGGCGGATCGAAGACACGTCGTATCGCGCGAGCGCCTCGCGCTGCGCCAGCAGCAGGCTGAACATCGACGGCGTGCCCGACGTGTACGTCGGCCGGTATCGATCGATCGCCGCCAGCACGGCCGGCGGGTCGAATCCTGAAAGGATTGTCAGGCTGCCGCCGAGGTAGAACATCGGCAGCAGACACATCCACAGTGCGTTCGCATGATACAGCGGGCCCATCACGAGGGCTTTGTCCCACTCCTCGAGCATCATTGTGCGCGCCGCCGACCGCGCCTGCCACCACTGGCTGGCGTGGCTCAGCAGGCATCCCTTGGGCCGCCCGGTCGACCCGGACGTATACATGAGCAGCGCGGGTTCGTTGGGATCCGCCGCGGCCGTGGCGAACCCGGCCGGCGACTCCGCCAGCCGATCGTCATAGGACGCCGCGCCCGGCAGGCGACCGTCCATCATCAGCGTGTGGCGGATCGTCGCGACGTCCGCCCGCACCTGCTCGGCCTTCTCCCGCACCTCACCGTGCGCGATCATCACGCCGGCCTCGCTGTGCGCGGCCACATACGCCAGCGCCTCGGCCCCGAGCCTGATGTTGGCGGGCACCACGGTCGCCCCGGTCCGCAGCGCGCCAAAAAAACACTCGGGGAGCCGGTAGTCGTTTGGCAACATGAGAAAAACCTTGTCGCCGGCACCGACACCCAGGCGTCGCAAGAGACCGGCCGCGCGTTGGGTCCGGTCTTCGAGCGCGCCGTACGTAAGCGTCAGGTCGCCCTGCTCGATCGCGATCTTGTCGGGGGAGAGCGCCGCGGCCTTCCAAAACAGGTCGCCGAAGTTATCGTGCGTCATGGGGCGATGATCACCTTGCCGAAGACCTCGCGATCCTCCAGCAGGCGTTGACCTTCCGCCACCTGGTCGAGCGGCAATACGCGATCGATGACCGCCACCATCTGTTTCGTACGCAACGCCTCGACCAGGAAGAGCAGATCATCTCGCCGCCAGCCGTCTGAGCCGATGATCATCAGCTCGCGGGTCCAGATGTAACGGATGTCCGTCGGCGGATCGTACCCGGCCGTGGCGCCGCAGGTGAGCAGGCGCCCGCCGTGTCGCAGGGCCTTCAGGCTGCGCACCCACGTGTCGCCGCCCGTGTAGTTCACGATGACATCAACGCCGCGTCCATCGGTCAGCTGCCGGGCCTGCCGGTGGAACTCCGGATCTTCAGCGTAGTTCAACAGGACATCGGCGCCCAGATCCTTGAGACGCCTGAGTTTTTCCGCGCTGCTCGCCGCCGCGTAGACCGTGCACCCATACAGCTTCGCAATCTGTACGCACGCGGTCCCCACGCCCCCACTCGCGCCGAGAATCAGCACGTGCTCGCCGGCGGTGATCTTGCCGCGATGAACCATCATGCGATGTGCCGTGCCGTAGGCGATGGGCAGCGCCGCGGCCTGCTCGAACGAGACCTCGCCGGGCAGCGGGATCGCCTTCTCGGCGGGCACCACGATGCGTTCGGCGAGACCGCCGTTGGTGTGCTCTCCGAGCGCGCCGGCGTGGCCGTCGGGTAGCTCGATCGCGGGATCGAGCAGTACGCGCTGCCCGAGCGCGACGCTCTTCACCCCCGCCCCCACCTCTGCCACCACACCGGCGATGTCACCGCCGGTGATGCGGGGAAACGTCACGGGGAGCCCGGGCATGCCCCGCCGGACAAAGATGTCCAAATAGTTGAGCCCGCACGCCTTGACCGCCACCAGGATCTCGCCCGGACCGGGCGATGGCGCGGGGACATCCTCGATGCGTATGACATCGAGCCCCCCGTGCTCGTGGATCACCGCGGCGCGCATCATGTGTTCCTCTCGGTCAACGCCTCGCGCCCGGGCGCGCTGGTCATGAACGTGGCCCGGGCGACCGCGACCAACCGGCCCGAGCCCAGACGCACCTCGACATCGGCGAGACCGATCGTGCGCCCAGTCTTCACCGCCCGCGCCGTGGCGATCAGCGCCTCGCCCGGCGGCGCCATGCGGAGATAGTCGAGCCGGATATCGATCGTCGGCACGTCGCGACCGACGGCGCTGATGACGGCGAAACAGCCGGCGATATCCGCCAGCGATGCGATGATGCCGCCGTGGATGTTCGTCCCGGCCTCGTCCCCAAGAAACTCCTCGCGATACGGCAGGCGCACTTCGACCTCTCCCCCACTGGCGCTGACAAGTTCGACGCCCAGCCAGCGATGGTACGCCGGGGTCCGCATCATCTGGAAAAGGTCCATCGTTGCCTCCCGGCTAGATCTTCATGCGCGGGTCGAAGGCGTCGCGCAGTCCATCGCCGACCAGGTTGAGTGCCATCACCGAGAGGAAGACGAACGCCCCGGGAAATAGCGACACCCACCAGGCCGCCCGAAGATATTCGCGGCCGTCGGCGACGATGTTGCCCCACGACGGCGTGGGTGGCTGCACGCCGAGACCCAGATACGAGAGACTCGCCTCCGCCAGGATGCTCAGCCCGACCCGCAGCGTCACCGAGATGACGATCACCGCCACGACGTTGGGCAGCACGTGGCGGACCATGATACGGACGCTCGATCCCCCGAGCGCCCTGGCCGCCGTGATGAACTCCAGTTGTTTGATGCGCAGGAACTCGGCCCGCACCAGCCGCGCGGTCGGCGGCCACGACGTCACACCCACGATGAAGATCAGCCCGCCCACGCCGGGTCCAAAGACCGCCAGAAACATCACCGCAATGAAGAACAGCGGGAACGCCAGCATCATGTCCGTGAAACGCATCAAGGCGACGTCGACGAACCTGCCAAAGAACCCCGCCAGCGCCCCGATGACGATGCCGAGGACTACCGCGATCAGGGTCGACAGCAGCCCAATACTCAACGACGTGCGCGACGCCCACACGACCCGGCTGAACACGTCCCGGCCCAGATGATCGGTGCCGAGCCATTGGCCGGCGCCCGGCGCGATCAGCCGGCGCTCGAAGTTCGCCGCGTCGGGGAGGTGCGGGGCCACGCTCGGTGCCAGCACCGCCATCAGCCCGAACAGGCAGAGGATCACACCACCCGCCGCCGCCCGCCGGTTGCGCAGGAAGCGCTGGAACGCGCCCTGCCGTGGCGCCGGGGGCACGATCTGGATCGCCCCGGTGACCGTCGTCTCGCTGCGAATGCTCATGGGATCACGTCTAATCGTACCGGATGCGCGGATCCAGCAGCGCGTACGACGCGTCGGTCAGGACGTTGCTGACGATGACGAGCACTGATGCCAACACGGTCATCGTCATCACCACCGGGTAGTCGCGGCTGAGCGCGCCCTGGACGGCCAGCCGCCCGACCCCCGGGATCGCGAAGATCGTCTCAACGATCACCGATCCGCTCAGGAGAAACGGGATCAGCAGGCCGATGATCGTCACTACCGGAATCAGCGAGTTACGCAGCACGTGCCGTAGCATCACGCGGCTCTCGCGCAACCCTTTGCTGCGCGCCACCAGCACGAATTCCTGGGTCAGCGTCTCCAGCATCGACGACCGCGCGTACCGAACCAGAAACGGCACGATCGACAGACACAGCACGGCGGTCGGCATGATCAGGTGCGGCCAGATTTCGGCAAACGGATACCCCGGGGTTCCCACCGGGCGGATCCCGCTGGCGGGCAGCCAGCCGAGCCGATCCGTGAGGCTAAAGATCAACACTAGGGCAAACCAGAACCCCGGCACCGAAATACCCAGCAGGGAGAACACGGTCACGCCGTGATCCATGGCCGAGTACGGACGCAGGGCCGACGCGAGCGCGATCGGCAGCGAGAGCACCACCGCAAGCACAATGGCCAGCGTCGCCAAGATGATGGTTGGCACCAGCGCCTCGCCGACCATCTCGGTGACCGGGCGCCGCTCGCGGAACGAGCGCAACTTGCCCCCAACCAGGTCGCCAATGATCGACACGAACTGCAACGGTAACGGACGATCGAGCCCCAGCTCGGCGCGTAACACTTTGACGTCCGCGTACCCGAGCTGCTCGGGTGACACGAGCAAACGAATCGGATCGCCCGGCGCCGCGACCATCATCCCAAATGTGATAATGGTGACGCCCAACAGGACGGGAACCGCCTGGAGGAGCCGGCGGGCCAGATACCGTCCCATGCTCCCTGCGGCTAGCGCACCTCCCACCGACCAATCGATCGGAAGAACTCCGCCAGCGACTTGACCTCCGGCGTCTTGACGCGCTTCTGGACGGCCCACAGTTCGTCGGGCCGGAACGTCATCACGCGTGGCACGTCTTGGATGATGACTTCCTGGACCCGGTAGTAGAGGGTTCGCAGCGTCCCGCGATCGACGGCGGTGCTCGTCTGGTTGAGCAGCCCATCGATCTCGGGATTGGTGTACTGGAAGATGCCTGAGAAGGCCCCGGTGCCCTTGAAGTTCGACTCGAATTCGAACTGCACCGGCAGCAGCAAATTGAACCACGCGAGACCCGCGATTTCGATGTTGGCCGAGTTGGCGGGCGAGAAGAACCGGCCAAAGAAATCGCCCCGCTCCAGCGGTTCCAGGACGAGGTCAACGCCGACCTGCCGCATGAACTGCTGGATCATCAGCCCCTGATCGAGGTAGCGCTTCTCAGAGAGGAACGTGTACCGTGCCCGGAACGGACGCCCGTCCCGCTGCAGGATGCCGCCGGGACCCGGTGTGAACCCCGCCTCGCTCAGCAACTGCCGGGCGCGCGCCGGATCGTACGGATAGCCCTTGATCCCCGAATTGTGTTGCCATAGGGCGGGATGGGTCGGGCTGTTGACGATGCGCCCGAACCCCTTCTGCAGCGTCCGCACCATCAACTCGCGATCGAGGGCGTGATAGAAGGCCCGCCGCACCCGCACGTCCGAGAAGAACGGGTGCTGGTGATTGAACGAGAACCAGAAACTGACGTCACCCGGCATCTTGAGCGTCTGCAACTGCTGGTTGCGCTGAAACCCCTCGAACTCGTCGGGGAGCACCTGCCCGGCGTCGATATTGCCGGCCCGCACCTCGGCCATCACGGTTGCGGGTTCGGGGATCAACTGCATGATAACGCGCTCGACTGTCGGCCGTCCGCCCCAGTATTCAGGAAACGCCTGGAACGTCATACTCTCGCGCTCGCGCCACTCCGTCAGCCGGAACGGGCCGGCTCCGATCGGCTTGCGCGCGTATGCGTGCTCGAGCATGCGCGCGACGTCAACGCCTTCCCACGCGTGCCTGGGCATGATGTAGTTCGGCCGTCCGAGGATCTGGTCGAAGAAGAACGCGTAGCGTGCCTTCAGCGTAAACCGCACCGTCCGAGGGTCGACAACGGCGATCCCGGTGACCTGTGGCGCCCGACCCTGACGGTATTCCTGAGCGCCCTCGATCTCCAACATCGACGGGCTCGCGATCGGATAGCGCGGGTGCAGGTAAAACTCGAAACTGAACTTCACATCGTCGGCCGTGACCGGGGTACCGTCATGGAACTTCGCCTGACGGAGCGTGATCGTGTAGGTGCGGCCGTCCGCGGACCGCTCCCACTTCTCCGCGAGGCGCGCGACCGGCCGGCCGGCGTTGTCGGTCTCCGCCAGCACGTCGTGGACCTGAAGGAGCACGTACGCCGCGACCGCTTCCGAGGAACCCACCAGACGCGTCGGCAGACCCCAGATGGCGATCACGACCTGGTTTCTTCGCTGAGCCTGACCCGGCGTGCCGGCCAGGGCCAGCGCGATGATCAGCGCCAGTCCGATCACGATGCTCTTCTTCACGTGAGACGGCCTCCTCCGACTGTGCTGCCGTTCTGGACCACGAGTGCTACCTTTCGCAGGGCCTTCAGATCCGCAACAGGATTGCCTTCGACCACGAGCAGGTCGGCGATCTTGCCCTTTTCAACGGTCCCCAACCGGTCTTCCATCCCAAGCGCCCTGGCGCCGTTGCGCGTACAGGCCACCAGCACCTCGGCCGGCGGCATGCCACAGGCGGCCATATACTCCAGTTCTTCCGGGAGTGAGTCGAACCTGCCCAGCCCGAAGAAGATGTCGGTCCCCGCCGCCATCGTGACGCCTGCCGCCAGCGCCAGCTGAAAACTCTCCACGTTCCGCTTCGCGCGGACGGGGATCGATCGCATCATCGGGACCGCCTTCCACTCGTTCCAACGATCCATGATGAGCTTCAAGATCAGCAGCGTGGGGACCAGGATGATCCCCATGTCGGCCATCTGGCGCACCAGCGGCTCGTCGAGGTCGCACCCGTGTTCCATCGTGTCGACACGCGCGCGGACGGCCATGCGAGACGATTCGATGATCGACGCATGGCAGGCGAGGCGCCGCTCGCACCGGTGGGCCTCATCCACCAACGCGTTCAGTTCGTCTTGCGTGAACTCGACGACGTTCAGCGGACCATTCGTCGTCACTTTGATGCAGTCGGCGCCGGCCTTGATCTCTTCGCGGACGGCGCGACGGCAGTCGTCTGGTCCATCCGCCTCCCGGGCAAACCCGGGCGGCGCGGGCGGCTCGGACCCGTGCCCACCGGTCATGCAGATGATCCGCCCGCACGGGACGATCCGCGACCCAGGGACATCCCCCGCTCTCACCGCGTCGCGGAGCGCAATGGCGGCGCCGTGCTCGGTCCCGACGTCTCGCAGCGTCGTGATGCCC
Organism: bacterium; assembly: GCA_041497675.1. Classification (GTDB taxonomy): domain Bacteria; phylum Sysuimicrobiota; class Sysuimicrobiia; order Sysuimicrobiales; family Humicultoraceae; genus JBGPNN01. The sequence goes on along the minus strand of JBGQGY010000094.1, from coordinate 7,456 downwards.
GCCGCCAGCGCGACGCGCGCGTTGCGTGCCGCCCGCAGCGCCGTCGCCGCGGCCGAGTTCGCAAAGGTCCGCCCCCCAAACCCGAGGTGGACGTGGAGGTCGATCAATCCCGGCAGCAGCGTGCAGCCCGAGAGATCCATGACACGCGCGGATCCGGCGCCGGCGACCTGCGCGTCGGGGACGACATCCACGATCCGATCCTGTTCGACGACGACGGCCAGACCCGGCTGCGCCGCCCGCCCGGTGCCGTCGAAGACGTGTGCACCTCGCAAGATGAGCCTCTCCATCGCTCTCCCCTGACCTGGTGGGATCATCTACTGTTCGCCACGCAGCACCCCGTCACCCTGGCCGTGGCAAGGTGTATGTTAGACTCGTTGTCATGGATACCGTCGTTGGCTTCGTCGGCGCCGGCAACTCTGCCGAAGCCATGATCCGCGGCCTGCGGGCCGCCGGCGTTGAGGGCAGCCGCATTCTCGTGACCACGCGCAGCCGGTTTCAGCGGCTCGAGCAGTTGCGCGTGTCGCTGGGCATCGTGCCGGTTCGTGACAAGACCGCTCTGGCCGCCGGCGCCGCCACCTTGATCCTGGCCGTGAAGCCGCAGGATCTGAAGGACGCTATGGCCGACCTCGGCCCGCACGTCACCGGCCGCCACCTGATCATCTCCCTGCTCGCCGGCGTGCGCTGCGCGACGGTCGAAGCCTTCGTCAATCAGACACCGGTGGTCCGCGCGATGCCCAACCTGCCCATGGCCGTCGGGGCGTCGACGACGGCGCTGGCCTACGGCCGCCACGTCACAGACGAGCATCGGACGGCGGCGAGAGCGTTGTTCGATCTGGTGGGCCAAACGTTCGAAGTACACGAGGATCTGATGGACGCGGTGACGGCCGTCTCGGGCAGCGGACCGGCGTACGTGTATCTGTTGATGGAAGCCCTGGTTGATGCCGCGCTCCAGGTGGGGTTTTCGCTCGACACAGCCAAGGAAATGGCGGTGCAAACAATTTTTGGAACGGCCAAACTGGTCAAGGAGACAGCCGCCGATCCCGCCGATCTGCGGCGCCGCGTGACCTCGCCCGGCGGCACGACTGCCGCGGCGCTCGCGGTGCTCGAAGAGCGCGGGTTCCGAGCCGCGCTGATCGACGCCGTGTTGAAGGCCACTGATCGGGCCCGCGAACTGGGGAACCGCTAGTAAGATAGGGTCATGGATCTTCCCGGGTTTCACCCCTTGGTCTGGCGCTGGTTCACGCAGCAGTTCGCAGGACCGACCGCGCCGCAATCCGCCGGTTGGGCGCGCATTGCCCAGGGCAGCGACACGCTCATCGCCGCACCCACCGGTTCGGGCAAGACTCTGGCCGCGTTTCTCTGGTCAATCAACGGTCTGATCGAAGCAGCGTCCCGTGGTCCGCTGCCCGACGCCACAACGGTGGTCTACGTCTCACCGTTGAAGGCGCTGGGCAACGACATCCACAAAAACCTGCAAGAGCCGCTGGGGGGCATCCGCACGATCGCCGAATCCGAGGGGACGGTCCTGCCGGAGATCAGGGTCGCGGTGCGGTCTGGTGACACACCCGCGCGCGAGCGCGCTCTGATGATTCGCCGGCCGCCGCACATCCTGATCACCACACCCGAATCGCTGTACATCCTGCTGACCGCGGAACGGAGCCGCGAGTTTCTCAAGACAGCGCGCACGGTCATCGTCGACGAGATCCACGCGATTGCCGGGGACAAGCGCGGGGCCCATCTCGCCCTCTCGCTGGAGCGTCTCGACCTGTTGACCGGGGCGCGCTGCCAGCGGATCGGCCTCTCGGCGACGCAGAAACCTATTGAAGAGATTGCGCGGCTACTCGTCGGATCGGATCGGGTCGCGGACGGCGGCGCACCCGACTGCGCCGTCGTCGACGTCGGTCACCGGCGGCCGTGGGAGCTCACCGTCTGGGTCCCGGGCCAGCCCTTGGGCGCGATCACGACGCACGAGCAGTGGGCCGAGACCTACGACCGGTTGGTCGAACTGATCCGCGAGCACCGCACCACGCTCGTGTTTGTGAACACGCGCCGGCTGGCCGAGCGGGTCTCGCATCACCTGACGCAGCGCCTCGGTGAAGGGCGGGTGGCTACGCACCACGGCAGCCTCTCGCGTCACACGCGCCTCGAGGCCGAGCAACGGCTGAAGTCCGGGCAGGTACCGGTTGTGGTCGCCACCGCGTCGCTCGAACTCGGCATCGACATCGGTGACATCGACCTCGTCTGCCACATCGGCGCGCCACGCGCGCTGGCGACGCTGCTGCAGCGAGTCGGCCGCTCAGGCCACTGGTTGGGCAGCATCCCCAAGGGCATGCTCTTCCCGCTGACGCGCGACGAACTGGCACAGTCGGCGGCCGCCGTCCGGGCGGCGCGCGCCGGCGAGCTCGACCGTGTAAATATCCCCGAGCGCCCGCTGGACATCCTGGCCCAGCAAATGGTCGCGACGGTGGCCGGCCAGGAGATTGCGGAGGACGCGCTGTGGGCGCTGGTTCGCCGCGCGTATCCCTACCGCGCCCTGGAGCGCCGCGAGTTCGAGCAGGTATTGGAGATGTTGTCCGAAGGCGTCGCCTCGCGCCGGGGCCGGCAGAGCGCGCACATCCACCGCGACCAGGTCCACGGCATGCTGCGCGGCCGTCGGGGCGCGCGGCTCGCGGCGATCACCTCGGGCGGCGCGATTCCCGACGTGGCCGATTACGATGTCATCGAAGATCCGGCCGGTACATTTGTCGGCAAGGTCAACGAGGACTTCGCGATCGAGAGCATGGCCGGCGACATCTTCCTGCTGGGCAATGCGTCGTGGCAGATCCGCCGGGTCGAAGCCGGGAAGGTCCGCGTGCAGAACGCGCACGGGGCGCTGCCCACGATCCCGTTCTGGGTGGGTGAAGCGCCAGGCCGGACACGTGAGCTGTCGGCCGCTGTCTCTGATCTGCGGCGGGCCATCGAGACCCGGTTGGGCGACCGCGAGGCCGCCGCGGCGTGGTTGCTCGCCGAGACCGGCGTGGATCGTGCCGGCGCCGAGCAACTTGTCGCCTACATGGCCGAAACAACGGCCGTCCTCGGGCGCGTGCCGACCCAACAGACGATCGTCGCCGAGCGATTCTTCGATGAATCGGGCGGCATGCAGCTGATCGTGCACGCGCCGTTTGGCAGCCGGATCAATCGTGCGTGGGGTTTGGCGCTGCGCAAGCGGTTCTGTTTGACGTTCGACTTCGAGCTGCAGGCGGCGGCGACGGACGACGGGATCGTCTTGTCGCTGGGCGAACAGCACAGTTTTCCGCTCGAAAGCGTGTTTGCCTTCGTACGGACGGCCACCATGGAAGAGGATCTCGTCCAAGCGCTGCTCGCCTCGCCGATGTTTACGAATCGCTGGCGGTGGAACGCGACGCGCTCGCTGGCGCTGTTGCGGTACTCGGGTGGTCGCCGCGTGCCGATGCCGATCCAGCGGATGCGGGCCGACGACCTGCTCGCGGCGGTCTTCCCCGACCAGGTCGGCTGTCAGGACAACCGGATGGGATCGATCACCCCGCCGGATCACCCCTTGGTGAATGAAACGGTTGGGAACTGCCTGCGTGAGGCCATGGACCTGGATGGTCTGCACGAGGTCATCGCGGCGATCGAGCGGGGCGAGATCCGCACCGTGGCGGTCGACACACCGGCGCCGTCGCCGATCTCGCACGAGATCCTCAACGCCAACCCGTACGCCTTCTTGGACGACGCCCCACTCGAGGAACGACGCGCCCGCGCGGTCGCCCTGCGGCGGACCGATCCCGATTTGGCCCGCGGCATCGGCGCGCTGGACCCGGCGGCGATCGCGGATGTGGAGTCTCAAGCCTGGCCGGACGTCCGGAACGCGGATGAGCTCCACGACCATCTATTGACCGTCGGCTTGCTGCCAGTAGAAGACGCCCGTCCTTGGGCCGGGTTCGCGCGCGAACTGATCGAGAGCGGACGCGCCGTAGTCGCCCGCCAAGCGTACGTCGCCACCGAACGACGCGCGCTCGTCGATGCCGCCTTCGCAGACGCCGACGAAGCCGTGCGGAGCGTCGTCCACGGATGGCTGCAGTGCACCGGCCCTACCACTGCCGGCCGGCTCGCCGCGCGCATCGGTCTCGCGGAGGGTGCGATCAACCGGGCGCTCGCCGTCCTTGAAGGCCAGGGCGCCATCCTGCGTGGTCGCTTCACACCGGGCGCCGTCGACACCGAATGGTGCGAACGCCGGCTGCTGGCGCGCATCCATCGTCTGACTCTGGGGCGCCTGCGGCGTGAGATCGAACCGGTGGCGATCGCCGACCTGATGCGCTTCCTGTTTCGGTGGCAGCACGTGCAACCCGGCACGCAGCTACACGGTCGGGACGGCGTGGCCCACATCATCGGGCAATTGCAGGGGCTGGAGCTGCCGGCGCCGGCGTGGGAAGAGCAGGTGCTACCGGCGCGCGTGCGGCCGTACGACCCCGCCGACCTTGAGTATCTCTGCCTGTCCGGCATGGTCACCTGGGGACGGTTGACCCCAACCGGAGGGGCGGCGCCCGAGAACGGCGAGCCTGCCGGACGAAAGAGCCGGCGGAGGCAACCACCGACGCGGAATGCGCCGATCGCCTTCGTCCTGCGTGATGATCTGCCGGCATTTCTGGAACGTGGCGGTGATGCGACGAAGGTTCTGGAAAGCGTCTCGCCGGCCGCGCGCGACGTCGCGGGTTTTCTCGAAGCGCGCGGCGCGTCGTTCATGGCCGACATCGCCCGCGGCGCGCGCCGGATGCCGTCGGAGGTCGAAGACGCGCTGTGGGAACTCGTGTCTGCCGGTCTGGTCAGCGGCGACGGTGTCGCGGGATTGCGACGGCTCTTGCAGGCAGGCAGGAGATCGCGCGGGCGCTATCGGCGGATGCGGTCGATCGGGGCGGTGCCGCATGCGAGGGCGTTGCCTGTCGGCCGCTGGGCGCTGTGGCATCCCGGCGGCGAGTCACTCGACCGAGCCACGACCGTGGAAGTATTGGCTCGCCAGTTCCTAAAGCGCTACGGCGTGGTACTGCGCGACCTGCTGGCGCGCGAACGCGTCGCGCCTTCGTGGCGGCAGTTGCTCGAGGTCTACCGGCGCTGGGAAGCCCAGGGCGAGATCCGCGGCGGGCGGTTCGTCTCAGGGCTGGTGGGTGAGCAGTTTGCGTTGCCGGAGGCCGTTGAGGCGCTGCGCGCCGTGCGGCGCGCGACAGACGATGATCGCCTCGTGGTCATCCCGGCCGCCGACCCGCTCAACCTGGTGGGCATTGTGCTCCCGGGGTCGCGCGTGCCGGCGGGTTCAGGCGACGCGATCGCCTACAGGGCCGGCGTACCGGTTGACGTGGGCCCGCCCGGGGCCCTCCTCAGAAAGGTCCAAAGCGTAGCGCCGGTCGCGGATCAAAAGGGCCGGCACTGACACTCCACACTACGTCGCTTGCATTTCGAACAGCGTCACTTCGGGGCGCACGTTGAAGCGCACCTGTTGCAGGTGCCCGACGCCCCGGCTGATGTACATCCGCCGATCGCCGCTAAGGGCAAACTCACCTGCCGTGTAACGCCGGTTCTCCACAGGCACCAGCGGGGGCGGCAAGAACGGCGGCTTGCACTGCCCCCGGTGCGTGTGCCCCGCGAGGATCCAACTTTTGTAGGTCTCCCAACCTGAAACGTCGACGGTGTCGGGGTTGTGGCTGAGGGCGAGCGCCGGTCGGAACGGGTCCAGCGTGGCGAACGCGCGGTGAGGATCGAACTGACCGGCCCACGGATCGTCGAGGCCGACAACCTGGAGACCGGCGACCTCGACGATCTCGTTGCGAAGGATCTGGACACCGGACGCTCGGAGCTGAGTTGCCAGGCGAGCCGCGATTTCAGGATGGGACCAGCGCCGCCCATAGTCGTGGTTGCCGAGGACCCCAATGGTGCCGAGGCGGCCGCGTGGTACGTCGCGGTAGATACGCTCTGCGTGAGTCAGCTCACGCATCTCATAGCTGATGAAGTCACCCGTATAGACGACGATCTCCGGACGGAGCGCCGCGACGCGGCGAAAGGTCTCGAGGATGTACGTATCCGAAACCCGGGGGCCCACGTGGAGGTCGCTGAGGTGGACCAATCGCCGGCCGATGAGTACAGGGGGCAAACCCCGAATCGGCAGGGTGCGCTCCACGATCTGGAGCCAATGAGGCTCGACTTGCCATGCATAAAGCCCAACCCCAAGGCTGGCCGCCGCGCTGGCAAGAACTGCCTTGAGAAATCTACGCCGTGTCACTAGAGCGAGGTAGACGGCTTCGCGCTCGGGCCCTTGGGCCGCACGTTCCGTCGGATAGCTCGATAGCAAACGATTGCAGCCGCGATAAGCAATGCCACATGCGGTAGCGAAAGGTAGGACAACAGGAGGACGAAGTAGAGCCAGGCGAAAAGCAGGAGGATCCCGAGCAACCCGATCGCAACGGCCACGAACCCGCCGAGGCCGCCTGGAGGTACCGACGAGGCAACCCGCAAAGGGGCCAGTGCGACAAGCAGGAGCGCCAGCGCTACTAGGTACTCTATCGAGTGATCTTTTAGCGGAAGAAGAACACCAACAGGCCACAGCCACAACGCGGTCGTTCTCACGAGACGAGGTCCCTCCACTTTCCAGATTTCCGGGGGCCAGGGGAAAAGCAGTCCATCGTACCGGAACGCAAAGCAGCTGCGAAGATTCGGGCACAGTACGGACACATCCCTTCCGTACGCCGTCTCCCCCAAGACGGTACCGCTGGAGTCGCGCAGAATCAGCTTCACAGGGTCGGCCATGAAGATACCGTCCGTAAACGCCTTCACCAAGTGGATTTGCCGGCCGGATTCATCCGTGAGCGTCCGTTCGACGTGCTCATAAGGACTGTGCGCGCTCACCGTAGCCGTCAGGACCACGACTGCGACTAACGCGATGGCGATAGCGATAGCGCGTCGCGTGGTGGCCACTCCTCCGGGCATCACCGGCCAACACCCCTCGAGGCGCTGCTGCGCCGGAAAATCACCATCTCAGATAATTGATTCCCGTTGTCTCTTTCCGGCGCTCTCGATATCCGTATCGAAATCAAGACCGCAGAATCGGCAAAACCTGATTTTCTTCGAGAGCCGGAAGTATCCGCCGCCGTGTAGATAGATAAGCTGCGCAACAGGATTGTTACATTTTGGGCAACGTATTCCATATTGCAGGAAAAAGACACAGACAACGAACCCCGCGACTGGAAGAAGCAACAGCAACTGGGTTGGCGCCACCATCAATGCCACGGCAACGAGTACAAAACACAAGAGCATCAGTCCAAACATCGGAATGATCCTCTTGTTCAGCTGCTCTCTAACCTTCATCTCTGCACCGGAACTCGGTCCGGACCGAGTTGATCAATCAGCCATCAGCCTCGACCTTAGCACGAACAGCCCGATGCCGTGTGTGACGATCGCGCCCAGAATC
>JBGQGY010000093.1:0-15601 GCA_041497675.1 bacterium | reverse complement strand
TCGGCGGGCAGAAGCTGCCGAAGTTCACGCCCGTCCCGCTGAAGCTCGTGACGAAGTAGGCTCAAGCCTCCCTGTCGGGGCGCTCGGCGCTGCGGCCCCCGTCCCGCGGGGAGGCTTCTGCAGCGTGATGACACATCTGGGGGATGCACGCGTGGCTGACAACGACTCGTTCTTCAAAACCGCGACGGAACTGGGCCGTGAACTGCGGGCGCGGAAGATCTCGTCGGTGGAGCTCACCAAGATCTTCCTGGATCGGCTCAACCGTATGGGGCCGACGTACAACGCGCTCGCGGAACTGACACCCGATCTTGCCCTGGCGCAGGCGCGGCGGGCGGATCGACGGCTGCGCAGCAAGGATCGCCGCTCGCCCCTGCTGGGCGTGCCCTACGGGGCGAAAGATCTGCTGGCGACCAAAGGGATCCCCACCCGGTGGGGGTCGCCGGCGCATCGCGATCAGGTGCTCGACCACGATGCGACCGTGGTTCGACGGTTGGCGGATGCCGGCGCCGTGCTCGTCGGCAAGCTCGCCATGGTGGAACTGGCCGGTGGCGGCGGCTACGAGTACGCGACGGCGTCGCTGCACGGACCGGGCTTGAATCCATGGAACGTGGGGCACTGGGCGGGGGGTTCGTCGTCCGGGTCGGGCAGCGCGGTCGCCGCGGGGCTCGTGCCCTACGCGCTGGGCTCTGAGACATGGGGCAGCATCGTCACGCCGTCGGCCTACTGCGGCGTGACCGGGCTGCGCCCGACCTGGGGACTCGTCAGCCGCCACGGCGCGATGGAGCTGTCGTGGAGCATGGACAAGATCGGCCCGATGGCGCGAAGCGCCGAGGACTGTGGCTGGGTGCTGCAGGCGATCGCCGGTGCCGACGGGCACGATGTGACCGCGACCCGGCCTGGGTTCGCGTTCAACCCGCGCGCGGCCCGCAGGAATCTACGTCTTGGCATTCTTCCGGCGGATTTTTCCGACGCCCCAGAACTGGAGGCGGCGTTCAACGAGGCGGTGCGCGTGCTGAGACGATCGGGCATGCGGGTCGCGCAGGCGCAGATGCCCGACCATCCGTACGTCGAAACCGCCATGACGCTCCTCAACGGCGAGATGGCGGCGGCGCACGCCGAGTTGATCACGAGCGAGAGACTCGACGCGTTGGTCGATACCGGACAGAAGAACGGGCTGCGGGAGTCGTTGAAGCTGGCGGCGTCGGACTACGTGCGGGCACAGCAGCGGCGCATGGTGATAACCCGCGACGTGCTGCGTCTCTTCGAGACGTTCGACGCGCTCGTCTCACCGTCACTGATGAACGAGTCGCTGACGCTGGAGACGAACATCAAGACCACGCCCCGGAAACGCGGCAACTACAGCGTGCTCGGCGCGCTGTCCGGCGTCCCGGCGCTGGGTCTCCCGATGGGGTTTGGCCGGCAAGGCCTGCCGCTGTCTCTGGCCGTGACCGGCAACCTATTTGACGAGTCGACGATCCTGCAGGTGGGGATGAAGTTTCAGCGAGAGACCGACTGGCACACGCGGCGGCCGCCTACTGCGGCCGAATCGCGTCGACGAAACGGTCCTTGAAATAGATCGGGCGCCGCGGGATCTTGTTTGTCGAGACCGAAGCGTCGACCAGAGCGACGATCAGCCACGGCCCGGGGTCTTTGAGCGCCCGACCGACGGCGCGTGAGAAGGCCTCGATCGTGTCGACATCCTCGACCTGGGTGAGCCCCGCCCCTCGCCCGATGGCCGTCAGGCTCGCGCCGCGCGCGGTGTGCGTCGCCTGACCGCCTGTCGTCTCATACATCCGGTTGTCGAACACGATGTGGACGAGGTTTGCGGGTCGCTGCGAGGCGATCGTCGCCAGGCTACCGAGATTCATCAACAGGGACCCGTCGCAGTCGAGCACGACCACCCGCAACGACGGCCGGCTGAGCGCGAGCCCCAGCCCCACCGACGACACTGAACCCATCGCGCCCCACGTGTAAAAGTTCTCAGGCCGATCGCCCGCCGCAAGCAGGTCGTACGAATTCCCTCCCAGGTTTGACAGGACCGGCTGGCGATCGAGCAGCCGCAGGAGGGCCTTGGTGGCGTCGAGCCTGGTCATGTGCGTCGTGGTCATTTGAGTCGCTTCCCCCCGGTCAGGGTCGTCGGTAAGAGGAGGGCGACGGGGAGGGAACTCGCAAACGCAAGACCGGCGGCGCCTTGCAGCACGGGATCAATCTCCTCGGTCGTGTTGATCCAAAACGACTGGATCCCCAGGGCCTCAAAGATCCGGGGAATCGCGCGTCCCAACGGGACCTGGACGGGATTGAACTCCCCCAGCCTCCCGCGCTCGCTGACGATCATCAGCAGCGGGATCTGAGAGCCAACGCAGAGTGAGGCGAGCGCATTGATCGCATTGCCGACGCCGCTGCCTTGAAGGATCAGGGCCCCGCGCTTTCCGCCCAGAAAGGCGCCGGCCAGCACGGCCACGCCTTCTTCCTCGCGCGTCACCGGGATCACGGTGAACGCGGGGTCGGCTTCCAGCAGGGTGAGTACGCGCGCCGTGACTTCATCAGGGACGTGGGCCGCGAATTCGATCCCGTTGGTCTTGAGCCCCTGGACGAGCGCTGCGCTCCAATCAGTCATGCTGTGATTATACCTGCCTCGTCAGCCACCAATGGCGATACTACGCCGTCTTGCGGAGCCTGTCCGGCGCGTCCTCCTCGATGCTCCAGGCATACGTCAACCGCACAGCCGGGCGCAGCATAGCCGCGACGGAGCAGTAGCGTTCCTGGCTCAGTTGGACGGCCTTTTCGACCTGCCCAGGATCGAGTCCTCGCCCGCGCACCGTGTACCGTATTTCAATGTGATTGAAACTCTTCGGATGCTCGGCCCGCCGCTCACCGACGGTCTCGACGACGAGCCCTGTGAACGGCTGGCGCATCTTTCTCAGGATGCCTGCCACGTCCATGCCGGTGCACGATCCCAGCGCGATCAGGACGAGGTCCATCGGGAGCGGTCCCGATGGTGGTGAGCCGTCGGGCAGAGGGGCGGCGGTGGTCACCTGAAAGCCGGTCTCCGTCCTCCCCTCGAATGTCATGCCGTCCTTCCAGACCACCGATGCCTTCACCGAAATCTCCTCTCCGAGGGTCGACGGCACCAAGGTGCATCCCTCAGGGACACGAACAGATGCTGAGGTCAGCATACGAGACCGGCCGGCGCCGGCGGCATCCGGTGCGAACCCGATCTTTTGAAGTCTGGGCGACGGGCACGATGGGGTATAGATCTCTTAAGACACGGGCCCTTTCCAAGCGCCGGAATGCCGAGGGCGCCCGAGGAGGTTCTCCCGTGCTCATAGGTCAACGACTCCCCGTTATCCTTATCTTGCTCGTCGTCAGTCTCGTGACCGCCCAATCCTCTGTGCGGGCGGCGAAGCTCACCGCCAACCTGGAAAACACGCAGACCCTGAAGGGAATCGTGACGGCCAAGGCGGAGAGGTCCTTCACCGTGCGCGATGGTAGCCGCACGCTTGAGGTCGCCGTCACCGATGCCACGCAGGTCACCGGCCAGCGCGACTCGTTTGGGAAGCTGGCCGTCGGCGATATCGTGCGCGTCGACGGACGGATGGCCCAGGAGAAGCAACTGCTGGCGGGGCGCATCGAGGTGCTTTTTGCAGCCGGGACGACCGTCGGGTCGCAATCGCAGACTCCCATCCTCGGAGGTCTTCTGTCGCAGGCCCCGGCGCTCGCGGGTCTCCTCTCGGTGCTCGTGAACGGCGGCGTCACCGTCATGCTCCCGTAACGCCGTGAGGTACGCGGCCGCGATCATCCTCACCCTGATGGCGTTCTCGGCGGCGTCTGCCGCTGCGGCGCCGCGATTGAATCAGGCGATCGTGAACGAAATCCAACGCTCGATGGTGCCGATCGAAGGATCGAAGCTCTGCGCGCGCATGGTCGGGAAGACCACCCAACGGGTCGACGTGTACACTGAGGCGGTTCAAGACGTGCCGCCCCAGGCCGCTCAGGTCTCGGCCATGACGAACGCGGGGACGGTCCGCGACGTGCTCGAGAAACACCGGCTGTCGGTCCCCGCCTACGTCGAAGTGTCCTCTCCGAAGCGGTGGTACGGCGTGGCCGTCTACGACAACAAGTCGCAGCGCGTCCTCTGGTTTCGCTGCACCAAGAACTGCGAGCAGCTGGGCACCCGAAAGATCAAGAGGTGCCGGTAGCTAGTCGAAGAGCCGGCCCAGTAGGCGGCGCTTCACCATCTCCACGACCACGAGATACGTCCCGGTCGCCGCCGCGAGGAAGACGAAGAAACCCGCCGGCAGCGGCACAAAGCCCAGATAGGGCGCCGCCGGTGTGTAGGGGAGCGCGATCCCGACCGCGACCATCACCAGGGTTGTTACCACCAGCGGAAGGCTGGGACGGCTTCGCAGGGGATTCCCCGCTGTGCGGATCACAAACAGGACCAGCGTCTGGGTGGCCAGTGACTCGACGAACCATCCTGTGTGAAACAGGGGCTCTCGTGCCCGGAAGATGGTCAGCAACGCCCCGAACGTCAGGAAATCATAGATCGAACTGATCGGTCCGATGAAGAGCATGAAGTCGCGAATCAGGCTGATGCGCCAGCGCCTGGGTTTTTGGATGAAGGTTGGATCGACGTTATCGGTTGGGATGCTGATCTGAGCGGCATCGTAGAGGAAGTTGTTCAACAGGATTTGGGTCGGCAGCATCGGCAGGAACGGCAGGAAGACCGACGCGGCCGCCATGCTGAACATGTTGCCGAAGTTTGATGATGTTCCCATCAGCAGGTACTTCATCACGTTGCCAAACGCCTTCCGGCCTTCGATGATGCCGCTGTGCAACACGTCGAGGCCGCGTTCCAACAAGATGATATCCGCGGCATCCTTTGCCACGTCGACGCCGCTCGCCACCGAGATGCCGACGTCGGCCGCGTGCAGCGACGGCGCGTCATTGATGCCGTCTCCGAGGAAGCCCACGACGTGCCCACGGGACTTCAGCGCCAGGATGATGCGAGTCTTCTGACCCGGCGAGACGCGCGCGAACACCGCGGTCTGCTCCGCCGTGGCCGCCAGCGCCGGGTCGGTCATCTGCTCGACCTCTGATCCCAAGACGATGCGGCTTGCGTCCAGGCCGACCTCCGCGCACACGTGGCGGGTGACCAGCTCGTTGTCGCCGGTCAGGATCTTGACGAGGACGCCGTCGCGCCGCATCGCGCGGAGCGTCTCGGCCGCATCCGCCCGCGGGGGATCGGCAAAGGTGAGGAACCCCGCCAGCGTCAACCCCTGCTCGTCCTCGACGCCGTACGCCGCCTGCGGCGGCACGGTCTTGTGGGCCACGGCCAGCGTCCTGTACCCTTGCGCGCTCAGCCGTTGATACAGTGCGTCGCATCGTTGTCGCGCCGCTGCGTCGACGGGCGAGGACTGCCCGTCCGCTTCCAGCGTCACGCACCGGGCCAGCACGCTCTCGGGCGCCCCCTTGCTGATCAACAACCGCTCGCCGTTGGCCTCGACCACGATCGAGACACACCGCCGGTCGAAATCGAACGGCACCTCGTCGATCTTGCGGTAGGCATGGGCGTCCGGGTGGTCGTGCCGCAGGACCGCAACATCCAGCGGGTTGCGCTCCCTGGCCTTGAGGATCGCCTCGTCCAGAGGGTTCTCGATCCCGGTTTCGTGCGCGCTGTTCAGGTACGCCAGCAGCAGTACGCGTTCCGACGACCGGCCGAGCGGGTCCAGGTACTGGTCGAGGACCATGTCGCCGCTGGTCAGCGTTCCCGTCTTGTCGCTGCACAAGATGTCGGCGCTGCCGAAATTTTGAATGGCTTCGAGATGCTTGACGATCACCTTCTGCCTCGCCATGTGGACCGCGCCGCGCGCGAGGGTGACGGTCGTGATCACCGGCAGCAGCTCGGGGGTCAGTCCGACGGCCAGCGCCACCGCGAACAGCAGCGATTCCAGCGGGTTATGTCGCAGCGCCGCGCTGACCACAAAGACGAACAGCACCATGAAGAATACGATTCGCGTGATGAACAGGCCGAACTGCCGCGTGCCTCGTTCGAACTCGGTCTCGGGCGGCCGCCGGCTGAGCCGCGCCGCGATGTCGCCGAAGACCGTCCGCGGGCCGGTGGCCGTCACGACCGCGGTCGCCACCCCGCTGACGACCGACGTGCCGAGGAAGACCTTGTGTTGCTGATCGTCCTGCGCCGGCGCCGCGCGCGGGTCGCGCGCGATCTTCTCGACCGGCAATGACTCGCCGGTGAGCGCGGCCTCCTGCACGTGTAGATCGCGGGCTTCCAGCAACGTCGCGTCGGCGGGCACCAGGTCGCCCGCGGTCAGACGGATGACGTCGTCGGGCACCAGGTCGCGCCGGGCCACCTCGCGCCACTGTCCGTCGCGCAAGGCGGTGGCGGTCGGCGCGACAGTCTGCCTGAGGCGATCCACCGCTTGCTGCGAGCGATAGGTTTGGACGAAATTCAGGCTGACACTGAGCAGGACGATCACGACGATGATCGCGGCGTTGATGATCTCTCCAAGCGTCGCCGACACTCCACTGGCAAGCAGCAGGATCAGGACGAGCGGGTTCGAGAACAGCGAAAGCGCGTGCCGGATGAAGGGGACGTGCTGCGGCGGCGCCGGTTCGTTCGGTCCGAGCTCCGTCAGCCGTCTGCGGGCGTCGGCGCTCGCTAAGCCCTGCGGCTCGCTCATCCCCTCGCCCCGAGCGGTCGGGGCGGCTCGGCGGCCTCGACGCGAATCCTGGCATCGACGATCGTGGCGCCGTTTTGGTGGACAATGATCGGGTTGCAATCGAGTTCCGCGATCTCGGGCAGGTCATCCGCGAGGGCACTCAACCGCACGAGCGCGTCTTCCAGTGCGGAGACATCGGAAGACGGCTGGCCCCGGAACCCCGACAGCAAGGGAAAGGTCTTCAGGCCCCGGATCAATTCGCCGGCCTCTTCACGCGCCAGCGGCGTCAGCCGGACACCCACGTCGCCCATCAGTTCAACGAGCACCCCGCCGGCGCCACAGGCGATCATCGGACCAAACTGTTTATCATGCACGACCCCGGCGATCATCTCGACACCGCGCGGCGCCATCCGCTGCACGACGTAGCCCGTCACCGGTGAGCCGGCCCGCTCCATCCGCTGTGCCATGGTCGCCGCGGCCTCGCGGACTTGTTCAGCCCCCACCAGGCCCAACTGGACGGCGCCGACCTCGCTGCGATGCACCAAACCGGGGGCGATGGCTTTCACCACGATGTGACCGCCCAACTGGTCGGCGGCCATCGCCGCTTCAGCGATGGTTCGGACCACGCGCTGCTCGACCACCGGCAGGCCGTAGCAGGAGAGTACGGCCTGGACCTCTACCGGGTCCAACCACCCGCTCCCCCGGCGCAGCGCCCCGGCGACGATCCCAGCGGCGTCGTTCCGCCGCACATCTTGCAGCACAACCGGTGTGGGCAGCGGCCGCCTGAGCCAATCACCGTAGCGGGCCGCGCGCGCCAGCGCGATCGCGGCGGCTTCCGGGAAGGCATAGGACGGGATGTGCACGTCATCCGCACGCAATTCATCCGGCACACCCCGCGCGGACATGAACACCGTCAACACCGGCTTCGTACCATTGAGCGCGCGCGCGGCGTCCACGATCGCCGACGCCACGTCCTCGGGCCGCGTGACCAATGGTGGGATGAAGATCACTACCATGGCGTCGACGGTGGGGTCGGCGGCGATGATGCCCATGGCGTTGCGGTAGTCCGTCGCGCTCGCCGACGCGATCATGTCGACGGGGTTGCCCACGCTCGCTTCTTTCGGTAGCATGGCGCGCAATCGCTGTTGCGTCGCATCGCCCAATACCGGGACGTCCAGCCCCCAGGCTTCGCAGGTGTCCGCGCACAGGATCGCCGGCCCACCCGAGTTGGTCAGGATCGCCACGCGCCGGCCCTGCGGGACGGGCTGGTGCGCGAGCAGCGCGGCCGCGTCGAACAGTTCCTCCAGCGTGTCCGTGCGGATCACGCCGGCCTGGCGGAAGAGGGCGTCAACCGTCACGTCCGAGGCCGCGAGCAGCGCGCCCGTGTGCGACGAGGTCGCCCGGGCACCGGCGCGTGACCGCCCGCTCTTGACGGCCACGATCGGTTTTGTCCGGCCGACCCGCCGCGCGATCCGCGAGAACTTGCGAGGGTTGCCAAAGGACTCTAGGTAGAGCAGGATGACGTCGGTGCCGGGATCGACTTCCCAGTAGTTGAGCAGGTCGTTCCCCGAGATGTCGGCTTTGTTCCCCACCGAGACGAACGTTGAGATGCCCAGCCCCAGCGACGCCGCATAGTCGATAACGGCCAGCCCCAGCGCGCCGCTCTGCGAAAGGAACCCCACGCGCCCCTGCGGCGGCGCCATCGGCGCGAAGGTGGCGTTGAGGCGGACGGCGGGGTTGGTGTTCGCGATCCCCATGCAATTGGGACCGATCAGCCGCATCCCGGCAGTGCGGCAGATGCGCACCAATTCGGCCTGCCGCGTGCGTCCCTCCTCACCGGTCTCCGAGAACCCGGCAGAAATGACGACGATGGCGCGCACGCCCTTCCGAGCGCACGTTTCGGCGGCCTCGACGACGTGTTCGGCGGGCACGGCGATTACGGCAAGATCGACCGGGCCGGGGATGGCCTCCACGCCTGGGTAGGCGGGTACCGACTGCACGACCTCGGCCCGCGGGTTCACCGGATACACCGGTCCGGCGAACCCATACGCGAGCAGGTTGTGAAAGATCTCACCACCAATGGTCCCGCGCTGCCGCGAGGCGCCGATGACCGCGACCGCGCGCGGCGCGAAGAAGGCCTTCAACGCGTTCACGGCGGCCGTCTGCTCGCGCGCTTCGAAGTGGCGCAGCGCGTCCGGCGTCAGCGCGGTGGGAAACTCCTCGTGGACCTCCCCCGACTCGACGTGCGCCTCGGTGGGAAAGCCGGCGTTGCGGAACACGTCGAGCATCTTGATGTTGTCAGGCAGGACTTCGGCTTCAAAGAGCCGGATCTCGTTGGTCGCCGCGACTTCGGCCAGGTGGCCCAGCATGATCGTCCCCAGGCCGCGCCCCTGGTAGTCCTCCGCAACCGCGAACGCGACCTCCGCGCGCTGGCCGTCGAGCGCCGCGTACATGGCGTGGCCGACGATGCGTTCCGGCGAACCGGTCGTGGCCACGAGCCCAAACCGGCGCACATAGTCCACGTCCGCCATCTTGCGGACCTGCTGGACCAGGGCGTCGTCGCTCGTGCGCGTGAAGAAGCGCCGTATTCGCGCGTCGTCCGAAAGGCCGCGGAAAAAACTCAGCAACACGACCTCGTCATTGGGGCGAACAGGCCGCACGTGGACGGTGGAGCCGTCCCTCAAGACAACATCGGCCTCGCGGTGCGCCGGATACGGCGTTGGCCCTACACCTGGCACGTCGCTATCCCCTCCTCGAAATCAGATCAATTGTGCCAGCCGGGCGCTGCCCGGGCCATCGGCTGCCTGGCCGAGTGAGCATATCGGGTCCGTGCCCGATGCCACCTTCCCCGCAGGTCCGGTACGGTGGAGGTGGACAGAAGCGGGAGGTGACCAAATGCGAGATCGTGATATCCTCGAGATTCTTGAAACAGATCGCAAGGACGTCTTTTCCATCTATCTTGATGTCGATGGCCGCAAAAAGGAAAATCAGGGGGCAAAACCGGCCTATGCCATCTGGGTCCAGCATGCCATGCGGGAGGCGCTCAAAGACCTCTCCGGTGAGGTCCTCCGACTGGCCAGCCGAAGCGCGCGGCGCATCATGACGCTTGTCAGCCGGCATTGGCCCGAGGGCCGTGGGCTCATCATTTTCGCGGCGCCTGGATTGTGGAAGGAATATCACGTACCTGTCCCCGTGCCCAACCGTGTCCGCTACGGGCCGCCGGATGTGACCGTGGCGATCGACCTCGTGGATCAGTATAAACCCTACGCGATCCTCGTGGTCGACCACGAGCACGCCCGTATCTTGAGAGGGTATCTGGGCGACACGACGGTCATCGAGGAAGATACGCTCGAGCTTCATACCGAGAACTGGCGCGCGAAGACCGGACGCCGGCCCACCTCGACCCGGCTGTTCGGCGTCGGCGTCGGCCGGGGCGCGCAGCGCGACACGTTTGACGCCCGCGTGGATGCCCGCCGCCGGCAGTTCCTGACAGAAGTAGCGCGCGCGACTGCTCACTTCATGCATGAAAAGGGCATCGAACGCCTCATCCTGAGCGGGGCCGACGAGGTCACGGGCGAGGTTCGCCTGGCGTTGGCGCCCGAGGTGCGCAGTAAGATTGTCGGTGTCGTTGCGCTGGAGTCGCACGCTGGCATGGCGGAGATCCGCGACCGGACGGTGGCGATCGCGCTGGATGCGGAACAGCGGCAGGACGCCGAGCTCGTGGGCACCCTCTTGGACCGCACGGCCAGGGGTGGCGCGGTGACCGGGATCGAGCCGACCCTCGATGCCCTCAAACAGGGCCGGGTATTGACGCTCGTCGTGGACCGGAACGTGCTTGCGGAGATGCCGACGCTGCCGCTGTTGGCGCGCCGGCACGGTGCGCAGGTGGCGCCGGTGCAGGGACCTCCCGCAGACGGGCTGCGCGCCCACGGCGGGATCGGCGCGATACTGCGCTATGCGATCGAGGCGGCTATGCTTCCATCGCCTGGTGCCACAGCCTGACGACGTACGCCAGGTACGCGGCGAACGCCACGAGGCTGAGGCCGGCGAGCACGCCGACGAACAATGCGACGATTCTGAATCTCTTCATGATATATCCATTTTACCCCTCGGCCGCCACCCTCAGGCCCGGGAAGGATCTGTTATCCACGCCCGGACAAGGTCTCTCAGACCGGGGGACGACCGTTCTTCCAGTTCGTAAGTGACCCGGACGGCGGGCTTGTTCAGCCGTAACATGTGCCGCAGGTCGACCGGTGTCCCGATGACGATGACGTCGGCGTCGGCGCGGCGGAGCGTCTCTTCCAGTTCCTGCAACTGGTGGGGGCCATAGCCCATGGCCGGGAGTACGTGGTCGAGGTGAGGATAGGCGCGAAACGTCTGCCCGATGGATCCGACGGCAAACGGCCGGGGATCGATGACCGTCGCGCCACACCGCCCGGCGGCGATGAACCCGGCGCCGTAGGCCATCCCGCCGTGCGTCACCGTGGGCCCGTCCTCAACGACGATCGCCCTGCGGCCGGCGAGGGCCTCTGGGTGATCGACCGTCACGGGCGAGGCCGCCTCGATCACGGTGGCGCCGGGGTTCGCCTGGGTGATATTGCGCCGCACCGTCGCGACATCTTCGGGTCGCGCCGTGTCGATCTTGTTGATGACCACGACGTGCGCCATGCGCAGGTTGGTTTCACCGGGATGATACCGGAGCTCGTGTCCGGGGCGCAGGGGGTCGGCGACCACCACGTGTAGATCGGGTTGGATAAACGGGAAGTCGTTGTTCCCGCCGTCCCAGATGATGATGTCCGCCTCGCGTTCCGCGGCCGCCAGCACGGCCGCGTAGTCCACGCCCGCGTAGACGATGCTGCCCTGGGCGAGGTGTGGCTCGTACTCTTCTCGTTCTTCGACGGTCACGTCCGCGTGGTCGAGATCCTCGAGCGTCGCGAAACGCTGCACGGCCTGCCGCGCCAGGTCGCCATAGGCCATGGGATGACGGATGATGGCCACCCGGCGACCGGCCTCTCGCAGCACGGCGGCGATGCGGCGCGCGGTCTGACTCTTTCCACTGCCGGTCCGCACCGCGCAGACCGCAACGACGGGGATGCGGGCCCGCAACATCGTCTCGCTCGGGCCGAGCAACCGGAACCCCGCGCCCGCCGCCAGGGCGATCGACGCCAGGTGCATGACCTGCTCGTGCGAGACGTCACTGTACGCGAAGACGACCTGGTCCACGCGTTCTTTGTGGAGCAGGTCGTCGAGCGCGCTTTCCGTAACGATCGGGATGCCATTCGGATACAGAGGCCCCGCCAGCGCGGCCGGATAGGTGCGTCCCGCGATATCGGGGATCTGCGCGGCGGTGAAGGCGACGACCGTGTACTCGGGGCGATCGCGGAAGTAGACGTTAAAGTTGTGGAAGTCTCGCCCACCGGCGCCGAGGATCACGACCCGCGTGGCCGTCATGGTGAGCGATAATAACGTGTCATCAGCATCCCGGTGGCCCCCTGAAGCCCAAGGCGGGTGTTGCCCAGGGTGTTGCGAACCACCGGTTGCGTCTTTGGGTTGCTGAAGTAGATCGCCGGCACCTGTTCGGCCACGATCTGCTGCCACCGGAAGTACAAGGGGCGGCGCTTCTCGGGATCGACCTCGCGCGCCGCCTGCTCGAAGATCCGGTCGATCTCGGCCTCCCAGTCTGTGGCCGGTTTCGTCTGTCGGGGATTCCAGTCGTGGAGGGCCCCGGAACTCAGCCAGTAGGTGCGCGCGGTACCCGGTTCGTTGTCGCCGGTCAGGCCGATGATGATGGCATCCCATTTGAAGGTGCTGTCGAGCTTAGAGACCAGCGTCGCAAACGCTTCGGGCGTATAGGTGACCTTGATACCGAGTTTGACGAAGTCCTCGCGGACGATGGTGGCGATGGCCACACCATCGGGGCTCTGCGCGCTGGTGGCGAGGGTGAACTCAATCATGTTCCCTGTCGCGTCGCGTAGGAATCCGTCGGCGCCCCTCTTGTATCCGGCCTCCACCAACAGCTCCTGCGCTCTCGCAACAGTATATGGATACGTCGGCACCTGCGGGTTGTAGTACCGTTTGTCCGCGATGCTGACCGGGCTCCACGCGGGCGTGGCGCGCCCGGCGAACACCTGCCGGACGATCGTGTTCCGGTCAATCGCGTAATTCAGCGCTCGCCGGAAGCGGGCGTCCTGAAACCAGGTCAGCTTCGGCGGTCCGACGCCTCTCGGGTTCTGATTGAAGACCAGATACTGCGACGAGAACGTTTCCGGGCCATCGTAGACGGTGTAGGTGCCCGCCGCCTCTCCCCGTTTGAATTCGGCGTACTCGCGTGGTCGGGCGCCGTAGAGATCGGTCTCACCGGCCAGGAATTTCAGCTTCTCGGCGTCGACGTTGGGGACGATCTGCAGGACGTAGCGCTCGAGGTACGGCAGGCGGTTGCCGGCGCGATCCACGCGCCAGGCGTACGGGTTGCGCGCATAGACGAGCCGCTGGCCAAAGACGTACTGCTGCATTACGAACGGGCCGGTGCCCACGATCTCGCGCGGCGGCGTATTGACGCCCCAGACCGAGTTGAACTTGACGCCGCCCTGCGCGAGCGCCCCGGCCAGTTTGTGCTTTGGGATGATCGTCAGGTCCTGAAGGAGGCGCAGGAAGAAGCCTAAGGGTTCTTCGGTCGTGAACTGGATGCGCCGCTCGTCCAGCTTCTTGTATCTCACCGGCTTGCCTTTGATGGTTAACAGGTCAGCGGTCGTGCTCTGGACACCGTTGGTGAAGATGACCTGCACGCTGAACAGGACATCGTCCATGGTCAGCGGCCGGCCGTCCGCCCACCGGATCCCCTGTCGCAGGGTGAACGTCCACGTGCGCTGATCGGCGCTGATCGTCCACGATTCGGCCAGCGCCGGTTCGA
The DNA here is from genome assembly GCA_041497675.1 of bacterium. GTDB lineage: Bacteria > Sysuimicrobiota > Sysuimicrobiia > Sysuimicrobiales > Humicultoraceae > JBGPNN01. The sequence continues at coordinate 2,011 of JBGQGY010000093.1, read as the reverse complement.
CCTCACCCGTGATGTAGTTGGCTTCGACAAGCCCATCGAAGATTTGGGCGAGCGCGCGGCCGGTCGACACGTCGGTATAGACGATCGGGTTGAAGGTGCGCGGCTCGCTGACCTGCGCGTCAACGAGCGTGCCGCCCGAGCGACCGATCTCGGGGGCCTCAGCGGCGACTTTTGGATTTGGGATGCCGGGGAGGGAGGGCGCGGCCACGAACAGGACCGCAACCGAGAGCACGAGCGTCAGCGGGCGCGTCATGCCGCGAGCCGCCCGCGTTGGGCGGCTAGGCCGTCACCGCCGCTTCGGCGTCGCGCAGGCGCTGCGAGAGCGCGCGCATGATCTTGCCGGTCAACGGCGGGGCCTCGTTCAGCAGTTCCCAGAACTCGCGGTGTCCGATCACGAGCAGCTTCATCGGCGTGGCCGCGTCGACCGTCGCCGATCGGGGGCCGCCGTCGATCAGGCTCATCTCACCGAAGAACTCACCCGGGCCCAGCTTGATCGTGCGGCGACTCGGCGTCGTGACGGTCGCCTGCCCGTCCACGATGACGAAGAGTTCGTGGCCTGTGTCCCCGGCGCTGGCCAGCCGCCTGCCGGCCGGCACCTCGAGTTCATCGGCCAGCCGGGCGATCTGTTCGACCTGCCGCTGCGAGAGGCCGCGGAAGAGAGGCACGTTTTTCAGCATTTCTACCTTACTCGACTTTGATCGCAGAAACGCCACGCGTCACCTCCACCCAGGACTGATCTCTGATTCACGGTCACCGCCGCCCTTCCTTCAGCCGGGACGCGCCTATTGCACCGGCAACGCGGGAATAGTAGGATACGCCGGATGAACACCGTGACCGCACGACTCCGCCTGACTCTCGCCGCGCTGGCCGCGGTCTGCGCGCTCTTGGCGGTTTCCGCGTCGTCGGCGGCGACCCCCGAGCTCCGGACGGTGCTCGTCTACACGCCGTTGCACGAGATCGAAATCGCCAGCATGATGCGCGTCTACTACACGTCGACCGGGCAGTCGGTTGAATTCGTCCGTATGCCGTCTACGGAAATCCCGGCGCGCCTGGCCGCCGAGCGCAGCCGGCCGCGGGCGGACGTCGTCCTGGGCCCGCCCGGCGCCCTCCAGGAGATCCTCAAGAACCGCGGGCTCGTGGACCGATATCTCAGCGCAGTGCGCAATGAGATCTCCCCGGCGTATCGTGATCCTGACGGGTTCTGGACCGGGACGACCATCCAGGTGCTGGGAATCGTCGTCAACGTCGATCGCTTCCGTAAAGAGTTCCCGGGTGTGCGCTTTCCGCGGACCTACGATGATCTGCTCGACGCGCGCTACCGCGGGCACATCGTGGCGTCCAATCCCACGACGTCGATCGCGGGCTTCACGTTCCTAATCGCGCAGATCTCTCGGCTGGGTGAAGAGCGGGCTTGGGAGTACCTCGCGGCGCTCGACCGCAACGTCCGCGCCTACCCGACCGGGAGTTCGATCCCGCCGAACGCCGTGGCGGCCGGCGAGTACGCCATCGGCATCGCATACGCGCACGACGCGGCGCTTGTGCAGAGCGAGGGGCGACCGGTCCGGTTCCTGTACCCGCCGAAGACCGGTTGGGACCTTGGAACGGTATCCCTCGTAAAGGGGGCCCCGAACCCCGACGGAGGGCAGCGATTCATCGACTGGTTGCTCTCCAGGCGGGCGCAGGACCTGATGACGAAGATCAAGCTGACGTACCCGGTTCGGTCTGACGTCCCGATCCCCAGGAGCGTCACCGCGCTCAAGGATCTCGATCTGGTCGCCTACGACCTCAAGATCATCTCCGCCCACCGCGATCGCGTGCTCGCCGAGTGGACGCGGCGGATCGGGAACAACGCCGCCGGCAAGTAGCCTACCGCAGCCAGTACGTCACAATACTGCTGATCGTGGCCGTCGCCCATTTCTGGTGCTCGGCGGGCCGGTCCTTTTTTGCGACAATGACCCCCGAGGGAATCAACAGGAACAGGCTAACGACCGCCGGCATGACCGACCTGATG
>JBGQGY010000092.1:0-15805 GCA_041497675.1 bacterium | reverse complement strand
GGCGTCGCTACGGGCCTACCTGGGCATCCCGTTCGACCCGGAGGACATCGCCCTCACCAACGCCTCCATCGCCGCTTTGGCTGCGACGTTGCGAACCGTGTGCGAGCCAGGAGACGAGGTCATCATCGTCAGCCCGCCGCACTTTCTCTACGAGCCGCTGATCCGGGCCGCCGGTGCCCGCGCCGTTCGGGTGAAAGTGCTGCCCAAGACCTTCGATCTCGACGTGGAAGCGGTGGCAGGGGCGCTGACGCCGCGCACGCGGGCCATGATAATCAACACTCCTCACAACCCGACCGGGAGGATCTTTCCGCCCGAGGCCCTGCAGCGGCTCGCCAGTGTGCTGACTGAGGCGTCGGAGCGCCACCAGCCCATCTATCTTCTCTCGGACGAAGCATACAACCGCATCTTGTTCGACGGCCGCCCATTCACCTCACCGGCCGCCTATTATATGAGAACGTTTCTCATTTACTCGTACGGCAAGGTTCTGCTTGCCCCCGGGCAGCGCATCGGCTACATCGCCGTCCACCCGCGGATGCCGGAGCGCGACGTGTTTCGCGTCGCGCTCATGGCCGGGCAGCTCGCGACGGGCTACGCGTGGCCCAACGCGCTCCTCCAGCACGCGCTCCCCGACCTCGACCCGCTTACGGTGGATGTTGGCCGAATCCAGGTCAGACGCGATCGGATGGTCGAGGCGCTTCGCGAGTTCGGATACGGGGTGCACGTGCCCGAGGCGACATTCTATCTCATGCCCCGTTGCCCTCTCCCTGATGATGCCCTGTTCTGCGAGTGGCTGACGGAGGAGAGGATCATCGCCATGCCCGGGGCGTTCCTGGACCTGCCGGGTTACTTCCGTTTGTCGCTGACCGCCACCGACGACATGGTCGAGCGATCCCTTCCCGGGTTCGCCCGGGCCATGGCGCGCGCGCGCGCGATCAAAGATTCTCAACCTCCCGGAAGAATCTGATCTCTCCAGGGAAACTGCGCGCGTACGCCTGGGTCAGCTCATCGGTGAGTCGAATCGAAGTCTACCGCAGGCGCGAGTAGGCGGTGACGCCGCTCAGTACGATCGCGAGCACATAGAATGGCCGGTGGCTGAGTAGCGCCATCAACTCGCCCGGCGGCAGCGCGCCGAATCCCAGCAGCACCGACAGTAAATGCGGTGCGACGAGCAACCCCCCGACAACAAGCGAGGTCGCTGTGGCCAGGCTGAGCACGACCCCGCGCTTGCCTCCAGATGCGCGGCCCGCGACCTCGCCGGCGCCGACGCCGATGGCGACGCTGAGCAGCACGGTGATGAGGCCAAAACCACCCAGCGAGAGCAAGATCGCGCCGGCCATCGTCCCCGAGACGACGCTGGCGGCCATCGCCGATGCCAGTCGGATCGGGTTCACTCGGTAGACGGCCGGAATGGGACTCCGGCCGCAAAGGGGGCACTTCATCCCAACAGGTGTCTCGATCATGCACTCTGGGCAAATGGGTGTCCCGCACGTCACACAGGTCAGGAGGGTCTCCACGTGTGGATGCCGGGCACAATGCATCGTGTCCATGGGGTAAGTGGACGGTGGTCTTACGTAACGGTAGCCGCGCTCAGCCGTCGGAACGCCGTGTCCGTGGCGTCGTCCGCTGGGAAGAAGCTCTCGATGCGTAGCTCGTGAAGCGTAATGTCGTAGGGTGTCCCGAGGGTCGTCAGGGTTGTAAAGAACCGTAAGTGCGTGTCACCCTTGTGCACTTCAATAGCCAGAAACGGTGCTGCCGGCGCATCAAGATCGAGCGTTCGCCAGTTGGCAGGTACGTCAGGGTATGCCAGCAGCTCGTCCAGCAGACGCCGAATCTCGGCGTCACCACCTCGGAGCAGATCGCGGTGGAGCCACTGGATGAGAGCGGCCGCCGTCGCCTCCCAATTGACGATGTAGGGTCGAAGACCCTGAGGATGGCAGATGAGTCGAAGGGCATTCGGACCCAGCACGTCGGCTGCCGCCGGGTCGAGCAGTAAGCCGACGAACCGACCGGCGCCCTCATTCGCGAGCAGGATGTTCCAGTGGCGGTCGAGCACGATGGCGGGATACGGCTCCTGCTGCCGCAACATGAAGTCCAGCGCCCGGCGGAACTGCGCCATCTCCGGCGCGTCGAGACCGCTCTCACGATAGGTCGGCGCATATCCCGCCGCAGCGAGAAGGTCGTTGCGAGCGCGCGGTGGCACGTCCAAGACCCCGGCCAGGAGAAGCACCATCTCGCGGCTCGGGTGGCCCCGCCCAGTCTCTACGAAGCTGAGGTGGCGCGAAGAAATCTCGGCCTCCATAGCCAGGGCGAGCTGGCTCATCCGGCGACGCTCTCGCCACTGCCTGAGTAATCGACCCACCGGGCTGGCCGGTGATTCGTCTGCCCCTTCTGCCGTTCTCTGTCTGGCCCTCATGAAATTGAGTATACCTAATGGGAGTCCGTCCGCCATTACCTCGGTGGTAATTGAGATGCTCCGCGGCGGCGCTTAGGATGCGTAGGCAGTGACGTCGATGACGGGCAACAACGCGGAGAGGCTCCGGCAGACCGTGTCCGCCGCAGCGGGACGCCTGCGCGCCGTCAGCGACGCGGACGCGTCGGTCAAGCCGTCACCCACGCGATGGTCCAAGAAGGAGATCCTCGGGCACCTGATCGACTCCGCGTCCAACAACCACCAGCGCTTCGTCCGCGCGCTCCTGCACGGCGAGCTGCGATTCCCGGCGTATGAACAGGAAGGATGGGCGCGCTGCCAGGACTACCAGACCGCGGACTGGCGGGTGTTGATCGATCTGTGGCGAGCGTACAACAAGCACCTGGCGCACGTGATCGCCCGCATGCCCGCCGACCGCCTGGCGACGCCCTGCCGGATCGGCGACGGCGACGCCGTCACGCTTGGGTGGCTGATGGAGGACTACCATCGCCACCTGGATCATCACGTCGCGCAGCTTGATCGACCGCGCCGCGATTAAGGGAATGGCGCGCCGTCTCAGCTTGGGTCTCTCGCGCGAGCTTTGGCTCGTCGAGGTCGGGATCTTCTTGAACTACCTGGGGTATGGCGCTGTCCTCCCGTTCGAGGTCATCTATCTGCACGATGGTCGTGGGTTCAGTCTGGGCGTCGCTGGTCTCGTGATCGGCATGATCGCCGGTGCCGCGGTTGTGATTGCGCCGCTCGTGGGCCCGCTGATCGACCGCTTCGGGGCTCGTGCGACCGCTACCGGCGGCGGCATTGCGCTGGCCGCCGGTTATGCCGGCTTGGCGTTTGCTCACTCGCCAGCTCATGCCTTCGCGGCCGCTGCGTTCGCGGGCGCCGGAAACGGCGCGCTGAATCCGAGCCAGTCGACGCTGCTGGCGACGCTCGCGCCGTCGGACCTCCGCCATCGCGCAACCGCAGTCTCGCGTGTTGCCAGCAACGCCGGCATCGGGATCGGCGGCGCCCTCGGCGGCCTCGTCGCGGCCTACGGTTTGACCGGGTACGTCGTGCTGTTCTTGGTCAACGCGCTCACCTACCTCGCCTATGTGTCGGTGTTGGTCGCCGTCGTGCGCGACGACGTGCGACCGGAGCCGATCGCGGGCGGATACCGGCTCGTCGTTCGTGACCGTGCCTTCATGCATCTCGCCTTCACCAACGTGGCGATGATCGCGGTCGGCTGGGGTGTCTTCTCATTTCTCGTACCTCCGTACGCCAAGAACGAGATCGGCATCAGCGCGCGGCTGATCGGGTTGCTGCTGCTCGCCAACGCCGCTACGGTCGTCGTCGCCCAAGTGCCGATCGCTAGGCTCGCCGAGGGACGCCGACGGGTGGTGATGATGGCGCTGGCGGCGTCGATTTTCGCTGGCGCTTGCCTGCTCGTGGTCGCCGCAGGCGTCAGCACCGACACGGCGTACGCGGTATTGGTCACGGCAATGATCGCGGTTGGCGTCGGCGAATGCTTCCATACGACGGCGCTGATGCCGCTCGTCGCCGAGCTTGCGCCGACGAGCCTGCGTGGCCGCTACATGGCGTCGATGGGACTGTCGTGGTGGGTCGGACTGGCGCTCGCGCCGACACTTGGTACGCAACTGCTGAGCCTCTCGCCGACGGCGGTATTCCTCGCTGCTGCGGCTGTGGCAATTGCGGCGGCCGTCTCGGCGCTTACGCTGGAGCGGAGGCTGCCTGATGCCTCTCGGTTGACGCCTCGTCCGCGCGGTGCGGCCGCGACAGCGCCGACTGTGCCCCGCTAGAGAAGGGATCGAGATGTTCTTCGTCGCATCGCTTTTGGCTAATCACATCGCACATGAACGCAACTTCGCCGAGGCGGAGAAGGCGCGGCCGAGAAAACATCCAGCTGGGCATTTTGCCGGAATCAGGCGGCTGCTGAGCAGTCTTGCCTTCGGACGTTGATCACGATCGCGAGACTGTCTGAGCCGAATGTAAGGCATCCACCTTTCTCTTCGTAAGCCACATCAGCCAGGTACAAGTGAAGCAGGGGCAGAACTCGCCTTACTGGTAATTGCTATGGCTTAATGTTCTGGTTTAGGTGGAACAGATTGCTCGGATCGTACTTCCTCTTGATCTTGACGAGGCGCTCGTAGTTGCCCCTGTAGTTGGCCTTGATCCGGTCCTGGTCGTCTTCGGCCATGAAGTTGACGTAGCCGCCTTCCTCTGAATGGGGCGCGATCGCTTGATAGTAGTCGCGCACCCACTTGATGTTGGCCTTGTTGTCGGCAGGGTTTGGCCACATGCCGGCGATCACAGGGGAGAAGTTCGCGCCGCGATACGCGAACGCCGTCGCGTCAGACGCGACCCGGTGGCAAGCGCCATTGATAGGGTAGATGTGGACCGTCGAGTTGACGACGGGTACCTTCGGCCCGTGCTTGAGATGCGCCTCGATCGCCGCGTCGGTGAGCTCGGTCACGAAGTTGGCCTTCCAATAATGCTGCAGGCCGGGTGGCACCAGGGCATCAAACGCGGTGTTGAGCATGGGGTATGGCATCGGGCCGACATGTTCAGCGACCACGGGCGCCGCGTCGCGGAGCGGCTTGAGGGCGCGCTCCCCTTTGTCGAGTGGCCCGGCCCAGCACGCCACAACTATGCAGAACGTATCGCCGTGTCGCTTCTCAGGGATGAATGGGAGCGGCGGCGCGATCTGGAAGGCTGGGAAGCCGCCGAACTCCTCAGGCGCGTTGGCGATAAACTCGCGAAAGAAGCGCAAGATGGTGCCGGCATCTTTCAACTCATACAAGATCGGACCGCCATAGATGTCCTTGACGGGGTGGAGGCGGAACTCGAACGAGGTCACCACGCCGAAATTGCCACCGCCGCCGCGGATCGCCCAGAACAGGTCCTGGTTCTCGTGGTCGCTCGCGATGAGAAACTGGCCGTCGGCGGTTACTACGTCGGCTGAGACCAAGTTGTCACAGGAGAGACCGAAACCGCGGCTAAGGTACCCGATCCCCCCACCGAGGGTGAGGCCGGCTACGCCTGTCGTAGAGATGATGCCTCCGGTAGTCGCGAGGCCGACGGCATGCGTTGCGTGGTTGAAGTCGCCCCAGGTGGCTCCCCCTTCGGCACGCGCCGTCCGGTTTCTGGGATCGACGCGGATGCCCCGCATGCGGGATAGATCGACGACAACGCCGTCGTCGCAGGTGCCGAAGCCGGGGACGCTGTGCCCGCCTCCGCGTACCGCCAGGTCGAGCTGATTCTCGCGTGCGAAGTCAACTGCGGCGATGACGTCGCCTGCGTTCACGCACCGCACGACAACGCGAGGCCGCCGATCGATCATGGCGTTGTAGACCTTGCGCGCCTCCTCGTAACCCTCGTCGCGGGGGGTGATTACGTCCCCACGCACTCGCTCCCGGAGTTGTTCGATGGTGGGCTTGGCCATGGCTTTTCTCCCCGATGGTTATGCTTCCGTCAACTGGTGCGCATAACTAGGATGAGAGTTCGGAGGAGCATCTTCCTCCCCTGCACGTATCGAGCCGGATCCGCGCAGACAATGAAGACCCGAGGGCTCTTCAATTTCAGCAGCCCTCGCAGACTTCCGCGAACCTCGCTTCAACAAGGCGCAACGTCTACGGTGCCGGCGTAGGCGTCGGCGCGGGCGCAGGAGTCGCGGCGGGCATGGGCGTCACGGCTGGCGCGGCGGGCAACCGACTCCGGATCGCAGCGAACGCTATGACGTCTACGGCGCCCGTCGTCGGCCATCACAGCATGGCTGTGTCCGTCACTTTGAGGGAAGTTTGCAGGAACTCGGTCCGGACCGAGTTGGAGATCAACTCGCCACCCGTCGGGCCAGTCTATATTAATCAGCATCCCTACGAGGTGTAGAGTCGTAAACTTCCTGCTGGCTCTGCTCATCACATTACCGCTGTCGCACGGCTACGCATTGCCCATGCCAGAGGTGACGCCGGGCGCAGTGCTGACAACCGATGCGACGGTGGTCTGCGTACCGCGCTACGCGCTCGCAGCGCGCCACATCTCAACGGTCTCACGACGTGCTGTGGATCGGCGGTATGACTACACACCGCATCCTGGGGCCCAGCAGTATGATCACCTCGTTCCCATCGAACTCGGAGGGGCCAATGCCGTGACTAACCTCTGGCCCCAACCACTGGCCGAGGCGAAGATCAAGGACCGTCTGGAAAATCGTCTGCACCGCGACGTATGCGCCGGGCGCACCTCGCTCCATGCGGCTCAGACCTGCATCCGCACCGACTGGGCCGCCTGCTGGAACCAGACAACCCCAAACAGCGCTGCCCCATCTTTCGCTAGGAGAGCGCGGCAGAGAACCGAAATACGTTCAAAACCACGCACGATGCGGGAGGGGTTCATATGGGAGGCCAGTTCGCGGGAAAGACGGCGATCGTGACGGGTGCGGCATCCGGGATCTGTCGGGTGATCCTGCAGTCACTCGTCAAACAGGGCGGCAGCGGTGTGATTGCCGACGTAAATGAGGAGTGGGGGCAGCAGGTCGCCCAGGGCTTGCGCGCCGAGGGGGGCACGGTCATGTTCGTCAAGACCGACGTGACCGATAGCGCCGCGGTAGAGCGTCTGTTTGAAGAGACGGTGCGCGCGTACGGCGGCGTAGATATCCTGGTGAACTGTGCGGGGGTCGGCGTGCACAAGACCGTGGTGGAGATGACCGATGAGGAGTGGGACTTTCAGGTCGATACGCAGCTCCGCGCGGTATTCTTGACCTGTCGCGCCGCGGCACGCCGGATGATCAGCCAGGGGCGGGGCGGCCGCATCATCAACATCGGCTCGGGGGCCGGGGCGATCGCGCGCGTGAAAGCGGCGGCGCACTGCGCCTCCAAGGCCGGCGCCGCGCATTTCACCAGGGTGCTCGCCCTGGAGCTCGGGTCTCACGGGATCACGGCGAATGTCGTCGCCCCGGGGTTGACCGACATCAAGAACATCTCGAAGTCCTACCCGACCGATGAGTATCGGGACAACCACCTCAAAGAGATTCCTGTAGGCCGTCTCGCCGATCCTCAGGAGATCGCCGATATGGTGTTGTTCCTCGCGTCGGATCAGGCCAAATTCGTCACCGGGCAGGCCGTCTACGTCGACGGAGGGTACTCGGCGGGTAAGCTGTCGATCGACGGGCCGCACCGTACCGTCTACACGCCGACGCAGCGCCAGTAGATCATCACGGAGGATCGCGCTCGCTCTGCATCGCGCGCGAGCCCAGTGTTTGGAGGCGGGACGCGGACCTAGTGGCATCGTTCCACCGCCGGTTGCCCCCGGAGGAGTTGCTGTCGCATTCTCGAAAACCCGCTGTGACATCCTCTACAATCGGCTTCCGCCTGGGACGCATCTTCAGTAGCGTTTCATCATCGAGGGGGCAGTGACATGAGGCGAGTTCCACTCCATCCAGTGATCGGTGCGCTTCTGGCATGCGTGGTCCTGGCGCTTGGGATGCTGCCGGCTCCCGGCTACACACAGGAGCCTGGGCTCATCCGCGCTGGGAAGATCATAGGTGACATGAGCGTCTTCCCCGTGGTGTTCGGGAGCGAACAGGGCATCTATCGCCGGGCGGGACTCGCCGTGCGCCTGATCGACTTTGGCAACGGAGCCGACGCTATCCGAGCGCTTCTCGCCGGGGACATCGACGTCTTCTTGACGACGATGTTTTCCACACTGACCTTGGTGAAGAGCCGCGGGCGCGCCGACATCACCGCTGGATTCCAGTTGTCCGACCATCCGATCTTCCTGCTGTTGGTCAAGGCCGATTCTCGCGTTCGCGCCGTGGCGGACTTGAAAGGGGGCAAGGTCGGTATCACGACCTTCGGCTCCGGATCCGACTTCCTGGCCCGGGCGATGCTGGTCAAGAGCGGCCTCAAAGCGGACGAAGACGTGACCCTCGTGCAAGCCCGGAGCATCCCCGCCGCGGTGGCCGGAGTGGAAAAGGGCGACCTCGATGCCGCAGTGGCCTGGCACCCACTGGCGGCGGAGGGCGTAATCCGTGGAACGCTCCGGGTCCTAGCCACGGCTCGGGACGAGACGCCGGGCTTGGAGCCCACAACCCCGGCCTTTCGCGATGACTTTGTACAGCGTAACGGCCCCGCGGCGCGCCGGTTTATCCAGGCGACGCTTGAGTCGATCAGGCAGATCCGCAAAGACCGCGCGGGCGCCGTTCGAGAAGCGGCACGCATCCATCAGATGCCTGAAGCTGTTGCCCGCACGACCATCGACTACTATGCGTCCAGCATATGGACTCAGGATGGCCACTTCAATGAAAAAGGCATGATCGAAACGCAGCTGTGGTTGATCCGCATCGGTCAGATTGAGCGGATTGTCCCGCTGAACACCTTGATACGGAAGGACCTGCTGCCCTGATGCCGATTCACGTCGAGACGCTGTCCATGGTCTTCCCGGGGCAGAGGGAGGTCGCGGCCCTTGAGGAGGTTTCCTTATCTGTACCGGACGGTGAGTTCCTGAGCATGATCGGGCCCAGCGGTTGCGGCAAGAGTACGCTCCTGCACATCATTGACGGCCTGATCCCCGCGACCTCAGGGCGGGTCCTCGTGGACGGCGAGACGGTCAACCTACCGGGACCCGACCGAGGCATGGTGTTTCAGGAATTTGGCCTGCTGCCCTGGCGGACAGTGCAGGCGAACGTGGAGCTTGGCCTGGAGCTCCGCGGGATGGCCGTGGCCGAGCGCCGCGGTATCGCTCAAGATCTCCTCGTGTTGGTGGGTCTGACGGGGTTTGAGGATCGCCATCCGCACGAACTCTCGGGTGGAATGCGCCAGCGGGTCGGCATTGCTCGGGCACTGGCGCTCGATCCGAAGATCTTACTGATGGATGAACCATTTGCCAGCCTTGATGCGCAGACGAAGCTCTTGATGGAAGAGGAACTCTTGACCATCTGGGAGCGCACGCGCAAGACCGTCCTTTTCGTGACCCACGACCTGGCCGAAGCCATCGCGCTGGCGGACAGGGTGGTGGTATTCACCGCGCGGCCGGGCCGCGTGAAAGCCATCATCCCGGTGGACCTACCACGTCCCCGCGACGTGGTAGGCGTTCGCGCCACTCCGGCCTTTGCGCGTTTGCACGAGGAAGTCTGGACCCTGCTGCGCGACGAGGTGCGCAGGGCGCGCGAGCAGCTGACAAGGTGATGAGGACGAACGTCTACTTCTGGCGCACCGTTGTCCTGCTGCTGTTTCTGTTTGCGTGGGAAGCGGCGGCTCGAGCGGAGGTGGTGAGCCCGCTGTTCCTCAGCCCGCCTTCCACGATCGCCAAACGGTTAGTGGCCATGCACCGTGATCTGCTTCGTCACACCGTCGTCACACTGCAAGAGGTCATGGCGGGATTCGGCATTGCAGCCTTCTGGGGTGTTCTGGGCGGCTTCTTGCTGGCGCTCAACCGGAAGGTGGAACAAGTGATCGAGCCCTTCCTGGCCGCCTTCTACGCAGTGCCGATCATCGCCATGGCGCCCTTGCTCATCCTTGCATTTGGTCTCGGTACTTCGTCCAAGGTGGCCACGGCTGCCATCTATGCGGGGTTTCCGATCATCGTCAATGTTGTCACGGGCGTGCGCAACGTGGACAACGTCCTGATCAAAGCCGTGCGGTCGCTGGGGGCCACCCGGCGACAGGTCTTTACCAAGGTCATCCTGCCGGCGTCGCTTCCCTACGTGATGGCGGGACTGCGGCTGGGCTTCAATCTAGCGCTGATTGCGGTGATCGTGTCGGAGATGCTGGCGGCCTATGCAGGCCTGGGTTGGCTTGTCTCCTACGCCGCCGGGACATTCCGCACCGCCGACCTCTTCGTAGGGCTCGTCCTGCTGGGAGTACTGGGGATGGTCGCCAACGAGCTCCTGCGCCGCGTCGAGCATCATTTCATGCGCTGGCACTACGAGCGAGTGCACTGACAGACCAGTCATGGCATCATTTGGGCTGACGCTGCCCAACCGTGGGGTGCTCTTGGGGGCCATCACGGCTGCCGAGGTTCTTGACCTCGCCTCGCAAGCCGATCGGTCAGGCGTTTTTGACACTGTCTGGATCGGCGACAGCATCCTGGCAAAGGCGCGGCTGGAGACTGTTGCGCTTCTGGGGGCGCTGGCGGCGCGCACCACCCGCGTCCGGCTGGGCGTCGGATGCCTGGCCAGTTTTCCGCACCGTCACCCGGTGCTCTTTGCGCTTCAGTGGGCGAGCCTCGACGTGATTTCCTCCGGGCGGATGCTCCTGGCCGTCTGCATCGGCGGCCCGGATCAACAGGGGCCGACGTTTGTGCTCGAAAATCGCACGATGGGCATCAAGAGCGCCGAGCGTGTCGCGCGTTTGGAGGAAGGCATCGCCGTCCTCCGCGTACTGTGGTCGGACACGCGGGCAACCCACAGCGGGCAATTCTACCAGTTCGAAGACGTGAACCTGGACCCCAAGCCGGTGCAGGACCCCTGCCCGATCTGGATTGCCAACAATCCGACGAGCGCGACCTACAAACACGGGGCACCCGGGGGCAACGTGGAGCGAATGTTGCGCCGGGTCGCCAGCCTCGCCGATGGATGGATGACGAATCGGATGACGCCGTCGCGGTTTCGCGAGTTGTGGGGCATGCTCCAAGCCTTCACACAAGAATCCGGGCGAGACCCGACCAAGCTTGGTTCGTGTCTATACCACAACTTCAATATCAATCCCGACAAGGCGGCGGCGTACGCCGAAACCAAGAAGTTCCTGGACGCCTACTACTACACGGATTTCCCGAAGGCATTCATCGACTCGTGGACGGCATATGGCTCCGCTGAGGAGTGCGTCGAGCAACTCCGCGGATATTTCGATGCGGGGATGCAGCAGATCACCCTCCGGCCGTGTTCGTGGGACCAGCGGGGGCAGGTGGAACGTTTGATGACCGACGTGCTTCCGGCATTTGGTTTTAGGGCGACCACCTAGACGTGTTCGGTAGAGAGCGTGTTATTGTTGCGGCATGCCCCCTCTCAGCGCGAGCAAGCGGGCCCGCCTGCGGGCCAGTGCCTTCGCCTATGTCGATTCGCGCGGCCGGAAGCGGCTACCAATCCACGACAAAGCACACGTGAAGAACGCGCTCGCCCGCTTCAACCAGGTGGCCTTCGAGACCGACACGGCCCGTGAGCGCGCCCGCAAGCGGCTGCTCAACGCGGCGAAGAAATACGGCATCGTGCCCGTCGGGTTCATCACGGGGCAGCTACAAAGCGAGCGCGCGTACGGACAGGCGCAAGCCACGGCGGGCACGGCCGCGGCGCTCCCGTCAGGCTTCGTGACATTCCTGATGACCGATATCGAGGGCTCGACCACGCTGCTCCATCGCTTGGGCGATCGCTACCGAGATGTGCTCAAGGACCTCCGAGGGCTGCTTCGGGCAATCGTGTCCAAAACGGGCGGGTTGGAGATCGACGCGCGCGCCGACGAGTTCTTCGCGGTGTTCGAGCGGGCCGTGGACGCCGTCAAGGCGGCGGCCGCGATCCAGCGCGCGGTCGCCGCGCAGGCCATGCGGCGGGATCTGGAGATCCGGCTTCGGGTCGGCATCCACAGCGGCCGTCCGACGTTGACCGATCTGGGGTACATCGGTGTCGCGGTTCACACGGCGGCACGGGTGTGCGCGGTGGCCCGTGGGGGACAGATCGTCATGTCTGCCGAGGCGCGGGCGGCGGTGGGGTTGGCAGGGCCGGCCGGCATGTACTTCCGCAGCCTGGGTCGATACCGCCTGCCCGGGCTGACACACCACGTGGGGCTCTTTCAGGTCGACGCGGATGGTCTGCCCGTGGCCTTTCCACGACCTCGGGCGAAGGCCCGAAGCGCGAAGCCCAGGGTCTGAAGCGGCGCTGCGAACAGCAGGATAGGAGCGGCGGGACGGCTGGCGAATAGGGCCGAAGTTACGGCCGGGCATCGAGTCAACTTGCGGAGGTGCACGCGGATGCGACGGGTCCTGGTCTTGTTCCTGATGCTGGCTATTCCCATCGTCCTGAGCGGGCGACTTGCGGCGGCTCCCGACAACAGGGTGGTCGTTGTCTGCAGCCCGGATCCCGACTGGTGCGAACTCGTGAAGAGCGAGTTCTCGCGCACGGGCATCCAGCTCGAGTACCTGCGGCTGAGCGCAGGAGAAGCACTGGCCCGTCTGCGGGCGGAGCGGCAGAATCCGACCTTCGACGTCTGGTTCGGCGGCACCGGCGATCCCCACTTCGTGGCCGCGGCGGAGGGGGTCACCGAGTTCTACCGACCAAAGGCATGGAAGGACCTGCGTGCCGAACTGACGCGCGTGACCGATGGGAGCTATATCCCGCTGTACACGGGACTGCACGGGCTGGCGGTGAACGATGCGCTGCTGGCCGACAAGAAACTCGCGCCCCCGGAAAAGTGGACCGATCTGGCCAATGCCGGGTATCGGAACCTGGTCGCGACCCCGAATCCCGGCACGTCCGGCACCGGGTATCTCCTCGTCACGACCCTCGTGTCGATCTACGGCGAGGATCGGGCATTTGACATTCTCAAGCGGGTCCACCGGAACGTGGGTCAGTACACGCGAAGCGGCGGCGCCCCCAGCCTGCTCGCGGGGCGAGGCGAAGTGGCGATTGGCGTCAGCTTCGCCAACGATGTGGCGGGTCGCAAAGTGAGCGGATTCAAGATCCGGTTTGTGGCGCCGTCCGACGGCGTCGCGGCGGAGATTGGCGGGCTGAGCCTCATCAAGGGCTCGGCGCGCCGTGACAACGCTATCCGGTTTATCGACTGGGCGCTGACTCCCGAGGCCCAGTCCCTGGGGCACCGGGCGCTGAGCTTCGACGTGCCGTCGAACACAAATACCCCCGTGCCGATTTTCGTGCCGAGGTTTGAAGACGCGAAGGTGATCAAGTACGACTACAAGAAGTTCGGCACCCCCGATGTCCGCGAGCGGCTGCTGAAGCGGTGGGACGCCGAAGTATCCACGGCGCCCAGGTAATCTAGGCAAGGCGGGGCCGCTGAGCGCACCGGGCCCGAAGTTCGTCCCAAACCTGACGCTGGTAACCTGGGGAAGCCTCACCGGCGCGGGGATGCTGCTCCTGCCCTGGGCGCGCGAAGGCCGGGAGCTGCTGACGTTCTCGCCCGGAACTACAGGGCTGGCGCTCCTGAGTGGATCTCCCTTGGTGGCGGCCGCCGTCGGCTCCGCGGTGGCGACGGTCGTCATCGGACTAGTGCCCCGCGGGGAGGCCCAGCGGGGCAGGGCCGCGTTATTCACCGGGATCGTCGGCGCGGCGCTTGTCGTCGCCTATCTCGTCCTGAGCGCACGTCCGTTGGGCCCCGGCCCGCTCGTTGGCGTCCTGGGCTTCCTGGCTGTCCTCGGCACCGGGCTGGCCCTCTCCGGGACGTTCCGGGCCGATGCCTTCATCGTCACCTGCATCCTCTGGGCCGCCGCGTTTGTCCTGGTCTTCATTCTGTACCCGCTCTGGTCGGTGCTGCAGGCCGCGGTTGTCATCAACGGCCGCCTTTCGTTGGCGGCCGCGGTCAACACCCTGCATTCGCCAGTGTTCTTCCTGCTGAACCGACCCGCGACGCCGTACAACGAGACGGTGATCGCCGCGGTCATTGGCCTGAGCGCAGGCCTGCTCCTGACGGGTGGGCTGCTGGTCGCCGGTCGCGGGTGGCGTGCCATCGGGTGGGGAGCGGCTTCGGCCGCGGGGGCCTGGGCGCTGGCCGCCCTCTCTTTGGGAAGCGGGGCGCTGCGAAACAGCCTCCTCCTGGCTTTGATTGTCGGCGTTGTCTCGACGACGCTGGGGTTTCTGTTTGCGCTGTTGCGTCAGCGCTCACGGCTCCGGACCAGGCGCCTGCTCGGACCGTTCTCGATCCTCCCCATCATCACGCCGCCGTTCATCCTGGGACTGGCGATGATCTACATGTTTGGCCGGAGGGGTTTCGTGACCCACCAGGTCCTGGGGTTATCGACCAACGTGTTCTTCGGCCCGATCGGTGTCGCGTTCGCGCAGATCCTCGCGTCGACGCCTATCGCCTACTTGGTCCTCGAGGGCGTGGTGCAGGCGATGGACGTGGCGCTGGAGGAGGCGGCCGAGACGCTGGGTGCGTCGCGGTGGCATATCCTGCGCACCGTGATCTGGCCGCTGGCGCGGCCGGGGATCGCGAACGCGCTCCTCTTGGTGGCGATCGAGAGCCTAGCGGACTTCGGAAACCCGATCATCGTCGGGGGCGGCGCGCCCTTCCTCGCCACGGAGATTTTCTTTGCCATCATCGGCCGGTACGATCCTCACGAGGCGGCCGTGTACGGTGTGGTCTTGCTGACGATCACGTTGACGATTTTTCTCATCCAGCAGGGGTGGATCAGCCGGCGGGTCTACGTGACGATCACCGGCCGGCCGTCGAGCGCGGCTCCTCGGTCGCTGCCCCCCACGCTCGACTACGCGGTGTCCGGGCTCTTCCTCATCTGGGTGGCGCTCGTCGTGCTGCTCTACGGTTCGGTGTTCGTGAGCAGCGTCACAAAGTTGTGGGGCGAGGACAATACGCTGACGCTGCTGCACCTGCGGGGACTCTCGCCGACCGGCTGGCGCGTCTTGTGGACCACCGTGCGCCTGGCCGCGCTCGCTTCCGTGCCGTCAGCCATTGTCGGTTTCCTCATCGGGTACCTGGTGACCCGCGTCGACTTTCCGGGCCGCCGCGCGCTGGAGTACAGCGCGATGCTCTCGTTCGCGGTCCCGGGGACCGTCATGGGGATCGGCTATATCCTCGCGTTCAACAACGGGATCCTGCTGTTGACCGGGACCGAGCTGATCATCATCATGGCATTCATCTTCAGGAACATGCCGGTCGGGATCCGCGCGGGCGTGGCGGCCATCCACCAGGTGGATCGATCGCTGGAGGAGGCGTCGACGTTACTGCGCGCCGGTTCGGCCACAACGCTGCGGCGTATCGTCATGCCGCTGGTGCGGCCGGCGCTCTTCTCCGGGCTGGTCTTTGCCTTCGTGCGGGCCATGACCGCGGTGAGCCAGGTGATCTTCCTGATTACGCCGGCGAGCAACCTGGCGACCACGCAGATCCTATCGTACGTCGAGTACGGGAGCCAAGGGCGCGGCTCGGCGCTGGCTTCCCTGCTCACCGCGTCGTTGATTGTGGTCATCGTCCCCCTGTATGCGGTGAGCCGGCGCCTCAGCGCGGGAGCGACCGAGCAGATGGCTCGAGTACGTCCGGACTGAGTTGCACAATCTCGGCGGGACGAGCGCTAGGTTGCTCCAATCAATACCGGGCGTAGACGATCCAAGTATCGATCGACGTCGGCGAGATCCCACTTGTCCAACGGTGCGGGCTGCGGGTCACGGATGACCTTCGTTCGGATCACCCCGCGCCGGTGCAGCACGTCTTTGGCAAACGC
>JBGQGY010000091.1:0-15956 GCA_041497675.1 bacterium | reverse complement strand
TCAGCGTGGAGGTGAACTCATGGGCGCGCCGTACCGAGCCGACCACGTCGGTAGTTTCTTGCGACCAAAGGAACTGCTCGACGCCCGCGGCGGCGCGAAGGATCCTGAAAGCCTCCGCGCCATCGAGGACCGCCACATCACACGGGTGCTCGCCAAACAGCGGGAACTGGGATTTGAGATCTTCACCGACGGCGAATTCCGCCGCCGCAACTTCATGAGTGACTTCACCGATGCGGTTGGAGGGTTCGACCTCGGCGACGCCGTCACCCGATCGTGGGATGTCACCAAAGGCGCCGTCACCGCGCAGGTCAGCAGCGTCACGGGGATCGTCAATGCCCGGCTGCGCCAGACCCGGCGCCTGACGGGCCACGAACTTCCGTTCATGCGGGCCAACTGCCCGGGCGCGATCAAGATGACCCTGCCCAGCGCCACCCAGTTCCCGGCCATCGCCTTCAAGCGTGGGGTCACCGACAAAATCTACCCGACACATTCGGCGCTGCTCGCGGACATCGTGGCCATCATGAAAAGTGACTTGACCGCGCTCGCGACCGAAGGGGTAAACTATATTCAGATCGACGCGCCGCGCTACAGTTACTACATGGACCCGAAGTGGCGCGCCTATATCCAAACTGAGATGGGGCTCGACCCCGACGCATCGCTCGACGAGGCGATCCGCGCCGACAACACGTATCTGGAAGCCGCGCGGCGCCCCGGTGTCACCCTGGCGATGCATCTGTGCCGCGGCAACAACCGCAGCCACTGGTATGCCGAGGGCGGCTACGACCCGATCGCCGAGAAGATGTTTGGCACGATCAGGGTGGACCGGTTCCTGCTCGAATATGACGACGCGCGGTCCGGCACATTCGAGCCGCTCCGGTTCGTCCCGCGGGGCAAGACCGTGGTACTCGGACTCGTCAGCAGCAAACGGCCAGAGCTCGAGTCGAAGCGCGACCTGATCAAGAGGATTGAGGAGGCCTCGCGGTACGTGCCGCTCGAGAACCTGGCGCTCAGCCCCCAGTGCGGCTTTGCCTCGACGATGGAAGGCAACCTGCTTACCGAGGACGATCAATGGGCAAAGCTACGGCTGGTGGTTGAGACGGCCCGCGAGGTCTGGCGCTAGCGGATTAGGCGCAGCTTTGCAGGAATTCCGCGGAAGGTGCTGAACCGCAGACATGAATACTCAAATATCCATGGAGGGGTGAGTGAATGGCAAAGCCGATGACCAAGGCTAAGATCACCGATCACTTGGCGGGCAAGCTCGATGTGACCAAGAAGCAGGCCGGTATGTTCATGGAGTGTCTGGCCTCGCTGGCCTACAAAGAGGCCAAGAACACGTTCACTATCCCGGGGATCGGGAAGCTGGTCCTTTCCAACCGAAAGGCCCGGATGGGGCGCAACCCACAGACGGGTCAGCCGATCAAGATTCCCGCCAGGCGCGTCGTGCGATTCAGGGTCGCCAAGGCCGCCAAGGACGCGATCCTCGGCGCGCGGTAACCCTCGATCATCCGCAACGGGATCTGGCGGGACGCGCGCAGGCGCGTCCCGCTCAGTTTCTCATGACACTGCGATTTTGCCCCCACTGCGCCGGTCCGCTAGAGTGGCGCCGTCTCGAAGACGAGCGGCTGCCCCAACCGGTGTGCACACGATGCGGTCTGGTGATCTGGCAGAATCCCAAGCCGACCGCGTCGGCCTTGATCACACGACGACGCGCCGACAGTGCGGTCGAAGTGCTCCTCGTCCGCCGGGCCAAGGAGCCGTACCGGGATCAGTGGGACTGCCCGGGCGGGTTCGTTGACCCCGATGAACATCCCGAGCACACCGTGCGGCGGGAGATGCGCGAGGAACTGGGGCTCGACGTCGAAATCGTGCGATTTGTGGGCATCTTCATGGACGAGTACGGCGACGGCGGCGAATCGACGCTGAACGTCTACTACGAGGCCGTTATGGTGAGCGGCGAGATCTCGCCGGCGAGCGATGTCAGTGAGGCGGCGTGGTTTCCCCTGGTGCGACTACCCGAACCCATCGCGTTTCAGAACAGCCGCGAGGCCCTACGCGTGCTGCGGGACGTGCGGTGACTGACCTCCTGCAGTTCATCTATACGCTGGCGCACGCCGCCGGCAACGGGATCGTCAACCTCGTCCAGCGGATCGTCCCGCAGGCGAAAATCCCCGTTGACCTGGTCGATCCGATCGGCTTCTTAGCGGTGCTGACGGTGTTTGTGTTGTTGACGGGGTTGGCCCGGAAGATCGCATGGATTATCGTGATCGCTGGGTGGGTATTGATCGGTGTCCGAGTCGTGCTCGCGATCCTCGGCCGTTAGGGCTTGCTGCCGAGATAGGCCCCCTGCCCGATCAGCGTGCGCTGCACCGCAAAGAGTAACGCCCAGTCGCCGGCGACCTCGCGCGGCGTGCATCCCCGCTTGGCGCACAATGCCGCCGCCACGCCGGCCGCCTGCCCCAGGGCCATCGTGGTAGGGATCACGCGGGCTGAACCGTGCGCCTCGCTCGTGGCCGAAAATGCGCGCGAGGCCACCAGCAAATTGTCCACGCCGTTGGGGACGATCGCGCGGAACGGAATCGTGTAGACGCTCGCATCCGGCCGGTGGGGATTCGTCCATCCGGTGTAGTAGGCGTGGATGTCGATCGGATACGATGCCACCGCGATACGGTCGTCAAAAATCTGGTGGGTCAGGATATCCTCGGTCTGCAGCGTGTAGAGGCCCTCGACGTGCCTCGTTTCCCGGATGTAGAGCGACGGGGCGTGATCGAGCAGGTAGGCCTGCTCGAATCCCGGGATCGTCTGGCGCAGGAACGCGATGACCCGCGGCAGCTCGGCAACCGCTTTTCGCATCCCGGTGGCGGTCGAGGTAGGGTCCAGACCGTTGGTGTCCGTGATGTTCAAGGCGTTGATCAGTACCGACCCGTCACGCTGCTGTGCGAGGTTGAGAGGGTAGAGCAGAATGTTGGGGTCGGACGGCTCATAGCGCGCTGCTTCGTCCGCGTAGCCCCACCCGGCCCGTCCGTTCGTTCCCCAGGCCTGAAGGCCGGCGACCTCCGCGTGCTGTTTGAGGTCGGCGGCCACCGCCTGCCAGTCGACACCACCCACGCGGAAGATCAGGGTGGCGGCCTGCATGAGCCGTTCGTCCGCTCGATATGCGGCCTGCCCGAGAACCCACGGCGCGCCCGCCGCGGCGGCCACATCGCCGTCGTCGGTCGCATCAATGACTTGCTTGGCGCGAACTTCTGTCACGCGGCGCCAGCGCCGGTCGTAGAACTCGGCGCCGGCGATGCGCCGGCCATTCATGATGAGCCGTACGAGCGACGAGTCGAGCATGGTCCGTATGCCGGGTTCGTGGACCACTGCGCGGCCAAACGCGCGCGCGGCCTCATCCGGGTCGAACGAGACGCCCAACGGCCGGTAGACTTCGAGGAAGACGCCCCGGGTGAGATGCTCGCCGGCGGGGCTCATGTTCATGTCGAAGGTCGTCAACCACGCGGAGGTGATGATGCCGCCCAACTGCCGATCGTCCTCGGCCAGCACGACGCTGGCACCGCTGCGCGCCGCGCCGACGGCCGCGGCGACGCCGCCGGGAGATCCGCCGATCACCAGCACGTCGACATCAAACGTGGGCGGCAGCGCGGTCGCCGCAGGCGCAGCCCCGCCGATCATCACAATCAGCGCCGTCACCAGCACCAGGTTGACTACCGCGAGATGCCTGCGCATGCAAACCTCGGCCGCCTGGCCTCCTCGCCAAAGTCCGGCATAGCTAGGAGGGGCGACCCACAGGCACGTGGAACGAACGATCACGAGCCCTGGGGGACATCCTCGCCGCTCCGGCTTCGGCTGGGCGCAGTCGACGGGTCAACGACTATGACAACCGTCCACGCCAACATAATTGTCCTGTATGGTGCGCTTGCTGGCAACCTTTTCCTTGCCCTGGCGGCCGGCGGGTATGCTCTGCGTCGTCGTCCCCTGCCGCCGTGGTACTGGGGTCTGGCCACCGTGGTCGTCGCGCTCATTGCGTTTCAAGTCGTGCTAGGCGTCGTGCTATTGGTCGGCGGGATGATGCCGCGTCGCAGCCTGCATCTCATGTACGGCAGCCTGGTCGCTGTGACCGCGGTCATTCAGGCGGGGCTCCGGCCGGGTGGATTTCTGCGGCGCCGGTACGCCGCCGACTTGGCCACCAGCGAAGCGCGCATCCTCGCGCTGGTCAGCCTGACCGGGTTCGCGCTCATCTTGCGAGTGTGGATGACGGGGGCTGCGGTAAGATGAATCAGGTCGGGGGGCGGCCGGCGTTCACGTCGCGGCCGGCCGGCCGGTGGCCGGGCCGGCCGCTGCTCACCTCACGTCTGCGCGAGATCCTGCGGCGTGAGTTCGATGCGGCCGACGCCTGGATCGTTCATGCCAACCGCCGGTGCCGCCTCGAAGCCCGCGTTGGCTGGCGAGTCGTGGTGCTGCTGGAGGGCGGCGAAGAGACGTTCTGGGCGCCCTTCTACACTGCGGCGGTGCGCAACCGCCGGGTCGGGGGGATGTTGGTCGCAGCGCTTGAACCTACCCAGCGTCCGCGCCGTGAACTGAACGACATTCTTCGGCCGCTGTGGGCCGGTGCCATCCCATCGCGATTCCCGTGAGGTCTGTGTGATGCCCGATCCTACGACTCTTGTTGTCGCGGCGGTCTTCGCGCTCGCCGCGCTGATCCCGCTGTGTGGGCGAACCATCCTGCGCCCGCTGACCTGGGTGTGTCTCATCGTGGGGGCGGCGACATGGTTTCTCGCCCGCGAAGCACCGGTCATCGTGTGGGATGAGGGGGTGGGGCCGATGATCGGCCTCGCCGGCCCCCCGGCGTTGATCCTCCGTATCATGATCGCTGCGGGCATTGCGGAGGTCCTCAAGGCGACGGCGCCGCTGGCGGCGGTGAGCCTCGTGGCAACCGACGCGTCGACGGCCATCGCTTACGGGGCGGCGGCCGGCGCGGGGTTTGGAATTCTTGGCATGCTGCCCGTCGTGGCCCGCACCCTGCAGCTCGTCGGCTCGCCGATCGTCACGCCGTTGTCTACCGCGATTGCGCTCATTGGATGGTTCCTGGTGGTGCTGTCGCACGTGTCGACCACGGCCTACGTGACGCGGGCGGGCGTCCGGGGCGGACTCGCGGCGGCGTTCTTCGTCGCGTGGATGCTTCAGGTCTTCCTCGGTCTGGCCGATGCCTTTGCCGGCGAGCCGCAAGCTGGGTTTGGGGGCGTTGCGCCAAAGTTCCTGATCACGCTGATCATCGTCGTCTGTCTGTTCGTGTACCTGTGGGTCGTGCGCGCGCGAGCCGGGTCGGTGGCGGTGATGGAATCGTGACCAGCGCCGCCGTGAGCGTCGATCGTCTCGGCGCCGCATGGAGCGCCCTTCGCGCCTTCTTCTCTGACGGGATGCCGGCACTCGAGCGGGCGACCGAAGCGTTCGCGTCGGTGGAAGGCGCCGTGCGGTCGGCCGGCGATGGCGATCGCCTCATCCTCTGGCTGCTGGGGACGGCGACGGCGCTGCGCTATTCACGCCGTCCCGAACCCATGGAGGTCGGGCTGGCGCGCGCGCGTGAACTGGTCAACGTCGTCGGCCGCACCCAGGACGAGACCATGACGGTTCCCTATCGCACCCTTGTCGAGGGCGTGTATCGCGATCTGGCGTGGGTCGTGCCGTCGGAGGCCGGCGCCTATCTCGAGCAGGGGCTCGAATACGCGCAACGCACCATGCGTCTGGCCAAACGCGGGGCCAGGGACGAATGGCTGGCCCAGGCGCAGGCGAGCCGCGGCGACCTGCTGCTCGAATACGCGACGGACCGCAGGTCTCGGCGCAAGGCGCTGACGGCGCATGAAGATGCCCGGCGGCGATGGCCCCTGCGGGATCCGTACGGTCGGGCGCAGGCGGCGATCGGCTACGGCCGCGCGCTGCTCTCGCTGGGTGAGGCCGCGCGGGCGGAGACCGTCGTGCGCGAGACGCTCCCGGTGTTCGACGCCCAACACGATCGATATCACCAGGCCGCCGCGCGCGTCCTGCTGGCGCGAGCGCTGTACGCGCAGGATGACAGTGACGCTCTGGACGAGCACGCAGCCGCCCTGGTACTCTATCGCGCTCTTGGGTGCCGCTGGGAGCTGGCCAGGGCCGAGACCGCGCTGGGATGACACGCGCGGTCCGGTTCGGCATCGCCGTACTCGTTGCAGCGTTCGTCGCCGCGTCGGCCGTCGCGGCGCCGAGCGTGGAAGAACAGGTGTACGCTATTGCCAGGGATCTCATGTGCCCCGTCTGCGCCGGACAGACCATCGCCGAATCGAACAGCACCCTGGCCGTGCAGATGCGCCAGATCATTCGTGAGCGTCTGCAGCAGGGCCAGACACGCGAAGAGATCATCGCGTACTTTGTGGGGCAATTCGGCGAGCACGTGCTGGCGACCCCGCCGCGGCGCGGCGCCGGGCTGTTGATTTGGCTCACCCTGCCGGCGGCGCTCTGCGTTGGGCTCGTGGTCCTGCGTCGGTTTGTCCGGCGGCCCCGCGACGTTGCGCGACCTGCACCACCTGATCCCACACCCCTAGAGGCCGAACAGATCGCGCGTGAGCTGCGGAAGATGGACTGATCCGTCGATGCGGATCGGCATTCTCTCGGACGTGCACGCCAACCTCGAGGCCCTCGATGCCGTGTTGGCGGACGTCGAGTTGCAGCGGTGCGACGCGCTCGTGTGTCTGGGGGACTTTGTGGGGTACGGTCCCGACCCGATCGAGTGCGTGGCGCGGCTCCGCGGGCGGCTGCGGGCGGCCGTCGTCGGCAATCACGATCGCGCGGCGGTTGGCGGCCGGCCAATCGACGACTTCAACGCGTACGCCCAAGAAGCCATCATCTGGACGCAGGAGCACCTCGACGCAGAAACTCGTGACTATCTGCTGGGACTCCCCGAACGGGACGAGGTCGAAGGCCTGCTGCTCGTCCACGGCAGCCCGCGACAGCCTGTCGACGAATACGTCGTCGACGGGCGGACGGCCCACGCGAGCTTCGTCGCCGATCCGTTTCGGATCGCCTTTGTCGGTCACACCCACGTGCCCGCGATGTTCGAAGAGGTCCGACACCGGGTACGCCTCGCGGAGTGGCTGCCCGGGATCCCCAAACCCCTCCGGTCTGATCATCGCTACATCATCAACGTCGGTAGCGTCGGTCAGCCCCGCGACAGCAACCGTGACGCGGCGTACGTGACGTTCGATGCCGCGGAACGGTCCGTCACGCTCCACCGGGTGCCGTACGATCTCGCCGCCACACAACGCAAGATGGAGGCGGCGCTCCTGCCTGTCCCCCTGATCGAGCGGCTGGCGGTCGGCCGGTAGCGCGGCAGGACCGGCGCTTCCCAAACCCGAAGACTCTCGCGTACCCCTGACGGAGGTTTGTCGATGAGCACCCGCCGGACAACCATCGAGGACTTACTGTCTTTTCGCCTGGTCGACGAGGTGGCGATCGCTCCGGACGGTCGCGACGTCGCCTACACGCTTCGGACGATCGAGAAGCGCCCGGAGGGCGACGAGCCGGCTTACGAATACCGGTCGCACGTGTGGGTTGTCGAGGCGTCCACCGGTACGTCGCGTCAATTCACGGCCGGCGCGCACCGCGACCGCGACCCGGTCTGGGCGCCTGACGGCCAGCACCTGCTGTTCACCTCCAATCGCGGCACGCCGTCGCGCCCAGGCGCGAAGCCGCCAGCGCATCTGTGGATCATTCCTCGGGCCGGCGGCGAGGCGCGGCGCATCACGCAGGCCGAACACAATCCCGCCGAGGCCACCTGGTCGCCGGACGGCCGGCTGATTGCGTTCACGGGAAAGGCGCCGGCGTCAAAGCCGGCGAGCGACGTCAAGATCATCACTCGCATCAAACACAAGTTCGACGGCGAGGGTTTCTGGGACAATCGATACAAGCACATCTTCATGCTCTCGTCCGACGGCGGGCCGGCGCGCCAGCTCACCAGTGGCGACTTCGATCACCGCGAGCCGGCGTGGAGCCCCGACGGCACGCGATTGGCGTTTGTTACCAACCGCGCCGAGGATGCGGACTA
Organism: bacterium; assembly: GCA_041497675.1. GTDB lineage: Bacteria > Sysuimicrobiota > Sysuimicrobiia > Sysuimicrobiales > Humicultoraceae > JBGPNN01. Next base: position 7,885 of record JBGQGY010000091.1, on the reverse strand, counting down.
CACGAACATCGCGGACGTTTGGGTGCTCACGATCGCCACGGGAGATCTGCGGCGTCTCACCAGGGGACAGGGGCCGATCTCGGTGCCCGTGTGGTCACCCGACGGCACGATGATCGCGTATCTGGGCCACGACAACGTCTGCGTCGGCGCGTCCAACACGGTGTTGTGGGTGGTGCGGGCCGACGGCTCCGATGAGCCACGGCCACTCACGCGGCACTACGATCGGTCGCTCATGCACCATCTTCTATCGGACATGCGCGCGCACCCGCGTGCCGGGCGCCCGGCCTGGTCGCCTGATAGCCGGATCGTGTTTGTGATGGTCGGTGACTGCGGGACGACGCAACTGGCCGCCGTTGACGTCGCCGGAGGCACGGTGCGCTTGATGACCACCGGGCGCCGTGATATCTACGGGGAGTCGTATGACGCCGCGGGCCGGCGGATCGCGATGGTGATCGGCGATCCGGCGACACCCGGCGATGTGTGGATCGCCGACGTCGATGGGTTGACCGAGGGCCGGCCGTCGGTTCCCGCTGCGAGCGAGCGCCGCCTGACCTCAGTGAATGCGAGCCTGCTCACGGAAGTGGCCCTCAGCACGCCGCAGCGGTTTGCGTATCGAGGCGCGGATGATTGGACCATCGAGGGGTGGGTCATGCCGCCCGCCGACTTCGACCCCGGCAAGAAGTACCCGACGATCCTGTGCATCCACGGCGGCCCGCACTTCGCGTACGGGGAGTCGTTCTTCCACGAGTTCCAGGTCCTGACGTCCCAGGGCTATGCACTCGTCTTCACCAACCCGCGGGGCAGCCAGGGATACGGGCAGACGTTCACGTCCGCGACGCGCCACGACTGGGGTGGGAAAGACTACGCGGACATCATGGCCGGTCTCGATGCCGCGCTGGCACGGTTTGCCTGGCTGGACGGCGAGCGGCTCGGCGTCCAGGGTGGGTCGTACGGTGGGTTCATGACCAACTGGATCGTCGGGCATACGCAGCGCTTCAAGGCCGCCGTCACCATGCGCTCGATCGCCAACTGCCTCAGCCAGTGGGGCACGAGCGACATGGCTTATTTCAAAGGCACCTGGGAGTTCCCCGGCGATCCGTGGGACAGCCCGGAATTCTACTGGGAGCACTCACCCATCAAGTACGTGAAGCACATCACGACACCGCTGTTGATCGAGCACAGCGAGAACGACCTGCGCTGCCCCATTGGCGAGGGCGAGCAGCTCTTCACAGCGCTCAAGAAGCTCGGCCGCGACGTCATGTTTGTCCGCTTCCCCGACGAGAGCCACGATCTCTCGCGCAACGGCCAGCCGCAGCACCGGCTCGAGCGATTGCGGCTGATCACCGACTGGTTCGTCACGTACCTCCCGCCGGTCGCGGTTGCGCTGCACCGGGGCGCCTTCGTGGGGACGCCGGGCGGCGAGGATGGCGCCGGCGCGTAGGCCGGCGGCGGACCGCGGGGCGATGCGATGCCGAAGATCTATACGAAAACCGGGGACGCCGGGGAGACGGGACTCATCGGTGGGGTCCGTGTGGCGAAAGACGATCCGAGGGTCGAAGCCTACGGCACCATCGACGAAGCCAACAGTGCGCTGGGCGCACTCGCGGCGCACGCGGATCCAGCATTCGCGGGAATCATCGCCGGTATCCAGCGGACCCTTTTTGACATCGGCGCCGAACTGGCGAGCCCCGGGGCTGCCCGTTTCGCGTCCGTGACCGCGGATCAGGTCGACGAACTCGAGCGTCTCATCGACGGGTGGGAGGAAGAATTGACCCCGTTGCGTCAGTTCATTCTGCCCGGGGGGAGCGTGCCGGCCGCGATGTGCCATCTGGCCCGATCGACGGTCCGGCGGGCTGAACGGCGCACGGTGAGCCTGGCGCGCCAGACGCCGGTCAATCCGGAGATCTTGCGCTATCTGAACCGGCTTTCTGATTGTTTGTTCGTGCTGGCACGTGTGTTGAACCATCGCACCGGCGTTGCCGACGTGTTGTGGAAGGGTTGAAGGGGGTCCAGATGATTCGGTTCCGACGAAGCGTCCGCTCGCAACGAGGCGTGGCGCTGCTTGCCGTGATGTTGGCGCTGCTGGTGCTCTCTTTGATCGTGAGCGCCATGGTGTTCATGACGATGGGCGAGAGCACGATGAGTTTCGGCAACCTGCATAATCAGCAAGCGTTGGCCGCGGCCGAGGGCGGCGCCTATCGGATGCTGGCCGAGTTGCGTCACCGCGTCGAGGTTGATCTGTCCGCGCACGTGGGAGGTTCGACCGTCGCGTCGGAGGATCTCCACGCGATCTGTAGGGCGCACTTGGGCAGGCAACGGATCAACATCTTCACCGACTACGGGTATCCTGGTGGCAGCAGCGACTGGAGACAGTCGGGCACGACAGCCATTCTGGACCTGGGAACGGCGGCCTCGCCGATCGTCATGTCCGATTCGTCGACCGGGACGGAGATCGCGTCCTTCAACGCCACACTCTACATTCGGTGGTCAGAGCGTTCGGAACTGGACGAGGACTGCGTGGGGACCGGCGACGACCCGCGGTTCGTCATGTGGTTTGACTATGCCATCGTGTCCACCGGGCGGGTCGCGAATGCCGTCAAGACCGTGTGTCTGCACAATCAGGGCGCCGACCGGTGCGCCGACTGGGTGTCGGCGAGCGGATGGCATGGTAGCACCGCGGGTTTCCCGATCCTGATCCAGCGCGAGCCCGTGTCTCGGTATGCCGCGATGACGCTCTCTGTGGGGCCCGTTTGGTTTTCCACTGGGGCGGTCCTCAACGGCCGGGTCCACTCCAATTCGCAGATCCGCATTGCCGGCAATCCGACATTCAACGCCCCGGTGACGCAGGGCGACCCCAGCATGCATTTCTACGCGTGCGGCGCGGGGCTCGACATTCCTATCGACACGGCCACGCCTCCGCGCGATCCAAACTCGTACCTCCGCGTGGGGCCGAGCTGCGACCTTCCTACGTTCAACAGCACGGTCACCAGCGGCGTCGTGATCACGCTCCCCTCGGACGGCACAAACCCCGCGCGCGCGGCGCTCGGGATGACGCCGTTGGGGGGTGCGGACCCGGCGGGCGCCGATGTTCGCAGTGCCAGCAATGACGACGCGTATGCCGCCGGTGCGCTACGGGACGGCGTCTACGTGATGGATGCGTGCGGGGCCTCGTCGTGCGGGATCTATGTCCAGGGTGATGTCCAGCAAATGGTGCTGCGCTCGGAAAACGGCAAGCAGGTGATCCTGCTCACGATAGGAACGTCGTGGGATTCGGCCCAGCGCAATCAGAAGATCATCGTCGATCCCGCAACCGGGACCGTCCAGCGGTGCTGGATGCTGTCGGGGTCCGATCCCGGCACGGGCGACTGCGCGGGATGGGCGTCGACGAGGAGCTATGTCGGACTGACCTTCAACGGCGTCCTGTTCATCAACGGATCGATTACATCGGACTCCGACCCCGGGGGGTCGTCCGGGCTGTATGGGATGGTCAATCGCAACACGCGCCTGACCCTCGCGGCCGACAGAGAGATCCGGATCACCGACCACTTGATCTACGAAACACCCCCGGCCGCGCCCGGGCACAATCCCACGAACGTGTTGGGTCTCTGGTCGCGGAACGGCAACGTGACGATTGTCGGGGCGCTGACACCCAACGACGTGTACATCGATGCAGCGGTCATGGTGCCCAACGGCATGTTCTGGGTCGAAGGATGGAATGTTCCGCCTGCAAGAGGGAACGTATACTTCCTCGGCAGCACGCTGCAGCAGACCTTCGGCCCGTTCGGGGGTTTTGCCCCCGAAACCGGCTACGGTCGCGTCATGGGCTTCGACTGGCGCCTGGCGTCGGACGTCATGCCGCCGTATACGCTGAGATCGTCGATGTTCGCGTCGATGCGCTCGTCCAGCACGGCGTCGATATTCAGCGGTGGTGATCCGCTCTACGACCGGCCGCAGTGGGAGGAACTGATCGGGATCTAGATGACAGCCTCCCAGGCGCGTCTCGTCGCGTTCTTCGCCGCGCTGAGTACCCTGCTGGGCCTGCAGACCCTGCGGGCTTTTTTGCCTCAAGTCGTCTACGTCTACGGGGCTAGACCCGACGTCAGTTCGGTCGACATGGGCCGGCTGGCGATCGGCGTGTTCCTCACCGCGTTCCTGGTCGCGGTCCCGCACCGGATCCTGGGCACCACGCGAGCGCTGCAGGTCACAGCCGCCGTCCTCGCACTCGCGAGACTGCTCGCGCCGGTCGTGGCGCCCGGAATGTCGTTTGTGCTCATCACGCTGGGAACGATCGCCTTCCTGTGGCACATGCCGTTGCTCTTCGCCGCGACCCGCGGTGGCGGCCCCGAAGCGGGCGCACATGTGGGATTCGGTATCGTGCTGGGGTTGGCGCTCGATGTCGCGGTCAGCGGCGCGTTCTCGACTTGGGACATCGTCTGGCGGCGGACGCCCGTAGCGATCGCGGTGAGCCTCGCCATCGTCGTGGTCTATGCCCGGCTGCTCCGCGCGATCAGCGCGGACACGGTTGATCCTGCACAGACCGACGGCCCGCTGCACTCGACGTTGGCACTGGCCGGTCTGGGACCGCTGCTGTTTCTAAACCTGCTGTTGTTTCAAAACACCGCCCGGGTCTCAGCCGTGACCGGATGGCCGCTGCCGGGGAGTCTGCTGTGGGTCCTGGCCATGGATGCCGTGGCTGTGGCTGCGGCCGCGAGCGTGCGGCAGCATCGTCTGGCGCTGCTGGCGGCCCTCGGGTTGATCCTGGCCGCGTCGAGGGCTCACGGCGGAGATCTTGAAGGCGCCGTCGCCATCGGGGTCGGCAGTGTCACGTCCGCGATCGTCACGCTTGCGATCGCGGCGGCGCAGGGTCAGGGCCCACACAGCGCAGGTGTGAAACGCACCTCGATCGGGTGGGGTGTGGGGATGCTCCTGTTCGCCGTCCCCGCCTTCTTGTACTACGTCGGGTACGATCTCCGTCTGCCGTTCGAGAATGCGTTATTGGCGCCGATCGCCGCGACGATCGCCGCCCTGGCCGCGGTGTCGGCGCTGCGCGCGTGGCCGCGTGTGCCGGAGATCCGCCCCACGGTCAGCCGCCCGATCCGCGCGTTGCTCGTGATCCCGCTGCTGCTTTGGGCCGTCTCGCGACCGCCACAGGCGCCGACCGCGACGGGCTGGCCAATCCGTGTCATGTCCTACAACCTGCACCAGGGCTTCGCGACATCCGGCGCCCTCGACCTTGAGGCGCTGGCGCGCACAATTGAAGATTCCGGCGCTGAGGTGGTCGCGCTGCAAGAAGTGTCCCGCGGCTGGGTGATCAACGGATCGACGGACATGCTCACCTGGTTGTCGCGCCGCCTCCGGATGGGGGTGGCGTGGGGACCCGCGGCCGACGCCATATGGGGGAACGCCGTGCTGTCGCGCCGGACGATCGTGGCGTCCGAGCGGATCGAGCTGCCGCGCGGCGACGTGGCCATGCGTCGCAGCGCGCTGTCGGTGGAGATCGAGCTCGGCGGCCGTGACCGGCTGCTGGTGATCGCCACGCACTTCCACCACGTCGAAGCCCACAGCCATATCCGCGTGCCGCAGGCCACGACACTGGCCGAGTTGTGGAAGAAACGCGAGAGCGCCGTCGTCTTGGGCGACTTTAACGCGACGCCTGAGGCTCAGGAGATAGAGGTGCTGCGCGCAGCCGGTCTCCGAGACGCGTTCATGCTGGCCGGCAGCGGTCCGGGCTTCACGTTCTCATCCGACAACCCGCAGCGGCGGATCGACTACATCTGGGTCTCGCCGGATCTGCTGGCGCGCAACTTCCGCATCATGCCCGGGCAGGCATCGGACCATCTGGGGATCGTGGTGACGGTCGAGCGGGAGAAGCGCTAGCGCACCAGACCTCGCGCCGCGACGTCCCACACGACTTCGACCCGGCCGCGCCGCACACCGATCAACTGCTCGTGCAGGTTGGTTACCACGCAGGTGTGGTTGGGGATCACCGAGAGGATTTCTCCGACCTCTGGCCGCTTAGCGCACTTCGTCAGATCGACGTAGCCGTGCTCTTCATTCAACTGATAGATGACCGCTTCCGGATACTCGACGACGCGGCCGTGGCCCGTGAGCGTAAAGAGGTCCGAGGACAGCGTCTTCGAACCGGAGTCGATGATGGCCCGCGTGGCCGTGGGGCGGCTGACCACCGTCGTGCGGACGCGCATCGCGCAGTCATCCCATCCCGCCGCGCCGCGCTCGACGGTACCCCGGTCGTTGAACACATAGGTGCCGGCGCGATGCTCGGTGATGCCCGTACACTCGTGCGCCTGCCGGTAGGCTGGAGTGCCACCCGTCGAAACGACCGTCGCACGCAGGCCGGCCTTCTCCAGGTTGGCAAGCGTGGCTTCAAAAAATGGCCGGGTGCCTTCGAGGATGGGATAGGTCATCAGCCCCTCGAATCGGAGCCCCGGCAGACCGGCGATCACGCGCGCCAGCTCGAGGGCTTCGGCCGGTGTCTGCACGCCGTTGCGTCCCATCCCGGTGTCGCACTCGACGAGCACGGGGAGGGGCGTGGGCGCCTCGGCGAACGCCGATGAGAGTTGCCGTGCCGCAGTCGCGTTGTCGCACACGACGCTGATCCGCGCGCCTGGCCGCCGCGTCAGCGCCCGTAACCGTTCGAGCTTCGCTTCACCCAGGACGTTGAACGTGACCAGGATGTTGGTGACGCCGGCGTCGAGCATGACCTGCGCCTCGCCGAGCTTCTGACAGGTGACGCCGAGGGCGCCGGCGGCCACCTGCTGTCGGGCAATGGCCGGGATCTTGTGCGTCTTGATGTGCGGACGGTTGCCAATGTGATGCGCATCGCAGTATTCCTGGAGGCGCTGGATGTTGGCCTCCATGATGTCCAGGTCGATAGTGACGATCGGCGTGTCGCGCAAATCAACGGACGGACGGGTCGCCACGGCAGGTGTCATAACCCTACCTTACCGCGCAGCACGCGCGGCTTCAAGAGACTGCAACTCAGCGCGCGGGCCGCCGCTGACACTCGCGGTGGCGGAAACAGTCAACCAGGTGATCGTTGACCATACCCGCGCTCTGCATGAAGGCGTAGCAGATAGTCGATCCGACGAACTTGAAGCCGCGCTGTCGCAGGTCGTGGCTCATCGCGTCCGACTCTTTGGTGCGCGCGGGGACCTGGGAAAGACGCCGGAAGCGGTTGACGAGCGGCTTCCCGCCGACGAACTGCCAGATGTATCGATCAAACGTCCTACTGGCCTCGCGCGTCTCCAGAAAGAGACGCGCGTTGGCAATTGTCGCCGCAATCTTCAACCGGTTCCGGATGATGCCGGCATCATCCAGGAGCCGGCGAATGTCGCGCTCCGTGTAGCGCGCGACGCGCTCGGGGTCGAAGGCGTGGAACGCGCCGCGGAAATTGTCGCGTTTCTGCAGCACCACATTCCAAGACAACCCCGCCTGCATGGCCTCCAACGCCAGCAACTCGAACAGTTTCCCGTCGTTGTGAAGCGGGACGCCCCACTCGCGGTCGTGATACGCGACCATCAGGGGATTCGAGGTGCTCCAGCCACACCGGTTCGTTCCATCTCCGCGCGCAGTCACATCGTCCTCCCGAAAAGTCGGTCATCGCCAGGGGTCCGGGCGGTTCCTCAAGAACGTAACATGCATCCGCGCTCTTGCGCACCTCTTTAGCTGGAGGACATCTGATGGATCGCCGGTCGATCGCGCTCGAAGACCTCCTCAAGATTCGATTTCCACACGACGCCGCGCTGTCGCCCGACGGCGGCCGCGTTCTCTACGTTCTCGCCCGGCTGGATGAGAGCAGCAATGAATTCCGGGGGAACCTGTGGATCACCTCGACCACCGGGACGCCGCCGCGCCCTTTCACCGC
>JBGQGY010000090.1:0-16016 GCA_041497675.1 bacterium | reverse complement strand
TTGGCAAGCTCGATCGCGGGGCTGTGGCCGCCGGCGTGATCGCGTTCTCAGATGGAGGAGACGCCAGGCCGTTCATCAGAGTGCCGGTACGGGCGAAGGACCGGCTCCTCGGTGAGCTGACGATCGTTGGACGGCCCGGGGCACGTTATGCCGAGGCCGAATCAAACCTGTTGTCGACCGTGGCCCAGGAGGTGGGCGTGGCGGTCGAGAACGCCAGGCTGTTCCAGGAGACAGCCGAAAGACGCCGGGAAGCCGAAGCCCTCTACCGCCTGGGTACCGAGATTACCATCCTGTCCGATGTCGGGCGGGTCCTCGACATGGTTGTGGCCAGCGCCCGCGAGTTGTTGGGCGCCGACGCGGCGATGCTGAGCCTGTTGGATGAGGGCCGCGGCCGGCTGATCATGCGCGCGGCAAGCGGCCTCCGCGGACACGCGCTGATGGGTGCGGAACTCGCGCCCGGGCAAGGCGTCGCCGGTCAGGTCATGCTCACCGGTCAGCCGCTGGTAGTCGACGACTACCTCACCAACTCGCACATTACGCACGAGCTCGATCCTCTGGTTCGGCACGAAGAACTGCGGACACACGCGGCAGTGCCGATCGCGACCCGGGGCAAGACCATCGGGACGCTGGTCATCGCCTTCCGCCGGGTGCAGCCGACAAGCGACGACGATGTCCACCTGCTGAGCCGCATGGCCAATCAGGCGGCCATCGCTATCGAGAACGCGCGCCTGTACGAGCAGGTGCAGAGCCTCGCGATCCTGGAGGAGCGTGACCGGCTGGGACGCGAGATGCACGACAGTCTTGGGCAGAGCTTAGGGTTCCTCAACCTCAAGGCCAAGATTGTCGAAGACCTGGTCACAGCCGGGAGAACACGCGAGGCCGGGGAAGAGTTGGCCCAGATGCGTCAAACGATCCGTGACGCCTACGATGAGGTCCGCCATGCTATCCTGGGACTGAAAATCTCCGGGGCGCGGGAAGACCTCGTGACGGCGCTCAGGACACAGATCAGCCTGTTCCGCGATCAGACCAGACTGCCGGTAGTCTACGATGTGCGGGATCCGATTCCGCCGCTGCCCGCCGTGGCCGCAGTCCAGGTGACTCGGATCGTCCAGGAAGCGCTGACCAACGTTCGCAAGCACGCCCGGGCCGGCGCCGTGACCGTGACGCTCGCGGCCGAAGACGATCGGCTTCTGGTGCGGGTGACCGACGACGGGTGCGGGTTCAACATCGCGGCCGTGCGGGCGGAAACGGGCGAGCGGTTCGGTCTGGAGACGATGCGCGAGCGCGCCGAGAGCATCGGGGGCGCTCTGGAGGTGACCTCCGCGCCGGGACAGGGCACCACGGTGGCGCTGGTGGTCCCGGTCGCGTGAGCGAGATTTGCGGTGCGTGAGGAGGAGCAGTGACCGAGAAGATCCGTGTGCTGCTGGCCGACGACCACGTGCTCTTCCGCCGGGGCCTGGCCGGGCTGTTGGCCGGCCGAGATGATATCGAGGTCGTCGGGGAGGCCGGCGACGGCCAGCAGGTGATCGACAGGGCTCGGGAATTGATGCCGGACGTCATTCTCATGGACGTCCGGATGCCGGGCATCGGCGGCCTCGAAGCCACCCGCCGGATCAAAGAGGAAATGCCACACGTGCGTATTGTGATCCTGACGGTCTCTGAGAGCGAGGAGGATCTCTTTGCCGCCGTCAAGGGCGGAGCGCAGGGCTACCTGCTCAAGAACATTGACCCCGACGATCTGATCGCCTGCCTCCAACAGGTCCAGCGCGGCGAGGCTCCCCTTGCGCCGCCCATGGCGGCCAAGATCCTTCACGAATTTGCCAACCCCACGCCGCGACCGGGCCCGACGCTCACGGCCCGCGAGCGGCAGGTGCTCGAGCTCGTGGCTCGGGGAGACGCCAACAAAGAGATCGCGCGGCACCTCCAGATCTCTGAAAATACCGTGAAGAACCACCTGCGGAACATCCTCGAAAAACTCCACCTGCAGAATCGTGTCCAGGCGGTCATGTACGCCCTCCGGGAAGGTATCATCACCCCACCAGAGTCGTAGTCCGAAGGAACTAGAGGCGCGCCCCAAACTTCCTCCCCCGCATGGCTCCAAGCAGCGATTGGATACACCGGCACACTGGTCTATCGTCGAGATTGAGAGGAGACCAACGATGCGCTGCCGGCTATTGATCTGGTCCAATCAACCCGTCTTCGTCAGGGCCATGCGGAGCCTGGCGCATCGGGAAGATCTGGATGTCGTGGCGATTGCCAGATCGGCGGATGCTGTGTATCGCTGCGTGGATGCGCACCATCCCGACGTCATCCTGGTCGACCGCGAGACCGAGGAGCAGCATCCGGATGCCGTGGTGAGGCTGATGGGTGGCGGGGCGCATCTCAAAGTCGTGGCCATGGACCTCGCGGATGAAGCGGTGCTTGTGCTCGAGGGACGGCGGGCTCCTGCGACAACCGTCAGGGAGCTCGTGAGTGTCATCGAAGGCAGCCTGACTCATCAGGCGGCCTGAGGGAGGGTGGACAATGCATCCGATCGGCATCGCGCTGGCGTTCTTGGTGTTCTGGTCGCTGGTCGCCGTGGGGACCTTCCTGGTGGTGCATTGCGGCCGCCGGCTGCGCGGTTGCAACGCCTTCTGGGCGATCATCAACAGTGCGGCGATGCTGCTGGGCGGCACCCTGACCGGCGCCGGCCTCTACGCAACCTACGTCGTCCTATACGGACGGTAGGCGTCGCAGGCAGAGTTCCTATTGTCGGAGGCAGTGACGTTCGTTATCCTGGACGTGACGCCTGCCGCAAGGGGGCCTGAGTGTACTGGCTGATCCTGCTTGTCGCCGCGTGGATACTCGGTTCCCCACAGCCAGCCGTCGCACAGGATAACGAAGCCTGCCTGGCGTGTCATCAGGTCGAAGGGACCGCGATCACCTTCCCTGACGGAGCGCTGGACGTCACGATCAATTCCAAGAAATTCGCGGCGTCCGTCCACAAAGATTTCACCTGCACGACCTGTCACACGACCCACACTGGGTATCCTCATCCGGCCCGGACGGCCACCTCGCGCCGATCCTATCGAGTCGTGGCCCAGCAGGTCTGCGCGACCTGTCACGCGGACCAGTCCAAGATGTATGAGCTGAGCGTCCACGGCCGGGGCCTGCGGATGGGCCTGGGCGACGTCCCGCTGTGCACGTCCTGCCACACGACCCACGCAGTCATCAAACCCAAGTCGGCAGCCTTCCGTAACAGCATCCCCGAGACCTGCGGCAACTGCCACGCCGACGACGCGGTGATGCGGCGGTACGGGCTACGTCCCGTCTACCAGGCCTACGTCGAAGAGTTCCACGGTGTGACCACGAGGCTCTACCGTCTGGTCACGCCCGCCGTCCGGTCGCCATCGGCGGTCTGCTACGACTGCCACACCGCCCACGCCGTCAGGCGCGTGGCGGATCCCGAATCGCCGGTGGCGCCGGCCAATGTCCTGACCACCTGCCGCCGGTGCCACGCCAAAGCCGGCCCGCTCTTCGCGACGGCCTGGACCGAGCATCGGATACCGAGCCTGCGCCACTCGACGCTCGTCTACCTGGCGCAGCTGTTCTACCTCATCCTCATTCCGGGCGTCGTCGGTGTGCTCGTCGTCCTGACGGGGCTGGATCTCTGGCATTGGGCCGTGACCCGATGGGGTGGGCGGGCATGATGCGCCGGGGAGAGCCCACGGTCGAACGGTTCTCGCTGGCGCAGCGGGTTGAGCACTTTGTGCTGCTGCTATCGTTCAACATCTTGGCGCTGACGGGTCTGCCGCAGAAGTACTCGGCTGCCGACTGGGCCGGGCGGCTGATCGCTATGTTCGGCGGGATCGAGACCACCCGGCGCATTCACCGGACGCTCGCGGTGATTCTCATCGCACAGGGGCTGTACCACCTTGTAGCCGTGGTGGCCGGCCGGAAGCGGCCCGTGCGGCGCCACGACATGCACTTCTCACGTGCGGACGTGCGGGATCTGATCGACGATGCCGTCTTTCTGGCGGGCCGTCGACGCGAACGTCCCCGCTTCGGCCGGTTCGACTACCGCCAGAAGTTCGAGTACTGGGCGGTCGTGTGGGGCACGGCGCTGATGGTCGCCACCGGACTGATCATGTGGTTCCCGATCATCGTGACCCGGTGGCTTCCGGGGGTCGTCATTCCAGCCTCGCGGGTTGTGCACGGCGGCGAAGCGCTTCTCGCGCTGTTTGCCGTGATCATCTGGCACTTCTACAACGCGCACTTCCGGCCGAACATCTTCCCTATGGATCCGGCGATGTTCACTGGTAGGATCCCCGTGGAACGGCTGCGTCACGAACACGCGGGGGAGTTCGAGGACCTGGAAGCACGCGGGCTCGCGCCTCCACCATCCCCCCCCGAGGCGCAGGCCGAAGGCGAGTCCCCAACCGACTAGCGCCTCGGAGAGATTCCCCCGCAATTCGGAGCAATACGCCAGTCATGTCGAGTTTGTTCACTCTCCAAGTTTCCTTCACGTACTGCGCTGGGGACAGGCTCATACCTCCCCGGCAAACCCGGGCGGCGTTCATCGGTCCGACCACGACGAGGGCGCAGCGGCCCGAGGAGGCCATGGCTCACGGCACGAATGTCCCACTGCCGTATTGGGTGATGAAGTCGGTGATTAGCCGGCGCAACCGATCCCGCACCCCCCGAAACACCGCGAACCGCTGATTCTCTTTGCCCTGGACCGCGCCGGGATCGGGCAGCGACCAATGTAACAGATGTCCCGGGCCAGGAAACATCGGACAGGCTTCCGCCGCGTCATCGCAGACCGTAATCACCCAATCGAACGGTTGCTTCAGGAAACGGTCGACAGTCTTGCTTTCGTGGCCCGTGATGTCGATGCCGAGTTCGGCCATCACCCGGATGGCCTCCGGTCGCACGGATGTCGCGATCGTCCCTGCGCTGTGAACCTCGAAGCGGTCGCCGGCCGCGGTCCGGAGCAGACCTTCCGCCATCTGTGAGCGGGCAGAATTATGGGTGCACAGGAAAAGGATCCGCTGCCTCTGCACGTTGGTGGATTTTGTTCGTCGTAGGCCGGGCCTTTCCCTCAAGGACTGATTGCCGCCTCGCCGGTACCGGCCGGGAACCAGTGCCGGGTGCGGTTGCACACCGAGCACACTGAGAGCATCACCGGAACCTCAATCAGGACGCCGACGACGGTGGCCAGGGCGGCGCCCGAGCCGGGGCCGAAGAGGGCGATGGCTGTTGCGACCGCAAGCTCGAAGAAGTTGCTTGCCCCGATCAACGCGCCCGGCGCAGCAATCGCGTGCTGAACCCGGAACAGCCTCATCAGGCCGTACGTCAGCGAGGAGTTGAAATACACTTGAATAAGAATGGGAATCGCGATCAAGATCACGTGGAGGCTCTTGCTCGTGATATTGTCGGCCTGGAAGGCGAAGATCAGGACCAGCGTGGCGAGCAATGCCATCATGCTGACCGGTGCAAAGCGGGGCAGCAGCGCCTCGGTGAACCACACCACGCCGCGCCGCCGGACGAACCAGCTTCGGAGACAGGCGCCCAGCACCAGCGGTATCACGATAAAGATGCCGACCGAGTACAGCAGCACCCGCAAAGGGACCTCGAGCGAAGAGGCACCGCTGACGAGAAATCGCACGATGGGCGCGAAGAGAACGAGCATGATGAGATCGTTGACGGAGACCTGCATGAGTGTGTAGCCGGGGTCGCCGTCCGTGAGATAACTCCACACAAAGACCATGGCGGTGCAGGGTGCCGCGGCCAGGATGATGGCCCCGGCGATATACTGGTCCGCCTCAGTGGGGGCGATCCAAGCCGCGAAGATGTGGCGGAAGAAGAGCCACGCGATGAACGCCATCGAGAACGGTTTGACCAACCAATTGACAAAGAGGGTCACGAACAGCCCTCGCGGCCGCCTGCCGACGTTCCGGATTGCGGCAAAGTCGACCTTCATCATCATCGGGATGATCATTAGCCAGATGAGGACCGCGATCGGGAGGTTGATCTGGCTGCCCGCACCGAACTCCAGCCGCCGGAGCCCATCGGTGAGCGCGGGCAGCAGTTTCCCCAGGAAGACCCCGACAACCATGCACGCGCCGACCCAGATGCTCAGATACCGTTCGAACGGACCGAGGGTCTTTCTCGCCGCTACTATCGGGGTAAGCAACGTCTCTCGCGACTTACTCGCACCTTCGGGACGTGGAGCCAGGTCAGCCGTGGTTTTCTTCCGCATCGGACAACGTTGCCTCCCAGTAGGCGCACACGTGAGCTAGGTCCATCGTGCCACCGTTCCCCCGCGCGCGACCGTCCCCTGCCGCAATTTACCGCTTCCATCTGAATCGTGACGTAGCGAATGCCGAATTGTTCGGCCAGCGTCTGCTTGAGAGCCACCATCTGCCCCGTTGCGGTGGTGCACGCTGTCGCCACGGCCATCGTTGTCTTCCCGACTCTGCGCTTTCCGGAGAAGAGCACGAACTGACTCAACTCCGGCCAGTACGGTTCGAATCTTGCGGAACGCTCAATCCAATCCTCCATATTGGCTACGGACCCGCCGCCACGGCGTCCGCCGGTTCTTGATACGAGGGTATCGCCCTATAGCGACAATCCGGTCGCCGAACCAACGTCATGGGCAGCGTCCCCGCCCCCTGTGAGCGCAGGATCGCCATCACCGGCGCCGCCTGCATGAAACTTGCCGGCCTGGTGGAGCAGTATGTAACGCTCGACCGCCACCTGCCCGTCGTGCTGCCGCTTCAGGCGGACCAGAGTCTCGCTGATGTCCAGCAGGGCCGGATCGACCGTCGGGCCGCACCCCCCCCACGGCAGCACATCGGAGGGGCGAAGACCTCAATGGTAACCTTGTCGGTGTCAGGCACGGCTTGACCTCCCTTTCGTCGCGGGCACCAGTCGGAGCGGGATGATCTCTCGGAACGATCGCACTGGATCATATCCCACCACACAGGCCCCATCCTCGCGCAGTTGCAGCCGCTGGCGAAGCCGCCGGCGATCCTCAGTCATGACCTCATCCGGGGTTCCCCCGCCAACGGCGCCTACGATACCTGCAACAGGCTCAGGCAGGTCGGCCCGCATCCCGTAGAAGACCCACGTCCCTTTCCGACGCGTATCGACCAGGGCCGCGGCGCGCAGCACAGCCAGATGCCTGGACACCTGATACTGAGGAAGCCGCAGGGCGTCCACGAGCTCGCATACGCAGGCACCGTCCGGCACCTCCGCGAGCAAGGCGATGACCCTGACCCGCGTCGGGTCGGAAAGAGCCTTAAAGGCCTCAACGATCGCTCTCATAACCAGGGTAATGCTTGTATGCGCTCATTCACACACTAACGTCGCGGTGCCCCTGTCATCAGTTCACCGACCGATCTTGAGCCCGTCTGCCCTCGGATTTGATCGGGAGTCAGAAAGCGGTTGATTGCCCCTGTCAGGAATTTGCGAGAAGCGCTGCTCCCTCGGGCCGAGCGATCTACGACCGGACGGCTCAGCGGCATTCGCACCGAGCCACGGTCGGCCAACCTCGGCGAGCTGATGCTCGCAGCCGTAAAGGGTGCCACCGACACGGTACACCTGCGCCTTGCGCAAGTGCTGGAGACAGAGCCCAACCCCGCAGTGCCCGCAAACCGCGACGGCCGCAACCGTCTCGTTGGCCAACGCGCACTCGTAGCAGTTCATAGTCGCTCCTCCCTCCGCCAAGGTACAGGTGTGTCCGCCTCACCGGCCCTGACCAGGTTATGCTTATATGCGCTCATAAGCATATTAGCGCTCCCGGTGCCCCCTGTCATCAGTCCACCGACCGATCTTGAGCCCATCTG
Organism: bacterium; assembly: GCA_041497675.1. Lineage (GTDB taxonomy): Bacteria > Sysuimicrobiota > Sysuimicrobiia > Sysuimicrobiales > Humicultoraceae > JBGPNN01. Next base: position 8,187 of record JBGQGY010000090.1, on the reverse strand, counting down.
CCCCGATTTGATTGGGAGTCAGAAAGTGGTTGATTGCCCCTGTCAGGAATTTGCGAGAAGCGCTGCTCCCTCGGACCGAGCGATCCGAAAATCCTCTCAACGTCCGATACCTTGGGCGGAGTACCCCAAGGTAGCATTGGCTCGAAAGTACTACAAGTCCACTACCCGCAGTCCCTTGGACGATGTACAGGTCGTCTGACGTGCATCGTCGGCAGTTGTTGTATCCGGAGGTGCCAAGGTGGCGAGGGAAACTGCAGGCCCAGTTCAGGAGGCGCCGCCCATGAAGCGGCGCGCTTTTCTCAAGAAGGGCACTTCGGCTGCGATTGCTCTGGGCAGTGTGAGTGTCCTGACCGGGGCGGTCCCGCGACGACAGGCGAATGCCGCTCCTCCTGTGCCGACGGCCATTCGAGATCCCAAACCCGGTGAGCATCAGATCGTGAGGATGCAGCGCGACCTCTACCGAACGCTGGCGAAACCGGTCGAGCAGCGCAAGTGGGCCATGGTCATCGACGCCCGCCGGTGCATCGGCTGCGACGCGTGCACGGTCGCCTGCACCGCAGAGAACGGCCTGCCGCCGGGTGTCTCCTACCGGACCGTACCCAAAGTGGAATCCGGAGAGTTCCCCAACGTGCAGGCGTCATTCATGCCGACGAACTGCCAGCAGTGCGACAAGCCACCCTGCCTCCCGGCCGCCAACGCGGTCAGTCCCGGCTCGATGGCCAAGCGTCCCGACGGGATCGTCACCGTCGACTACCAGAAGTTTGGCCGGAAGGCTTTCGTCGCAGCCCGGAAGGCCTGTCCCTACAAGGCGCTCTACTTCGATGAGGGTCGCTACTGGACCGACGGTACCCCGGCCCGCCAGGCCTACGAGACGCGTCCCCATGTGGAATACGGCAAGGTCTGGACCCGCATTGACGGGGCGCTGCCCATCGGCGCCGGCCGCAAGTGCCACTTCTGCCTCCAGCGGATTGAGGCAGGCCTGCTGCCCGCGTGCGTGGCGACGTGCATCGGCGGGGCGATGTACTTCGGCGACGCCAACGACATCGAGAGCCTGGTGTCTGAGTTGCGGTCGCGGGAGAAGACGATGCGCGTCAACGAGAGCCGCGGCACCGAGCCGAGGATCTTCTACGTTGGCGCAGCCTCGCGCCAGACGATGCCAGTCAGCACGCCGGAATCCTGCCAGACCTGCCACGGCCGATAGGGGAGGGAGAGCGACATGCCACGGAAGACATCGGAAAGGGTAAGCCGCCGCGGGTTGTTCGCCTCGGCCGCCCTCCTCGGAGGCGCGGCTGCCTACAGCCGGATCTCGAACACCCTGCGCACCATACTCCCTGCTGAGGCCGCGGACGGTACTGCTGCGTATCCCTACGGCAAACCGGAGAATACCCTCTACACCGTCTGCCTGCAGTGCAACACGGGGTGCGGGATCAAGGTGAGCCTCGACCGGGGCGTGGCGGTCAAGATCGACGGCAATCCGCTGAGCCCGTGGACCATGGCTCCGCATCTTCCCTACACGACGCCGATCGGAGACCTGGCACCTGTGACCGGGACGATCTGTCCCAAGGGCCAGGCGGGCATCCAGACCGTCTACGACCCATATCGGATCCGCACGGTGCTCAAGCGGGCCGGTCCCAGAGGATCGAACAAGTGGAAGACCATCCCCTTCGATCAGGCCATCAGCGAGATCGTCACGGGCGGCCGGCTCTTCGCCAATATCCCTGGCGAGGAGAACCGTGTGATTGAAGGCTTCAAGGACGTGTACGCACTCCGCGACCCGAACGTGGCCCGGTCGATGGCGGCGGATGTCGCGGTGGTCAAGCAGAAAAGGATGACCGTCGAGGAGTTCAAGCGCAAGTACCGGGATCATCTCCACACGCTGATCGACCCCGACCATCCGGATCTCGGGCCCAAGAACAACCAGTTCGTCTACTGGAAGGGTCGGGAGAAGGGCGGCCGCGGCGACTTCGTGACCCGGTTCGCCGGCGACGCCTTCGGGACGATCAACCGGCTCGGCCACACCACGGTCTGCCAGGGGTCGCTCTACTTCACAGGCAAGGCGATGAGCGACCAATACAGCGGCGGCACATGGACCGGGGGCCGCAAGTTCTACTGGCAGGCGGACACGGAGCACGCCGAGTTTCTCATCTTCGTCGGCGCCAATCCCCTGGAAGCCAACTACGGCCCGCCGCTGCGCGCCGGCAAGCTGACGAAAGGTATCGTCACCGGTCGCCTCAAGATCGCGGTCGTCGATCCCCGATTCTCGCGGTCGGCCAGCAAGGCGTGGAAGTGGTTGCCCAACAAGCCAGGCACCGAGGCCGCTATCGCGCTCGGCATGATCCGGTGGGTCATCGAGCAACGGCGGTTCGATTCGAAGTACCTGGCCAATGCCAACCGTGCCGCGGCCACGGCCGACGGCGAACCGACGTGGAGCAACGCCTCATGGTTGGTGAAGATCGAGGAGGGACACCCTGGGAAGTTTCTGCGGGCGTCTGAGGTCGGGCTCTCCGACCGCGATCTCTTCGTCGTCCTGAAGGATGGGAGGCCGGTTGCCGTTGATCCCTACGACACCCGCACCACAGTCGAGGGCGACCTGCTGGTCGACACATTCGTCGGCGGCATCCAGGCGAAGAGCGCGATGCAGCTCCTGTACGAGGAGGCGAGCATGCGCTCCATCGCCGGTTGGGCCGCGCTGGCGGGTGTGTCCGCAGAGGACATCGTTGAACTGGCCAAGGAGTTCACCAGCCACGGCAAGCGGGCCGCCGTCGATCTCCACCGCGGCTGCAGCCAGCATACGAACGGCTTCTACAACTGCTTCACGTGGTACGCATTGAATACGCTCGTGGGCAACTATGACTGGAGGGGCGGATCGGCGTGGGCGAGCGCCTACGACCAGGCCGGTGGCCGGCCCGGCGCGCCGTTCAACGTCCGCTCGATGCACCCCAACCGGAACACCCCGTTTGGCACGCCACTGATCCGGACGGAGGAGAAGTACGAAGACTCGACCCTGTTCAAAGGCTACCCGGCGAAGCGCCAGTGGTACCCCATGGCGAGCGACATCTACCAGGAGACCCTGCCGTCGGCGGCCGAAGGCTATCCCTACCCGATCAAGATCGTCCTGTTGTACACGGCCGCGCCCACCTACTCGCTGCCGGCGGGTCATACCAACATCGAGATCCTGGCCGATCCCACCAAGATCCCGCTGGTCATCGCCAGTGACATCTTGATCGGACCGACGTCCATGTACGCCGACTACATCTTCCCCGACGTCACCTACCTCGAGCGGTGGGATTTCCACGGGACGCACCCGAGCGTGCTCCCCAAGGTAGCGCCGGCCTACAGCCCCGTCATCGCGCCCCTGACGCGGTCAGTGCGTGTCTTCGGCGAGGAGATGCCGGCGTCGTTTGAAGCGTTGATGCTGGGGATCGCCGAGAAACTCGGACTTCCGGGATTTGGCAACGACGCGTTCGGCCCCGGGCAAGACCTCCTGCGGCCCGATGACTTCTACGTTCGCGAAGCGGCGAACGTCGCGTTCGGAGACCGGGCCGGGGACGAGGTGCCAGACGCCTCCCCGGAGGAGGAACGCATCTTTCTGGCGGCCCGTCAGCATCTGCCCAGATCGGTCTTCGATCCAGACCGCTGGCGGGCGGCCGCGGGCGAGCGCTGGTGGAAGAAGATCGTGTACGTCCTGAACCGCGGCGGTCGCTTCATGGAATACGAGGGGGCCTTCGACGGCGAGAAGCTGCGAGGTCACTACGGCAACTTGGTCAACCTCTACCTCGAGAAGGTGGCCACGAGCAAGAACGCGTTCAGCGGCAAGTACTTCTCTGGGACCCCTGGGTATCATCCCGTGGCGGACAGCCAGGGCCGGCCCATTCGCGACGACGCAGCGGGCTACGATCTGAACCTCATTACGAACCGCGTCATCCTCCACACGAAGAGCCGAACGATCACCAACTACTGGCTGACGAGCATCCTGCCGGAGAACCTGATCTACATGCACGCGAAGGATGCGAAAGCGCGGAACCTCAACGACGGTGACCGTGTGCGGATCTCATCAGCGACGAACCCGCGCGGTGAGTGGGACCTGAAAAACGGCCGGCGGATTCCGATCGTCGGCAAGATCAAACTCACCGAAGGCATTCGGCCCGGCGTCATCACTTTCGCAGTCGGCTACGGGCACTGGGCCAGTGGCGCTTCCGATGTCGTCATTGACGGACGGGTCGTCAAGGGCGATCCGCGCCGGCGGACCGGGGTTCACGCGAATGCCGTCTTCCGCACCGACCCTCAGCTTGCGAATACCTGCCTCACCGACCAGATCGGGGGGAGTGCGGTCTTCTACGATACGAAGGTCAGGGTGGTCAAGGCCTAGAACAGGGCACGTGTGGTGAAAGCCCCGCGGATCACCCGCAGAACGCTGGCCGACTATCTGCTCGGCGCCGGCCTGGCCGCCCTCGCCGGCACGGTCCTGTATCCTCTCATCCGGTACTTGATCCCGCCTCAGGTCAAGGAAGTCTCAGCGGGGAGCATCGTGGCCGCCAAGGTGGGTGACGTGCAGCCGAACTCGGGCAAAGTCTTCCTCTTCGGTAGCAAGCCGGCGCTCCTCGTGCACACCTCGCAGGGCACCTACAAAGCCTTCAGCGCCGTGTGCACGCATCTGTCCTGCACGGTGCAGTACCGGGGCGACTTCGGGCACATCTGGTGCGCATGCCACGACGGTCATTACGATCCGCTGAGCGGGCAGGTACTGTCGGGCCCGCCGCCCAGGCCGCTCGCGGAGTTCGGTGTGACGGTCAAGGGGAACGACATCGTCGTCACCCGCACAGCCTAGCCGCGCCCATGAGTCTCGGTACTTGGCTCGAGGATCGGCTCAAGTGGCGTGCCGCCGACGACTTCCTGCGCCACAAGAGCGTTCCGATCAACCGCCATTGGTATGTCTACTACTTCGGTGGGATCACGCTGTTCTTGTTCCTCATCCAAGTGGTCACCGGACTCCTCCTGCTCATGTACTACCGGCCGACGGCCGAAGCCGCGCACGAGAGCGTGCGGTTCATCATGGCCAAGGTGCCCTTCGGATGGCTGGTGCGGTCGATCCACAGTTGGGCGGCCAACTTGATGGTCTTCTGGGTCTTCGCCCACATGTTCGGGTCGTTCTTTGTGCGCGCGTACAGCCGCCCCCGCGAGCTCACATGGATGTCGGGTGCGCTCCTGCTCTTTCTCACCCTCGGCTTCGGCTTCACCGGCTACCTGCTGCCGTGGAACACGCTGGCCTATTTCGCGACGAAAGTTGGGACGGAAATCGTCGGCGCGGTGCCTGTGGTGGGCCACGTCCTGCTCGTGTTGCTCCGCGGCGGCGAGGACGTCACGCAAGCCACGCTGAGCCGCTTCTTCGGCATCCACGTGGCGATCTTGCCGGCACTCATAGGGATCACCCTCGCGCTCCATATCTTCCTTGTGCAGTTGCACGGGATGAGCCGTGCAGACGAGCGAGGACCGGGTCGGGCGCACCCGTTTGTCCCACAGTTCGCGTTGAGAGAGGCGATCGTCTGGGTGATAACGATCGGCGTGCTGGCCGTGCTTGCGGTGCTGCTGCCGTGGCCGGTGGGCGAGAAGGCGGATCCGCTCGCGCCCGCCCCCGCGGGTATCAGGCCCGAGTGGTACTTCGTGTTCATGTTTCAGACTCTCAAACTGATCCCCTCGCACGTGCTGGGCATTGAGGGCGAGCGCCTGGGCATCCTCGGCTTCACGCTGGCCGCGTTGGCGCTGCTGGCCGTCCCGTTGCTGGACCGCGGAGACCAGAAAACGCGGGCGCGCCGGATCGCCCTGGTCATAGCCGTGTTCGCCGTGTTGTACATGGCCGGAATGACGATCTACGGATACCTGGTCCCGTAGGGAGCGATGCGCCTCTTCACGCGGTGGGCACTCCTGGCACTGATGGTCGGGGGACTCTGGGTTGTCCGTCCGCAGTCGACCCCCGCGGCGCCGGCCTCGCCGGCGGCTCCTCCCGCGTCCCCGGTCACTCCAGCGCCCCAGACCGCGCCATCTGACAGCTGTATCGACTGCCATCGCAACCTCGGAGGGCGCCTGGCCGCGCCGGCGCTGCGCATCGCCGACGACATCCACGTGAAGCGCGGCTTCTCGTGCTCGGCCTGCCATGGGGGCGATCCCAAGGCTCCGGGCATGGAGGCGATGGATCCCAAGAAGGGATTCGTGGGCAAGCCGAAGCCCGCGCAACTCCCGGCGCTCTGCGGGAGTTGTCATTCCAACCCAGAAGTGATGCGCAAGTTCAACCCGAAGATCCCGACCGATGAGGTCGCCCGTTTCCTCACCAGCGTCCACGGCCAGAAGCTGGCGAAGGGGGACACGCGGGTGGCCACCTGTATCTCCTGCCATGGTGTACACCCGATCTTGGCCGTATCCGATAGCAAGTCGCCCGTGTTTCGGACGAACGTGCCGGCCACCTGCGCGCGCTGTCACGCCGACGCGCAGTACATGAAGCCCTACGGGATCGCCACGACGCAGTACGCCGAGTATCGGGCCAGCATCCACGCAGATGCGTTGCTCAAGCGGGGCAGCAAACAAGCACCGGCCTGCAACGACTGCCACGGCAACCATGGCGCTGTGCCACCGGGCGTCTCGTCGGTCGCCAACGTCTGCGCGCAGTGCCACAGCTCACAGCGCGACCTCTTCGTTCGCAGCCCCCACAAAGCAGCCTATCAGGCCATGGGGCTCCCGCAGTGCACGGTCTGCCACAGCAATCACCGGATCGTCCAGCCGTCGGATGCCATGGTGGGAGCAACCGCGCCGGCCGTCTGCGTCCAGTGTCATACCGAGACGAGTAAGGGTGGAACCGCCGCGAAAACCATCCGGACGGCGCTGGAAGACCTCAAGAGCAGCATGGCCTCGGCGTCTGAGGTTGTGGCCCGCGCCGAAAACGCGGGCATGGACATGACCGACGCGAAGCTACCCCTCAGCGATGCGCAGACGCAGCTCATCATGGCGCGCAACCTGGTGCACAGCCTGTCGCTCCGAGAAGTCCAGACCGCGGCGACCGAAGGCGTAGGACTCAGCCAGCGGGCCGCCGACCTGGGGCGGGCCGGTCTGGCCGAGATCGACTTCCGGCGGCGGGGGCTCGTCTTGGCGCTGGCAGTGCTGGCAGTACTGGCGCTGGGCCTCTATCTCAAGGTAAAGGCCCTGCCCGGCCCGGCGCCCCCCTCATAGTCGTCCGCCGGTTCTACTTCAGCGCGTCCAGCGTGGTCAGGATCACCTGCCGGACGAACCGCGGGTTGTGCACGCCGAATGAGCCGTCACCGTGGATCAGGTAGTAGTTCCAGCCTGCCCGTACGACCGGGTCGCTGGTGGCAAACGACGGCCGGCCGGAGGCATCATTGAGTCCACCCATCTCGGCGTAAAGCGCGCGCCCGCCGCTCAGGTTTAGCTTGACGCCCTGCTGTCCGTGGATCTCCTGCAGGTCCACCGAGGCGATCGACGCCGGATCGACCTGCACGCTGTCGGTGTAGTTGTCGGATTTGGGATCCCAGGCTCGGACGACCCGAATCCGCTCTTTGGCACCCATGATCCTGGCCTTGATGGCCCGTTCCAGTTCATTGAGCTGCGCCTTGGTAGAGCCCTGCACGCGGGACGCGTTCATGTCGGCGCCATGGCAGCGCGAGCAGACGGCCGCCGGATCGACCTTGAACGTGTGTGGCTCCTTGCTGAAGCGCATGTGACAGGTCACGCACGAGTCACCGGTAAAGCTCGCGTGCGGCGAGATAAAATTGTTCCCGTAGTCCAGGAAGTAGGAGTTCTTTCCCATGATCACGTCGGCCTGAGCCGCGACGTGGGGGGCCGTATATCGCCCAGGATCGGCCTGGTTCCAGATGGCGGCGCCGTTCCGGGTATTATGGCAGAGCATGCACTGCGCGCCCAGCCCCACGCCAATCGCGCGGAATCCGGCGGGCAGCATCGGGGTCGTCGCAACCTGGCGCACACTGTAGTCCGTCTGATGACACGTGGTGCAGGTCTGCGGTCTCACGCTGAACCGGGTCAGCCCGAGACTCGCAAGATACGGCACATCCGCCGGCGACCCATCGGGCTTGACGATGAGTCCGGGGTTGCCCGCCTGGAGTTGCCGCAGCCACACCAGAAACCCCTGCTCAGAGTGACACCGCCCGCAGTGGGCGGCGACGG